>CAYZJE010000085.1:0-17383 GCA_964478485.1 uncultured Syntrophobacter sp. | reverse complement strand
CCACCAGGCTGTCCTCCAAGCAAGGGCCGGGGCGTGACGTCGCATTCTCGATTTTGGATTTTCGATTGTCGGACCGTGTAGGGGCCGACCTGCGTGTCGGCCCTCCGAACGGGCGGACACATAGGTCCGCCCCTACCGTTGCCTAATGCCTGATGCCTATTTGATCAGCTTGGTTGCCCGCGCCAACACATTCGGGTCGATCGTCACGCCGATTTTATTAGCGGTCTGAAGGTTGATGATGAACTCGAACCTCATCGGCTGCTCGACTGGCAGATCGGCAGGCCTGGCTCCCTTGAGGATTCTGTCCACGAAATATGCGATGCGCTGGTAACTTTCCGTTTGGTCAGCCCCGTAGTACATGAGCCCGCCAGCCTCTACAGCTGCTCTGCTCTGGTACATCGACGGCAACCGGCTCTTTAACGCAAAGCCGACGGTCTGTTTTCGGTTAACATTCAGTAGTGGGCTATCGAACACGTAGAGTCCATCCGGGCGTTGCTTGTTTAATGCCGCGAATACCTTCTCGAAATCTTCCGCAGTTCGCACCTTCCAAGGCTGGATAGTCAACTTCAACGCGTGCGCCGCAGCCTGGACCTCTTTCAGCTCGATTGCAGTAGCCGAACTGGCAGTTTCGTGGATAACCGCGACACGGACAACTTTGGGAATGGCTTCTTTGAGCAGATCGAGCCGTTTCCCGCCTAGTTTTCTGGTCAGGTTTGTAACTCCTGTGACGTTGCCGCCGGGACGGGCAAGGCTGTCAACCAGCCCCGAGTCGACAGGGTCGGATCCACTGCCAACCATAACGATGGGAATCGTCTTAGTCGCGCTCTTGGCGGCCCGGACGGCTGGGCTTCCTCCTTGTACCACGATGACATCAATCTTGAGACGAACCAGCTCGGCCGCAAGCTCAGGGAGTCGAGCATTTTCCCCCTCCCCATATCGGTACTCGATCGCAATGTTCCGACCTTCCACGTAGCCACGTTCGCGCAGAGCCTGCCGAATTCCCTCGGCACGGCTGGATTCAGCAGCTGCATCGGACGACGATAGATACCCGATCAGCGGCACTTTCTTCGATTGCTGCGCCCGAGCTGGAAAGGGAAGAGCCAAGAGCATCGAGCAAAAAGTTCGCCGAGTTATTTTGGTATGCATGGAGTTTCCCTCGATTTTGGAGAACGGAGTATTGGAGTGTTGGAGTATTGGAGTAATGGTATTTTCCGGCCCATCACTCCATCATTCCAATACTCCATTACTCCAATCCTGCGGCACTCCATCACTCCGTCCCTTCATTTGATCAACTGATCCGCTGGCAACAGGTTTGTTGGGCGCAGAACGTCGTCACGCCTTCGCTTTCCTCTTTCTCGAGGTTTTTTCCAAGCCGCCATTTGTCCGGGCGAGTTTCTTTTCCAATTGCGCACGACCGATCGTTCTTTGTCTGCGTCGTTTTTCTATGAGAGTCCAGAATTTGTCGCTACTTCCTAACTGCAATTGCTCCTCGTCCATCCCTTCGACGCTCACCACCAGGGCAACGGGTTTACCTTTGCGCGTCAAGACAACCCGTTCCCGTCGAGCGTCCTTGATACACAGTTCTAACGTAGCATGCTCAAGACCAATCGTTTTCATAAAATTTCCTCTGTCGTTTTGTGTGGTGGCTTATGGCGGATCGCACGAACCATGACCAGGGCTGCCGGTTCATCTACATCATAGAAAACGCGATATTCGCCGATACGTAATTCCCAAACTGGGTCCATGTGATCCCATGGAGGAACTAGGCCGTGCTAGGGCTTCCTGTTTTTCGTGCTCTTGCTCGGCTCGTATCTTAACTGTTTCTCAAACCGATCCAAAATTCGCTTTCGGTCATAGGCACGTAAGCCGGCTAAATCATCACTAATGTCGTCAGTGTATTCGACTCTATACATTTTTGAGCAGAGAAGGGGACAGGCTATCCCCTTTTCCGGTCTCGGAGTATTGGAGTACTGGAGTGATGGAGTATTGGAATATTGGAGTAATGGGATTTTCCGGACCCATCACTCCATCATTCCAACACTCCAATAGTCCGTCACTCCGTCTTCTCATGGTGTATTACGCACTACCGGACGATTCAGTAACCGGTTCATCCAAGCTTTGACATTGGGTATGTCATCGCCAATCGTCGTTTGATATCGTTCTAGTCTGGTGAAGAACGGGATGTACGTGATGTCGGCCAACGAGTAGGCGCCGGCGATAAAATCTCGGTTACGCATCTCTTGATTCAAAGTCGCCAAATGCTGCTTTAGCTGCGCTTTGGACTTTTCGACTTCGTGATCGTGCGCGATGTTGCCCGCCGCCGCCTGTAGACGCGTGTTGGCGAAGTCGATCCAGATGCGCGCCCGCGCCCGTTGGTAGGGATCTTTCGGCATGAGCGGTATCGCGGGATATTTTTCCTCTAAGTATTCATCGATGACCGCCGACTCGTAGATCACCGCGTCGCCGTCTTCCAATACGGGGACTTTGCCGTAGGGATTGCGCTCGAGCAGCTCTTTCGACTTGTTCCTCAAGTCGCACTCGATGAGATCGTATGGAATATTCTTTTCGGCCAGGACAATCCTTGTCCTGTGGGCGTAGGGTCAAGGCTGATAGGAAAATAGTTTCATGATTCACCTCCGTGGTTAAAGTTGTTCGCTGATTCAACGGCAAGACAATGGAGCGACTATAGGCGAGGCAGTGGGCAATAGGCAATAGGCAATAGGCAGTAGGCAACGGGCAGTAGGGAAGGGGGATGATTTCCGAACTATTGCCTATTGCCTAATGGCTATTGCCTATCTCGCCGCTCTTTCAAAGTTGTCTCGCAGGCGTGATTGTGGTTTAGAAATGAACAAAAGGAGTAACCAACATGCTTTTACCGTTTCGTGAACATTTAGACTTCGGGCCGACGCCTTACGATCTGCTGCAAGAGAAAGAGGGGATTCCGATCGTCAGGGGCAATGTTGTCAAGGACGTGACGACGTTGGAACTGGGCCATTGGCAGCGCATGGGTGTTCCCGGTTGTTATCTAAACCTGTCCAATCAGCAGCGGACCGATGCTTACGTGTGCGAGATTCCGCCGAGTGGCCAGACCTTGCCGCAGCGCCATCTGTTCGAAGAAATCGTTTACGTCGCCAAGGGGCGCGGCGCGACTTCGGTGTGGCAGGAGGGCACGGCGAAGGTAACCTTCGAGTGGGGACCGGGAGCGATCTTCGCGATCCCGCTCAATTCGACCTACGTTCACTTTAATGGCTCAGGGAGTGAAGCGATTCGTTTGTTTGTCGGCACGACTTGTCCCGCCATGATCAATATTTTTCACAACGAGGATTTTATCTTTCGTAATCCGTTCAACTTTCGCGACCGCTTTCACGAGGGCGATGAGTTTCTCCGTTACAACAAGCATGTGACCGAGCGCTACTGGGAGACCAACTTAGTGCCGGACGTCAATCAGTTCCCGCTCGACGAATTTCCGATGAAAGGGAAGGGCGTAAAGCATATGCGTTACACGCTGGCGGACACGACTTACGGTTGTCATGTGTCGGAATTCCCGGCCGGCTGCCGCAGCACGTTCCATCGCCACGGGCCGGGCGCGGTGATCATCATCACCCAAGGGGAAGGTTACGTGGTGTTGTGGAAAGACGGCGAGGAGCGACAGCGCCACGAATTTCAAGTCGGCACGGTTTATTCACCGGACGATCTCATGTGGCACGGCCACTTCAATACCGGCACGGGGACGATGCGCCACTTCGCCATGCGCGGCGACAGTCCGAAATACAGCCATGACCGATTTCGCAATCCGATCTGGACGATGATTCCGATGGCCGAAGAAGACCCGGCGATTCAGCTCGAATACGGCGAAATTCTCAAAGCCAACGGCGTCGAAGCAGTCGTACAAGTCGTTGAAGATTAGCCGAAATCATTTCACCGCAAAGAGCGCAAAGGGCGCAAAAGGGGAAACGGATTTTTCACCGCCGAGGCGCGGAGGGCGCGGAGTAAAGAGTTTTTCTTTCAAAATACTCCGAACTCTGCGAACTCCGTGCCTCTGGGGTGAATCGAAATCCGAAGTAATCACTATCTGAGTGGTAAATCTTCTTGTTTCAGACCGAACCAGTTTTTTGCGTTCTCGCCCAGTACGTGTTTCAGCTGCTCTTCCGTCATGCCATCGATCTTTTTTACCTCTTTGACTGAGTCGGGGAATTCGGAATCCCAGTGACGGTAATCCGACGCGTACATCACCTGAGTGATGCCGATGGTGTCGAGCACGTAGGGCAGGATCGCTTCTTCGGGTTCGCAGGTGAACGAGACTTGCGGGCTCTTGATGATTTCCGACGGCTTGCGCTTGAGCAGCGGCCACTGCGGCCGGAGTTTGTGGAAGTGTTCGTCCAATCTTTCCGACCAGAACGGCACCCAGCCGCAGGCGCCTTCCATGAAGGCGACTTTGAGTTTGGGATTGCGGTCGAACACGCCTTCGCCGATCATGTGCATGAGCGCGATCATTAATTCGAACGGGAACGAGGTCATATGCACGTAGCTGTATTTTTCCATGCGCTCGCTGCCGGCGCCCATGACGCCCCAGACGCCGTACTGTCCGTCGTGTTCAGTCTGCGGATGGACAGAGAGCGGTATGCCCAAATCTTGCGCCGCGGCGTAGATAGGATCGAACATGCGATGGCCTAAATTGATTCCATAAACATTGGTCGGCAACATGGCGGTGACGACGGAGGCGCGGTGCTTGGCGAGAAATTCCAATTCCTTCACTGCCGCCGGCGGATCTTGTACCGGGATCAAGCCGACACCTTTTAAGCGTTTCGGATCCGGCGCGAGATATTCTTCGACCAACCAGCGGTTGACGGCGTGGCAAATGACGGCGGCGAGCGGCTTGTCGGCCATGCCGTTAACCATCAGCGCGATCGAGGTGCCGAAGATGATCGCCACGTCGATGCCTTCTTCATCCATGTCAGGCAAACGTTTGATTGGGTCAGTCATACCCGGCCGGCTGCGTTCGATATGTGGCGCAAAAACCTCGCCGCGATCCGCGCCGCCGCCCCAGCGGCGCCGGCCGGCGAGACGGCCTTCGATCATCAAGTGGGAATAGCCGGAACTATCGGTGACGCGGTTGGGCGCGAGGTGGGCCATTTCCTTCGGCATCCACTTGGCCAGTTCGTTATCCGGTTCGTAGCAATGTCCGTCGGCATCGATCACGAGATTGTTCGCCATAAATGCTCCTTGTTGATTTTTGTTCCGCTGGCTTCTTCCTAGTCACGTTGGCCGAGAAATGCAACCGGCGGTCGGTAGAGGAAATAGCCTGGGGCAGTGATCGCCCTAGAGAAGACACGGACAGTTCACCGCGGAGACCTAGCGCGGCAAAGCCGCAACCGAAAACCGGAATATCTCCCGCAAAGGCGCTAAGGCGCAAAGGGTTTAAAAAACAAAATTCCTTTCCGAACTTCGCGTGCTTTGCGCCTTGGCGGGAGTTAGTAGGATGTGGTGACCAAAGGGAACCGCATCGTCGGTAAGTCGCACTCGCTCGATGCGGTTCGCGGACTCACCACATCCTACGGGTTACGGGTTTGGCTATTTTGCTTGTCCATAGGTGTGCGTAAGCACATGACACACTTCGTGGTGAATAAGATGTTTCATTATTTACTCGCTGGCGGCAGGCCAAACTGACAGTGGGCGAGCAGGAAGCGGTCGAACTCCTGATCGGTGGCGAACTTGAAGCGCACGGCTCCAGATTGATTCCAAAGCTCCCGAGCCGGCACTTGGCATTGATGGCAAGCATCGCCTTTGTCGCAAGTCGGCGGCGGCGCTCCGTTGGTGATCGTCGCGGTGGTGCCGATGCGCGGGTCGGCGCCGCGCGAGTTGGTGCGAACCACGATTCCTTTGCCGTTATAAACGATGGCGGGAAACTTTCGCGCGTTGCGGTCCGGGTTCAAATCGACCGCCGCTTCGGAAAGCGCCCCGGCTAAAATCTCATGAGTTTGAGCGTTGAATTCGACCTCTTCACCGGTGGGTAGGGTGATGATATTTCGCCCGTTGAAGCTGACAATGGCCGGCAAAAAACTGCGGGGGAAAAAATGCATCAGGCTGTTCATCAGTTCACTTAAGCGAAACTGCCGGTCGCGGGACGGCGCCCAGTCGGTGACCAGTAGATAAATATCTTGGCGCGCCCGCTCGTCGAATCGGAACTGAAAGTCGCGGCCGAAAAACTGGTTCTTCGCGGCATCGCGCAGCGGCGGCAGGATCGGGTTGCCGCCATGGTTGGAAAATTCAAAACCGACGATTTGTCCCGCGTTGGTTCGGCGATAATGCCAACTCGCGGCGTTGGCGGCGTCAGCGGATCGAGTATTAATCACCGTGTTGTAGGCGAGCTGGCGCGATGCCAAGTCTTTCTCGGGCACGCCGAGGATCGATTCAGGCAGTGTTCGGCTGATGGTTGGCTTCACTGTCGTCGGGGCGATCGCTGGGATTGCTTCAGAGCTTTTGGCGATCTCAACCGGACGCTCGGCGGAAGTCGATGGGCTTTGCTCAACTACCGGTGAGTGCTCCGGCGCGCTCGGCGGCGAAACTGGGGTCGGCTGGCAAGCGGCAATAAAAACGAGACCCAGTAGAATGGCAACCGATTTGATCCGCTTTCGGCGACGTCGTTTCATAAGCGGGCTCGGAGATTGCACCGCGGAGGCGCTGAGGTCGCGGAGTAAAGAGTCTTTGAATAAAATATACTCCGAACTCTGTGGACTCTGTGTCTCTGTGGTGAATATCCCTTCACAGTAAATCCCGAAGAACCCTTGTATTGTCTATTTTCTCACGCTGCGGCGCAATGCGCTGAGCGTGAGGCGGTTTGGGCTTAGTTTGATTTGCCAAGGTCTGCTAGCTGGCTGGCGAGACTTCCGGCCGTGAAAACGTTGCCGGGCGAGACCGGTAAGCCCGCCGACGCGAGCGCTTCGGCGACCCAAGTGTTGCAGGTGCGTAGCAAACTGAATTTTCCGGTGGCCGAATAGAAGCGGCTATACGGGAACAAACCGGGTGTGGCTTGGGCGCGGCTGCTGGAATTTGGCCGGGCGAAGGTTTGCGAGATGAAACGGATCAATTGCCGCTGGGCTGCTGGGGCGAGACGAAGCTCGAAGATTTCCGCGCCGCCATAGAACTGGGCGAGATTTTCGCTGAAGCCGACCAAATGGAGAACGCTCCCACGGGACCAGAACGCGGCGCGCAGCGCGGCCCAGACACCGGAGTTGGGGTCGGGAAAATAATCCTGGTCGCCCCAGCTGAACTCGATGAACTTGGCGCCGGGAAAATCGCTTAACTCAGGCACGGCATCGAGGCTAAGATCGCCTCTGTCCAGTACGATGGCGGCGTGCCAGGCGTTGTGGACTATGAAGATTGTTTTGCACGAGGTCTCGCCTGGCGCACAGACCCAGTCGGCGCGAGCCGTGCCGGCGTTGAAAAATAGCCACAGGCAAAGAACATTACTCGCCGTGCGGCGTGCCGTCTTCCTATTGGGCTGTCGCATGAGATTCAACTAGCCTTTCCCTGGCTGGCAAATCAAGCTTGGGAGAGGCCGACAGCGAATCAGAATTCGATTCCACGCGACTGGTTCCGGCCAATGGCTCAGCCGGTGCTGAACGCTCCCTCGAGATGGTGAAACTCTCCCCGGCCACCAGCCATTAATGTCTCTATCGAGGATGGTTGAAATCCCTCGCCCCTTCGATCCTTCGGCCACGCTCAAGAAGGCTGATCTCAGGACATGCTTCAGGCGAAGTGAAGATCCGTCATACCGTTGGAAAACGGTATCCAGGTTATGGGGATGGGTATGGACCCCGGTTTTCACCGGGGTGACGAGAAGGCGGGAAAGACGAAAAAAAGAAGTCGACGTCGAGTCGACAACTTCAGAACCCCTCGACTGCGAGTCGAGGGTTATTTAATTTTCCGAGGGCGCGCTAAGCAGTCCTTGGGCGCCGTGCCAATTTTAGCGTCAAACCTGCGCGCTTGATGTAGACCTGCACGGGGCCCTTACGTTTGGCGATTTGCTCGATCAGCGTCACCAGCGAAGTCGCGGCGCTGCCGTAGTCTTTCGGCGCACCGGCGGCTTTCATTACTGCCACGGCCTCCGTCCCGGCGAAAAAATTTAACAGCTTGTCATCGTCGTTGGCGCCGGCGAATTTTCCCCTGAACTCCGGTAACGACATCTCCGGAATCTTTAACTGAGCAAGCTCGCGCGCCCGCGGGCTGCTCAGCAGCCGGTCTTTTAGATTCGCCTCGATCGATTGCGCCTCCTCTTCGCCCCAAAAGCCGAGTGCGTAGAGCAAGACTTCGTCCGTGACTTCGCGGTAGCGCGCGCCGACCATCACGTTGATCGCGGCTTGCACGCCGAAAAACTGCGAGTAAGGCGTGACCATGATCGGGTAGCCGAACTCGGCGCGCACGCGGGAAACCTCCTCGAGCACCTCGGGCAGTTTGTCGAGTTTGCCGAGATTGCCCAACTGAAAACGAAAATTCGAAATCATCCCGCCGGGCACTTGGTGCAGCGGATGAAAGGCATCGTATTCGAGCGGTTTGCCGACCGGCAAATGTTCTTGCCTGGCGATAGCGTTGAAATGAGTTTGCACCGGCTTGATCATTTCTTCGTCGACCATGGTTCGGTAGCCGAGCGCGCGGGCATTCATGGCGACGTTGAACAGCGACGGATTGGACGACGCGTCGGCGAGGGGCGGGATCGCCGTGTTGATCGAGGTGATGCCGAGCTTGATCGCTTCCAGGCAACAGATCGAGCCGAGGCCAGTGTTGCAATGAGTGTGGAACTCCACCGGCTTGTCTTTGGCCTCGCGCAATATCAGCGGCACGAGCCGGCGCGTCGCTTGCGGCGTCAGCAGACCGCCCGGGTCTTTGAAACAGATCCTCGCCACGTCCAGTTTTGCCGCGGCGCGTGTGCGCTCGACGAAATATTCATCGCTATGTTTGGGCGAGATCGAATAAATGATGTTGAGTATGGTCTTGAGGCCGGCGCGCTTGGCGCCCGCGACCGCCTGGCGCCAATACTTCGGCGTGTTCGACGGGTCGGAGGTGCGCAACTCGGCGATGCCGTTAGCCGCCAGTCTTTCGAGCCAAAGGTCAGCGATGGCCGGCGCGGTCAACTGGAACGCCAACATGGAGCGGCTGCGGATCGAGCGCAGTGGGGTTTTCTTGATGCGCTTGGCCAGGAGCCGAACCCGCTCCCAGGGATCGTCTTTCAGATCGCGCAGGCATTTTTTGTAGAACGCCGACGACATCACCTCGATGGCCTCGAAACCGGCGCGATCGAGGCGCTCGGCGATCGGCAGCATCATGCCGGTCGTCATGTTCGACGCCCACAGGCTCAGTTGGCCGTCGCGCAGCGTGGTGTCGACGAAGCGGATCTCACCGGTGTGGTTTGGTTCGTTCATGGTCACGGGATTGGAGTGTTGGAGTCGTGGGGTGTTGGGAATTCTGAAACCCATAACTCCAGTCTGTTCCTTCGCAACCTATAGCATCAAATATCCGAGCGCGGCAAAGCCGCAACCGAAACTCGGAATATCTCCCGCAAAGAACGCAAAGAGCGCAAAGAAAAGAAATTGATTTCTGAACTTGGCGTCCCTTCGTCGTTGCTCAGGATATGCTTACCGCGAACCGTTAGCGGCGATTGGCGTGATTCGGCGCGCTTGAGTTTCACGGCGGGCGAACAAGCGGCGGGACAAGCAATGGAGAGCCCTGGGCGGCTCTCCATTGCCGGATGACCATTTGTTACCACCCCATGGCGGAATGGACAATGCCCCAGGTACTGTACAATACGGTCAGACCAAGTATTCCCCAGACTGTGAGCTTTAGCCAAATCGGAAATTCTTCCATTTTGTTCCCTCGGAAAGCGTTGGGCGCTTTCGTAATTCTGTATGACCTGAAATGAACGCTAGCTTTTCGCCGAGCCAAAGGAGCGAGACGAAACGGTGCGAAGGCTTGCAGATAGTTAGAAAAAATCAGATGCGCCAGACCGCGTACAGGTCATAGAGCGGTACGCAGTTGCGATCGGAGTGTTGCGTTCGGTGCAGGTTTTGTCCGAAAGCCAGCTGTACGAGTCGCCCAGGCGCCGGTGTCGCTAGAACCATTGTCGCGCCAAGGAAAATGAAGTTGTCATCGGCGTCATCGAACGCCGCGTATTCGGTCAGCCTGCTCGGTGGAGTGTCGACAGCCGGTGGTCGAATGCCGTCTTGATTGCCGTCGAGCAAGGCGCTTTGTGTAACCACCGTGAAAACAAATAGTAAAGCTATGATGATGCGATCCATAACCAGTAACCTTTCGCCCAACTATAGCAGTCGCATAAAACGCTGCAACCGGGCGGATCAAGCGCGGTTGTTGGCGCTCACAGTGGGGTTACGCTCGCCGGCGGCTTGCGATGATGGGTCGCCTGCTCGTAGGCGAAAGCGAACTTGATCATCTTGGCGTCGCTATAGGGCTTGCCGAGAAAAGTTATTCCTGCCGGCAAATTATCGCGGGTGAAGCCGGCTGGCACGACCACCGACGGCACGTAGATCAGAAAGGTATTGATATGCGGCGCGCCTTTTTGGTCGACGTAAGGTGGGTTGACGCCGTCTTTGATCAGTGTCGGCTGATGCTCCACCGACTTGTGCACGATGGCGTCGAGTTTGTGATCGGCCATGACGGTGAGCAGGTTAGTCATCAATTGATCCTTGGCCTTCAGATATTCGTAGTGCGCCTCCGGTTTGGGATTGCGCGCCCAACGCTCGCGCGAGCCTTTGACGACTTTTTGAAAATCTGGCGACTGCATTGCTTCGGCGCGCGATTGATACGGCGGTTTCTTGCTCCGACCGAGGAAGTTGCGAAATCCTTCTTCATCGTCAGTGAAGCTGCCGGCGCGTTTGGCCAGTAGTGCTTTCAAGTTAGGAATGACGACCGGGTCGACGACTTCCGCTCCGGCGGATTTTAATTCGCCGACCGCTTTGTCGAACACTTCCGTGATTTCGTTGAAGTCTTCAGAGCCCGGTTCGGCGTCGTAACCCATGGACTCGCGCAAAATTCCAACGCGCGCGCCTTTGAGTCCGTTCTTGTCGAGAAACTTGGTGAAGCTATCGGGGATGTGACTGACGCCGTGCGCCGTCACTGGATCGTCGGGATCGTAGCCGACCATGACATCGAGCAGCTTCACCAAGTCGGTGACCGTGCGCGCCATCGGTCCGAGAGAACCGTTTACCGATGGCCAGCCGGCGTAGACGCCAGTCCGACTGACGAACCCGGCGGTGGGACGCATGCCGGAAATTCCATTCCACGTCGATGGTCGGCGGATTGAGGCGAAGCCTTCTTGGCCGACGGCGACCGTGCAAAAGTTCGCCGACACACTGGCGCCCGAGCCGCCCGACGAGCCGCCGGCGGTGCGTTCGAGATCGTAAGGATTTTTCGTCGAACCGAACAGCGAGCCGTGGGTGTCGCCGCCGCCAAGTTCGCCCAATGTAGACTTCGCCAGAATAATCGCGCCGGCTTTTTTGAGCTTGTCGACGACGAAGGCATCGCGGTCGGGATAGTAATCTTTGAACAAGAGCGAGCCGAGCGTGGTCGGCATCGGCGTGGCGTCGCCTTGATCTTTCATGATGATCGGGATGCCATGGAGCGGTCCGACAAAGCCGGAGGTTTTCAGAGCCGCATCGAGCCGATCGGCTTCCTTGAGCGCGTCGGGGTTGAGCGAGATGATCGCGTTGATCGCCGGACCTTTTTTGTCGTAGGCGTCGATGCGCTCCAAATACATCAGCACCAGTTGGCGGCAAGTAAGCCCGCCGGATTTATAAGCCGCGTGGACTTGATCGATTGTGGTTTCGAGAATGTTGAAGGCCATTGGTCTTTCCTTTCACTTCGATTAGCCATCGCCGTCCACTTCCATATAGTCTTTCTCAATTTTTTGCCACCCGTCCAAATCAACGACGCGGTCGCGCTCTTTGAACGTCGTTAGCGATGCGTCAATCGACTCCGTCGTGCCTTCGCGTTTGAGCGTGCCGAGGGCGTTTCTCATCGCGTGAATTGCGGCGCGTTGGGTTTCGGACGGGTAGATGGCGATGCGGTAGCCCATTTTTTCCAAGCGCTCGACCGGTAGCATCGGCGTTTTGCCGCCTTTGAAAACATTGACCAGCAACGGAATGTCGGGAATGCGCTTGGGAATTTCCGCTAGCTCGTCTTCTGACTGCGGCGCCTCGACGAAAATCGCGTCGACGCCCAGCTTGGCAAAAGCTTGGCCGCGCTCGATCGCATCGTCGAAGCCGTTGACACCGCGCGCATCGGTGCGGGCGATGATGCAGAAGTCGGGATCGCTGCGCGCCGCCAAGGCGGCTTTGAGTTTCTGGGTCATTTCGCCGAGCGAGATAACTTCTTTGCCGTCCAAATGGCCGCAACGCTTGGGGGTGATCTGATCTTCGATATGGATCGCGGCGACGCCGGCGCGCTCGAATTCGCGCACGGTGCGCACGAGGTTCACCGCGTTGCCGTAGCCGGTGTCGGCGTCGGCGATAATTGGAATTTTTATTGTCGACACGACTTGGACGGCGCGCTCGATCGACTCGGACATTGTGACGAGGCCGATATCGGGAATGCCCATGCTGCGGGCGACGGCGCCGCCGCTTAAGTACGCCGCTTCGAAGCCGGCTTCTTGGACGAGACGAGCGGACAGGCCGTCGAAGCAGCCGGGGGCGACCAATAATTTATTGCGCTTGAGTAGTTGTTTGAGGGTTTGGCGTGGGGTCATGGGGCACCTCGGATTAAATTCAAGTTTGGCGTCTAGTGTCTGGGGTCTAGAGTTTTCAATTCTCGGATTTCCCTCAACGCCAGACTCTAGACTCTAAACGCTAGACGATTTTGGCACAAACATGTCTGTAAACTTGTCGACGGGCGTAGCGTCGAGCGCCATCGAATCGTTGCACAGAGTCATGATTGCATCGCACTGCTGTGGCGCGAAACGCGATGCTAAGTTCGCTGCGAACTTTTTCACCAGCAGCGGCATGCCTTCTGCCCTGCGGCGGCGATGGCCGATGGGATATTCGACGGCGATCTTCTCGGTGCTCGTGCCGTCTTTGAAAAAAACTTGGACGGCGTTGGCGATCGATCGTTTATCGGTGTCGAGATATTCTTTTGTGTAGCGCGGGTCTTCGACGCAGGTCATCTTCGCGCGTAATAAATCAACGCGCGGATCGCGGGCGATTTTATCTTCGTAGTGATCGGCGGTGAGTTCGCCAAAGATCAAACCGATGGCGGTCATGTATTGGATGCAGTGATCGCGGTCGGCTGGATTATGCAGCGGGCCGGATTTATCGATGATGCGGATAGCTGATTCCTGGGTGGTGATCACTACTTTCTCAATCTGATCCAAGTGATCTTTCACCTGCCCGTGCAGTTGCACCGCGCACTCAACCGCGGTCTGGGCGTGGAATTCGGCTGGAAAAGAAATTTTGAACAGCACGTTCTCCATCACGTAGGAGCCCAACGGCCGGCCGAGGGTGAACGGGTTGCTGTGGAAGAGCACGTCGTAATAACCCCAAGTCTTCGCCGTGAGCGCCGACGGATAACCCATCTCGCCTTGCAACGCCATCAACGCCAAACGCACGCCACGGCTGGTGGCGTCGCCGGCGGCCCAAGATTTTCTTGGCCCGGTGTTAGGCGCGTGGCGGTAAACGCGTAGCGCGCCGCCGTCGGTCCAAGCGTTGGACAGCGCGCTGATGATTTGTTCCTTGTTGCCGCCGAGCATGGCGGTGGCAATGGCGCTGGTGGCGACCCGCACCAGCAGCACGTGATCCAGGCCGACGCGATTGAAGCTGTTCTCCAGCGCGAGGACACCCTGAATCTCGTGTGCCTTGATCATCGCTGTGAGCACGTCGTTGATCGTAAACTCTTTCTGTTTGGTGCGGGTGAGGTAGTCGGCTAGCGCGAGAATACCGCCGAGATTGTCCGACGGATGGCCCCATTCGGCGGCGAGCCAGGTGTCGTTGAAGTCGAGCCAGCGAATCATCGCGCCAATGTTGAAGGCAGCATGCACCGGATCGAGTTGCCAATAAGTGCCGGGCACGCGCGCGCCGTTCGCCAGCGTCGCGCCCGGGACGATGGGGCCAAGATGCTTGGCGCATTCCGGATAGCGCAAGGCGAGCAAGCCGCAGCCGATAGTGTCGAGCAAATTGTAACGTGCCGTGTCGCGCGCTTCTTGACTCATCGGCAAGTAGTTCGCCGCGTAGTCGGCGAGCTCAACGAGAAGCTTGTCCGGCTCGGGCCGGAGATTGGAAACAATGCCACTCATTGTTCTAGCTCTTCAGGCTTCTGTGTGGGCAATGTACGCCATCACCTAAATTTTTGTTCACCACGAAGGTCACCCTTCGACTGCGCTCAGGATAGACTACGGACACAAAGGGGTTCGGACAATTAAACTCCGAACTTCGTGATCTTCGTATCCTCCTTTGAAAATACGGTGTAGGATGCGGTGACCAACGGGAACCGCATCGGTAATGACCCGCATGCGCTCGATGCGGTTCGTGAACTCACCGCATCCTACAAAGCTCCATCGAAGTTTTCTCGGTCGGAGGGTGGGTTTCAAACCCGCCCCTTGTATATAGATTTTTTGTGCTCTTTGCGTTCTTTGCGGCCAATTTTCCGAATCCGAATCGCTGCGCTCAATCGCTCATTTAATTAACGTTTATTGATCGGCACGAAGGGCCGCGGCTCGGGGCCGATGTAGTCGGCGTTGGGGCGGATCAGCCGGTTGTCGGCGCGCTGTTCGATAATATGCGCCGCCCAGCCGGTGATGCGCGACACGACGAACAACGGCGTGAACAGCGCCGTCGGTATGCCACAGTAGTGATAAGCGCTGGCGCTGTAGAAATCCAAGTTGGGAAACATTTTCTTTTCGCGCATCATCACTTGCTCCATGCGCTCGGAGATCGCGTAAAGTTTCATGTCGTCTTTCGCCGCGGCGAGTCTTTTTGACCAGGCTTTAATCACATTGGAACGCGGATCGGAAATTTTGTAAACCCGGTGGCCAAAGCCCATAACGAGCTTTTTTGCCGCCATCATTTCCAACAAGCCTTTCTCGGCCTCATCCGGCGTGGCGAACTGCTCGATCAATTCCATTGCGGCTTCGTTGGCGCCGCCATGCAGCGGGCCGCGCAGCGCGCCAATGCCGCCGGTGATCGCCGAATAGAAGTCGGCCAGCGTCGCGGTGATCGTGCGCGTGGTAAAAGTCGACGCGTTGAATTCATGTTCGGCGTAGAGTATCAGCGAGGCATCGATGGCCCGGCGGTAGAGGTCGTCGGGCTTCTTGCCGTGCAGCAGGTGCAAAAAGTGGCCGGCGGTGTCGTCGTCATCGGTTTCCGTATTGATTCGTTTGCCGCTGGTAACGAAGTGGTGCCAATAGAGCAGCATGGCGCTGAAGCACGCGGTCAGGCGGTTGGCGACGGCGATCTGGGTGCGGCCGGGCCCTTCGGGCTCTAATGTGCCCAACATCGAGCAGCCGGTGCGCAGGACGTCCATCGGATGGGCGCTGCTGGGAATTTCTTCGAGAACGGCTTTTAGGGTTGGATGAAGGCCGCGCAGGTTGCGCAGCCGCGTCTTGTATTCATCCAGTTCGTCCGGTTTCGGCAGACGCCCATAGATCAGCAAATAGGCGACATCTTCAAATGTCGAATGGGCCGCGAGGTCTTCGATCGAGTAGCCGCGATAGGTGAGACCGACGCCTTGTTTACCGACGGTCGAGATCGCCGTGTTGCCGGCGATGATGCCTTCGAGGCCGCCGGTTTTTTTTTCTGCCATTAAAATATCCTCCGATGTGACAATGCAACGGGCATCATTTCATTGCAAGCCAGGGAGTAGTTTTCGCTCCGACTAGGGGTTGAAATATTCTGAAGGAATCGACTCTAACCCCACCTTCCTATCCGTCATACCGGCGCAGGCCGGTATCCACTCTTGAGTGCCGGACATCCTCCACTCCTGGATGCCGGCTTTCGCCGGCATGACGAAACAGTGGCGAGGGGCGAATGGTACCCCTTGACAGTTCGGCGTGCGATTCGATAGCGCTGGTGTTAATCAATTGACGTCGTGAGCGGGGATTGAACCCCCGCTCGCCAATTGCAATATTTGCAAAGGGGATGCTTGCCCCCTTTGGAAACCCCATTTAATTGTGCCCGCCGCAAGCGGCGGGGTTTAATCGATTCTATTTTCGAGGGAGTGATTCATGGCGTTACCAGAGAAATTCAGAGCGATGGTGGTATCCGAGACGGTGGAGAAGCAATTCGTGCGCGAGATTACCCAGAAAGCGTTTAGCGAATTGCCCGGCGGCGAGCTGATCGTCGAAGTCAAATATTCGTCGCTCAATTACAAAGACGCCTTGTCAGCGTCGGGCAACAAAGGCGTGACGCGAAAATATCCGCACACGCCGGGTATCGACGCCGGCGGCGTGGTCGTCGATTCGACGACGAAGGCATTCAGCGCCGGCGAAGAGGTGATCGTCATGGGTTTCGATTTTGGCATGAACACCTCCGGCGGTTTCGGCCAATTCATCAGCGTGCCGTCCAGTTGGGCGGTGAAGCTGCCGCAAGCTTTGTCGCTGCGCGATAGCATGGGTTACGGCACGGCGGGGCTGACGGCGGCGCTGTGCATTTTGCGCTTGATGGCGGGCGGGTTGAACAAGGATTCCGGCGAGGTCTTGGTCACCGGCGCGACCGGCGGCGTCGGCAGCATCGCCGTGGCGATTCTCGGCAAGCTCGGCTTCAACGTGGTCGCGGCGACGGGCAAGGCGGACGAGAAGGATTTCCTCACCCGGCTCGGAGCCAAGGCGATCATCTCGCGCGAAGAGGCCAACGATACCTCGGGCAGGCCGTTGCAGAAAGAGCGCTGGGCCGGCGTCGTCGACACGGTGGGCGGCAATATTCTCGCCAGCGCGCTCAAGACCGCGAAGCACGGCGGCTTGGTCGCAGCGTGCGGCAATGCCATGTCGGCCGATCTCAACGTCAACGTCTTTCCATTTATTCTCCGTGGCGTGAGTCTGCTCGGCGTCAATTCCGTCGACATTCCCATGCGCACGCGCCAGATGGCGTGGACTAAACTCGCCGGCGAGTGGAGCGTCGATCTCACGCGCATCGTTACGGAAGTTTCGCTCGATGGGTTGAGTCCTGAGATCGATAAAATTCTCAAAGGCGGCGTGCGCGGCCGAGTCGTGGTCGATTTGAGTAAATGACCGGACGGAGAGGGATTTTAGCCACAGAGGGCCTAGCGCGGCACAGCCGCAACTGAAGAAGATTGGCCGCAAAGAACGCAAAGGTCACAAAAGGGGCGTAGGGGCGACCGGCTGGTCGCCCTTGGGATCGGCGGCGCAGGAGTTTGCGCAGGCTGCGCAAAT
>CAYZJE010000084.1:0-2003 GCA_964478485.1 uncultured Syntrophobacter sp. | reverse complement strand
ACATCTCGGCAACGCCGCGCGCAACGGCATCATGGCCGCCGAGCTTGCATCCATCGGTTTCACTGCCAATCCAAACATTTTCGATCAACAGGGCGGCTTTTTCGGCGAGTTGCAAGCGGCAGACACGCGCGAAAAACTCGGTAAGAGTTTTCGCTTCATGCAACCGGGCATCGCGTTCAAGGCTTATCCTTGCCCCTATAGCTCGCAGCGCGCCGTCGATGCGGTCATCAAAATCGCCGAGCGCCATAACGTGGCGGGACGCGACGTGAGTGAAATCAGCTGCGCCGCAGCGCCCAACACCTTTCGCGTCCTCATCCATCATCGGCCGACGACGAGCTTGGAAGCGAAGTTCAGCCTTGAATACCTATTAGCCGCCGGTTTGACATTCAAGACCATCAGCGAAGAGTGCTTCGACCCCAAGTATGTCAGTGATCCAACGATGCGCGGGCTGGTAGAAAAAGTCCGCATCATCGACGCGCCGCTCCAACGGGGCACGCCAGGTGAAGGACCCGTTGCCGTGCAGGTAAAAACCCGCGCGGCGGTCTTCGAAGAAACCGTTACCTACGCGCCCGGTCATCCGAAAAACCCCATGAGCTGGGACAAACTGGCGGCAAAATACCGTGCCTGCGCCCGCCAAGGCGGGCTCGAAGAGCCGGCGCTTTCGCGGTCGTTAGAAATGCTTAGCCGGATCGATGAGATCAACGACGTCAGAGAACTCACCAACTGTTAGATCATTTGGAGCAGGCCAATCCGTCATACCGTTGGAAAGCTTGTCCCGTACAGCGATACGGGACGGTATCTAGGTTAAGGGGATGGGTTGGATTCCGGTTTTCACCGGAATGACGAGTCGGAGATGGATATTGATTCTAACAACAACTCAAAGGGGGCATGGCAGTTTTCCAAAGAATAACCTGGAAAACCTCATGCCCCCTTTTTTCGTTCTATCGGATTACGTTCGAGCGACGCGCTCGCCGCCGAGATGGCCTTGCCAGTCTTTGAGGTCTGCGTAGTTGAGTCGTTTGGCTTGGGCGTTGGGATCCCGCGCGGACATGCGGATAATTTTTAGTGGGACGTCGGACGCCGATTCGAACCAGTAGTCCGCGCCGTCGGGCACGAAGAGGCCTTCCATCGGATTAAGCTCAAACACGTCGTCATCGGTTTTGCCGTAGAAGCGGGCGCGCCCTTCAAGCACTAGCCAGGCCGCGTCCTGTCCCGTGTGCGCGTGGCGATTGGTCTCGCCGCCGGCGAGGACCACTTGCATGCCCAGGCCGAGTAGGTTGCTGTCCTTGTTACTGACCAGCCGCTCGGTCTTTTTCGGCAGCCCCTTGAAGTCTGGGTTGCTGAACTCGCATTTAAATTTCTTGATCTCACGTTGCGCCTTATCCATGATCGTTATGTCCTCCTTTTGCTCGAAAGTTTTACCGGATCGCGAACTGTTTGGTTAGCCATACGTCCGGCCTGGACGATATTCAACAGGAATTTTCTCCTTCAAGCATATCCGTTCTGACCCGAGGCTGGGTGATTTTGACAGCAGCCTCGATGCAGTGTTATGCCATAGCTATGTATGTTACTTCGCAGACCCGCATCATTGTCATTTTAGCGGGGGTATTATGAGCCGTAGACGCCGATACAATAGATCTCACCTGTTGATCGTGAGCGTGGTCTATTTACTCTGTGGCATTTCCTCAAATGATTTCTTACTGGCGCAAGAAAGCGCGACGGCCAAACTCGTCGAGGGGGCGAAAAAAGAAGGGAAGATGATTTTCTACTCTTCCCTGAATATCGAAGACAACAATGGGCTGCTCAAGAAGTTCGAAGAGAAGTATCCCTTCATCAAGACTGAGCTCAACCGGCTGAGCGCCGACCGGCTGTTGATTCGATTTCAATCCGAGGCACGGGCCAAGAAAGCGGTCGCCGACGTATTGCTCAATGGCGGCGCGCGCACTTATATCACCAAGAAGGAAGGCTTGTTGATGAAGTATGCGTCGCCGGAAAGTAAATTC
>CAYZJE010000083.1:0-14649 GCA_964478485.1 uncultured Syntrophobacter sp. | reverse complement strand
AGTCCCGCGACGGCGCCGAGCAAAGCGCCGATTATTGCACGCTTCGAGGCGCCAAACTTTTTCGCGCCGAACATAGCCGCCCAGAAGTCTACGCCGTACGTCAGCAGCGCGAGTAGGGCGAGGGCGACGATAGTCCAGAGCCCAACATAAGCGAAATTTTCCGCCCATGCCGCGACAACCAACCCGGCAAAGATCAGCGCCGCGCCGGGCAGCCCCGGGAGGATCAAACCTGCCAGGCCGAGTCCGATAAGAACAACGGCGGCAATCCAGTAGGCCAGAATATTTTCCATTTTACGTCGACGCCGCTGTTCGCAGCGTAGAGACTTTAAATCGAGTTTCCAACGGGGGCGAGATCTATTTTAACTTAGGGCGGGGTCAATAACTCGCCCGTGAAGTGGATTGGTCGTTTCGGCGGCGTTGTCTCTAGCTCAGGCTTTGACTCTATCACCGCGGCGTAGTCGAAGTCCGTGCCGGTGCATTGGCTTCGGGTCGGCTATCGCCGGCTGTTTGTCGGCTGTCTGGGCGAGAGCGCGAGCGATGATTTTGTAGACATCCGGCGAGAAGCCAAACCCTAGGTGAGTGGTTTTGACTTCAATATGGTCGATATGGGGCGTTTGCCGGTCGATACAGGCTTGCCAGGCAACCATCGTGTCGGCGCGTGAGTAGATGGCAACGACCGGCGTTTCGAGTCGCGCCGTATGATTGCGCCGCTCGACCTCGGCTGCCATCGCTTCGATATCCATGCCACGCTGCCGATACATTTCAGCAACGACTGTGTATTTTGGCCCGCCGATCACCGGCGTGCCGAGGGTGATCACTTGACGGACCAAGTCCGGTCGTTCGCGCGCAATCTCGCGTGCGACATAGCCGCCAAAGCTCCAGCCGATGAGCGTAACCTTTTGATTGCTTCGGCGCGAAAAAGAAGCCAGGCGTTTTAGGACCCGCGGCAGCAGGTCGGCAATTGCTCCCTTGTTTAGGCCTAAACCCAAACCGCGTGCGCGGTAGCCGATTAATCGCAGGTAGGCTTTGAGGATCACTGTTGAACCGTCGCCCATGCCATGACCGGGGAAAAGCAGTATGGGTTCACCGTTCCCGCGCGGTTGCAGAACAAGGACGGGAAAACGCAGCAACAGGCGCGGCAGTTCGATCAAGCCGCGCGCTTCGCGAATCAGACCGAAAGAGGCCGGGGCTTGGAGGATTTCGTCCATGCGCATTATTTGTTCGCCATCGCCGGTGGTCATTTTCCTAGTGTACAGTCTGCCGGGCAAAATTTGAAGCAAAATCTTTCGTGCTACTTCACCGCGCCACCGGCTGTCTTCAGATGAGTGCCATTCCCTTATCGAGCGTCGGATCAAGAAGCTCGATGACGATCTCCCGCTGCACCGCCGATGAGTATGTTCTCGCCGATATCGCTCAGATTGAAAAAAGTGTCACTGGCTTTTCGTCTTCCCCGGAAACGGGCAGCGAGCTTTGATCGTACACTCGGGACATTTCGGCGTCTTAGCGAAGCAGATGCGGCGGCCGTGGTATTGCATCAGGTGGCAGAAGCGCACCCGTTGTTTCTCCGGGACGATCGCCATCAGATCGGCTTCGATCTTGTCTGGGTCGGTCTTTTTCGTCAAACCGAGGCGCTGCGACAGGCGCATGACGTGAGTGTCGACGCCGATGGCTTGTCGCCCGAAGCCGTTGCCGAGGACGATGTTCGCAGTCTTTCGTCCGACACCCGGTAGGCTGACGAGGTCTTCCAAGTTGTCCGGCACTTCGCCGTTAAAGCGCTCGACCAATTGCTCGCAGCAGTTGTGAATCGACTTGGCCTTGTTGCGGTAAAAATTGATCTTGCTGATTTGGCTTGCGAGTTTCGCCAACGGCACGTTAGCGTATTCGGCAGCGGTACGGTTGGCCTTAAACAAGTCGACCGTGACTTTGTTGACCAGATCGTCTCGTGCTTGGGCGGCGAGGATGAGCGCGATCAATAGTTCCAACGGATTGGTGAAGTCGAGATCGAGCTTGGCGTTGGGATGAACTTTCTCCAGCCACGCGATTAGTTTCTTTGCATCTATCATCTTCTTGTTTGCAGCCACCGGATTGTCCCTGGTCGCGATCATTTTGGTTTTGGCAAGAAATATGGTAGCAAAAAGCCTGTCATAAAGGGAGGATTTGATAAATGGAAGCCAATCCAACTACGACTGCGAAACAGAATATTCGGCAGCTCAAGAAGCAAAAAGCCGAGATTCACGCTGCTAGGCCCGACCGTGAGAAAGTTAGAAGAATTCAACGGAAGATGAAGCTGCTGAAGCGGCAAACCCGCGCGATCGCCGGCGCGAAGAAGTTAGCCGCTACGAAAGTTGCCGCCGAGGCCACAGCCAAAGAGGCGGCCGAGAAGGCCGCAGCGGCAGCCGCCGCCGCCGTAGCCAAGGCCGCTGAAGCTGCGAAGGTGGCTGAAGCAGCCGCCGCAGCCAAAGCCGCGGAAGCAGCCGAAGCAGCTGCCGCAGCCAAAGCCGCGGAAGCAGCAGCCGAATAGCCGCTTGCCATGAAAACGCCGCCTCCTCTGCGCGGTCGCGGCTCGACGAGTAATCCGAAAAACCGCTTCGAGTCGATCGAGCGGGTGCCCGAGCCGCCAGAGGATAGCGACGAGATTTCTTCGCCCCACACGCAGTTTTTCCCCGATAGCTCCAAATCGATCATCGCTTACAACGAAAGTCCCGACGTTGGCTTCGATGCCAGCGTCAATCCTTACCGCGGCTGCGAACATGGTTGCGTGTACTGCTACGCTCGACCGACGCACGAATATCTTGGCTTTTCCGCCGGCTTGGATTTCGAGACCAAGATCATGGTCAAGGACGACGCCCCAGAACTTTTGCGCAAGGAATTGTCGAGTCCCAAGTGGCAGCCGCAGTTGGTTTCGCTGAGCGGCAACACCGACTGCTATCAGCCGGTGGAAAAACAGCAACAGTTAACCCGGCGCTGCTTGGAAATATTTCTCGAATTTCGCAATCCGGTGGTGATCGTCACGAAGAATCATCTGGTGACGCGCGACATCGATGTTCTTTTAGAATTAGCCAAGTTCGATTGCATCGGTGTGACGCTTTCTCTGACGACATTGGATCTCAAGCTGGCTTCGTTGATGGAACCGCGCGCTTCGCGCCCGGCGCGGCGCTTGGCGGCGATTGGCAAACTCGCCGAAGCGGGGGTGCCGGTTGGCTACCTGCAGGCGCCGATGATTCCGGGATTGACAGATTCCGAAGCGCCGGCAATTGCCATGGCTGCGGCCAAAGCCGGCGCGACGTTTGCCGGCTATGTGGCGTTGAGATTGCCTTTTGCGGTGAAAGAATTGTTCGAGCAGTGGCTCGACCAGCACTATCCCGCGAAGAAGGACAAAATTCTTCATCGCGTGCGTGAAATCCGCGGCGGCAAGCTCAACGATCCTAACTTCAAGTCGCGCATGCGCGGCGAGGGGATTTACGCCGAGCAGATGGCCAAGCTGTTTGAGCTCGCGCGCAAAAAGTCCGGGATCACAGAAAGATGGCCAAAGTTCACGACCGAACACTTTCGCCGGCCGGGGAAGGACCAGTTGAGTCTGTTCTGACTACGTTCTATTCGACAAGACCGCCTAAATTGAAGCGCCCTCAATCCGCTCGAGATGACAGACAAAGGCATTGCCCTCACCCTGCCCTCTCCCATCGGAATGGGCGAGGGTAATGATCATGAGTGGGCGCAAAAGGACTCCGTGTTAGCGCTAATCAGTCGCAGTAGTATTCGATTTGGTAGCCGTTGGGGTCGGCGATGTAGAGGGCGCTCTTGCCGCGCCGGCCTGCGATGGCGATGCCGTTGTCTTTGATTTTTTTTTCCATGCGCTTGAGCGCCGCCGCGGTTACTTTGAAGCCAAGATGCTCCAAGCCTTGATTGCCGGCGGCGCGTCGGGAACCTTTGACGAAATTCAAAAGGTCGCCGCTGCCGGGGGTGGTGAGAAAGATCATGCTCGGCGGATGGCGAAAGGCGACTTTGAGTCCCAAGACGCCGACATAGAAGTCTTCGGTCTGCTTGAGGTCGCGGACCTTAAGGGCGATATGGCTTAAACCTTTTCTTGCCATGGCTTCGGTTCTCCGTGATCGTGGTTCGTGCTCGTGCTCTGCAGATGATTTTTCTATATCTCATCGACTTTGGTTCATTCAACCTAGATCTCGCGCTTTTACAAGCGCGACGATCCTTGCTAGTTTGAAAACTCTCGCTGCGCGAAGGTGTCGGCCGTGAGTTGACCATGGTTCCAGACGGCGCATAATACGATTTACCCTACGGTAATTGCTCTCAACATGGCCCTATCCCCGCAAACCTCCGTCGAACTTCGTTCGGAAACTTCCCTTGGCGGATCGCTCAAACTCACCATTGCGGGCCGACTCGACTCAAACACCACGGGTGGAATCTGGCGCCGGGCGACGGCGGCCCTGAGCGGGGCCATGGCTACGAACGCCATCGTCGACGTGACCGGGATCGAGTACTGCGACGGCGCGGGGATTGCCTTGCTGGTTCAACTCCGCCGTCTGCAAAGCAAAACAGGGGGAAGCTTGCAAATAGTTGGGCTTCGCCCCGAGTTCGCTAATCTCCTCAATGATGGAGCCCAAGGCTTCCCCGCTGAAGCAACCAGCGAGCACTCTCGTGCAGGGCTCGCCGAGGAGATTGGCGAAGCAACCGTTGAGGTTTGGCGAGATATTCAGATCCTCGTCAGCTTTGTCGGTGAGCTGGGTGTGGGGCTTGTACATGCCGCGATCCATCCGCGCAGCGTGCGCTGGCACGACGCTCTGCGAGTGGCAGAAGCAGTGGGTGTCAACGCTTTGCCGATCGTGGCGCTGGTCAGTTTTCTGATGGGATTGATTATGGCCTTCCAGGCAGCCATTCCGTTGGCTCAATTCGGCGCGCAGCTTTTTATCGCCAATCTGATCGGGCTCTCGATATTGCGCGAACTCGGTCCATTAATGACCGCGATTATTTTAGCGGGCCGCTCGGGCTCGGCGTTCGCCGCGGAGCTAGGCACTATGAAGGTGCGCGAAGAAATAGACGCCCTTAAAACCATGGGGCTCGATCCCGTGCGTTTTTTGATCGTGACGCGTGTCGTCGCCGCCGTTTGCATGACGCCGCTGCTGACGATTTTCGCGGATCTGGTAGGTTTAATGGGCGGTTCCGTCGTGATGCTCTCATTGGGATTTCCGTTAATCACTTTTTTTCATCAAGTCCAATACGCGGTGACTTACGGCTCACTGGTCGGCGGCCTGGTGAAATCACTGGTTTTCGGAATTCTCGTCGCCGCCATCGGATGTCTGCGCGGCTTGCAAACGAAATCAGGCGCAACCTCGGTCGGGGAATCGACTACCAGCGCCGTCGTCAGCGGCATAATCTTGATCGCGATCACCGACGGAATCTTTTCGGTGGTTTACTACTATCTTGGAGTTTAGATGGCGGCGGAATCGGGGCGCGAGGCGATCATTCGAGTGGAACACTTCAAGGCCGCCTATGATGGCCAGGTTATCCTCGACCATATCAATTTCGAAGTCTATGCCGGTGAAGTGTTCGCCATCCTCGGCGGCTCCGGCTCCGGCAAGAGTACCTTGCTCAAACATATGATCGGGCTTTATAAACCGGCAGCCGGCAAAGTTCTGATCGACGGACAAGATATCGCGGCAACTTACGGTGCGGCGAAGCTAAAAATTCTCCGAAAGTTCGGTGTGATGTATCAAAGTGGCGCGCTATTTGGTTCCATGACGCTGATCGAGAACGTCGCCCTGCCCCTCGAAGAATTCACCGACCTGCCGCCGGAAGCGGTTCGTTTGATCGCGATGATGAAGCTTCAAAGAGTCGGCTTAAGCGGCGTCGCGGATCGCATGCCGGCGGAGCTGAGCGGCGGCATGCAAAAAAGAGCGGCTATTGCGCGCGCCATGGCGCTCGATCCGCAGCTGCTGTTTCTTGACGAATTGTCCGCTGGTTTGGACCCGATCACCTCCGCAGAATTAGATCAATTGGTTTTGAGCCTGGCACGCGGTTTAAAGATTACCTTCGTGGTGGTTACCCATGAGCTGCCGAGCATCCTGACGATTGCGGATCGGGTAATTCTGTTAGATAAACAAGAAAAAGGTATCATCGCTGTGGGAAGCCCGCAGGAGCTTCGCGACCACTGCGATGATACCAGAGTTCATCAATTCTTTTTCCGGCAAGCTTCGAGTGAGAATTGTTGATTTTGCTGAAAAACCCTTAGGAATGCTTCGACAAGCTCATACTTCGACAAGCTCAGTAGAACGGAAAATTTTTAAGATTATCAATCCCCTCCCCGTTCGCTCCTTCGATAAACTCAGGACAGGCTCTGAGCCCTGTCGAAGGGTGAACGCGAGTTTGTCAGCAGAATGGACCCTGCACCTCGAGACCAAATGAATCGACTCGGCGCTTCGGGCAATGGAAAAGTTCAGTTACTTTAAAATCGGAATTTTTGTCATCAGCGCCGTCGTGATCGGCGTCATCGGTATCGTCGTGCTCGGCGTGGGGACGATCTTCCAGAAAACGAGTATTATCGAAACCTATATCGACGAATCGGTACAGGGGTTGGATGTCGGTTCAGCGGTCAAATTCCGCGGCGTGCCGATCGGCAAGGTGGAAAAAATCTCACTAACGAGCGCGGAATATGCCACGCGCAAGCGCTACGTGTTGGTGCGCGTCGGCATCGTGCCGACGATGCTCGAGTTTCCCTTGGCGGACTCAAATCACGCCGGTTTCAAACTGGAAATCGAGCGTGGGCTGCGGCTCCGTTTAGCGGCTCAAGGTCTGACCGGCGTCGCTTACATTGAAGCCGATTATGCCGATCCGCAGCGCAATCCGCCGTTGGAGATAGACTGGCAACCGAGCTATCCCTACGTGCCGTCGACGCGCAGCCGGATTACCCAGCTGGGTGAGTCGGTGGAAAAAATTCTTCGCAGCCTGGAGAACGTCGACATCGGCCGCCTGGTCGATGGCATGGAAAAGTCGCTGGGCATTATCACCAAAGCGGTCGAGAACGTAAAATTCGAAAAGTTGAGCGGCGAGGCGGTGGCCTTGTTGTCCGAAGTCCGGGATACCAATCGGCAAATGAAAACTCTCGTCGTCGGCGATGAAATCAAAACCGCGTTCGGTGACGCCGCCGCAGCGGCAAAAGGCGCGCGTGAGATCATCGGTAGCGCCGAGAAGCCGATCAAGCAGTTGCTCGCCGATCTGCCCCAAGCTTCGGAAAGCCTCACGCGACTGATCAAGCGGCTCGATGCCATGTCGGGGGATTTGCCCGAGACCAGCGCGCAGCTGCGCCAGACCTTGCGCCGGTTCAACCGCATTCTCGCGAGCCAACAGCAGGAGATTCAAACGACGATGGAGAATATCCGCTCGATCACGGAGAACGTGAAGGATCTCAGCGAGGATTCGAAACGGTTTCCATCGCAAGCGATCTTTGGCGCGCCGCCGCCGCCGTCGGGAGCCGTGAGCAAATGAGTCGGAAATTTAACCGCAAAGGGCGCAAAGAGCGCAAAAAAAGAACTCGGAATATTTCCCGCAAAGGCGCAAAGGCGCAAAAGTAAGAAAATCAAAAATCCGAACTTAGCGTCTTTGCGCCTTTGCGGGAGGCATTTCCGAATCCGAGAGGCCTTGACTCGTGGTGAACAAAACAAACTGAACGTGACACATTATCGACCCAAAAGCCTGAATCACCGCAAATGAAAACATTTTTTATTTCATCGGTGCTGTGCGCGACGCTGGGTATTTGCGCCGGCTGCCTCAGCGTGGAGAAAAGCTACCCGGATAAACGTTACTTTGTTCTCGAAGCAAACCGCAGCGAGGAAGCAGCGAATGCCAAAGCGGCCGGCGTGCTGTTGGTGTCGAGCTTGCGCGTCTCGCCGCGCTACGAGGGGCGGAGTTTCGTCTATCGGCGCAGCGAAGCGAACTTCGAGTCGGATTTTTACAACCAGTTTCTGGTTTCGCCCGGAGCGCTGCTGACCGAGGAAGTTCGCCGCGCCGTAAGCCGGGCCCAAGTGGCGCAATATGTCGTCGGCACGGCGAGCCAGTTGGAGCCGACCCATGTGTTGGAAGGAACCATCGATGCGCTTTACGGCGAGTTTCGCGACGTCAACGCGCCGAAGGCGGTGTTGGAGATGGAATTCTTTCTCAGCAAAGAATCGCCGACCAAAGCCGAGATCGTCCTGCGCAAGCGTTACGTAAAATCCATGGCCGTCAACGGCCGCGCACCCGAAGCGCTGGTCAAAGCCTGGAACGATGCGCTGAATGAAATCGTCGCTGCGCTGATCGTAGATCTAAAAGCAGTGAATTTCTAATGATCAGGGAAGGAAGGATTAGCCGCAAAGAACGCAAAGTTCGCAAAAGAAAATGACATTCGTAGGGGCGGGTTTGAAACCCGCCCTCTTGGCTGACCGGTGCGCGAAGCGCACCCTACGAAAACTGCGGATGTTTTTTGCGCACTTTGCGTTCTTTGTGGCTAAATCTCTGCGATGTTCGCGGCATTCTCGCCAGCCAAGATTCCCGTTACCACTGCTTGCATGAGGCCGCCGGTGTAACCGCCGCGGGGGCCGCCCATGAGGCCGCCGATGGCGTCACCGGCGGCGTAGAGGCCGGCGATTGTTTTCTCGTCTTGGCCTAACACTTCAGCCCGTCCATTGATCGCGACCCCGCCCATAGTGAAGGTGATGCCGGGAACAACCCGCAGGCCGTAGAGCGGCGGGCGCAAAATTTTTGGATTTCCGGTTCGAGCTACCGACAATGCTGGCGAATTCTTCGACTGCAGCGCTCGATTGTAATCGTCGACGGTTCGCTTCAGGTTCGTGGCGTTGACAGCAAGCGCTTCGGCGAGAGCTTGAGTAGTATCGCGGCAGAAAATCTCGCCGCCGTTGTCGAGTATCCACGGATTGGGCGCGGGGATTTTTAGCGACGTGGAAGACGGGCTACCCTTCGACGCGGCCCAGGATTCGTGATCGAAGATCAACGTCGCGCCGGTTGGGTTGTCCGAGCGGGCGAGTTCGTTGGCGACCGCCACGTCGCCGCGGCCTTCGTCGACGAAGCGATTGCCGTTCGAGTCAATAAGAATTCCCTCGTCAACGAATGAGTCAAGTCGCGGATAGGGCCAGAAGCGGTCATCGGTGAGCGCTTTGCGGGCGATCAGGTGGCCGTAGAAATATTTGAGATTAACCGCATTGGCGCCGACGGCGAGCGCCATGCAGAGAGCGTCGCCGGTGTCCTGTTTCGAGCCGCGTAGTTTGCATTGATCGGCATGCGGTCCGAGGTATTTTTTGACCAGCTCTTGGTTGGCACTGAAGCCGCCGGTGGAAAGGATGGTCGCTCGGCTGCGCATTTCGATTTCCTCGCCATTCCTCTTGCCGATAAGACCGGCGACGCGGTTGTTCTCGACGATGAGCTTGGTTCCGGCAATCCCGTTCAGGTAGCGTCCGCCGAGTTTCAGCAAGCGATCTTTCAAGCTCGTGAGCGCGCGGGCGCCGACGTCTTTTTTGTAAACCGGTCCAAGGCAAGTTTCGCTGGTTTGGTCGAGCCAGATTCTTCCGGGCGCGGTCTCCTCGATGCTGACGCCGACGCTGATCAGCCAGTCGATGGCTCGACCGCAGGTCTCCGACCAGGCTTTGACCAGATCGTGATACCCGACGCCTTCGGAGATGACGAAGTCGTAGAGTTCCCGCGAATTCGTCTTTGGGCTTTTGCCGCCGGCTCGCAGACTGCCTGACGCCATTAAAACATTGCCGTCGCCGAGTGCGCCGTGGCTCTTGTCGATCAGTAAAACTTGCGCGCCTTGCTCGCTGGCGCGGAGCGCTGCGGTGAAGCCGGCCAGGCCGGCGCCGACGACCAAAACATCTGAATTCAATGTGTCCATGGCTACGCGCGCAATGGCTTTTGGGGGTGCCTTTATTAGCAACGCACCGAGCGTTCAAAAAGTTCAAAACGTTCAAGTCGTTCAAATCGATTCCGGATTTCATTAACGGCTTGAACGATTTGAACAGCTTGAACGGCTTGAACGAGCGTCACACAGCGTGGCCCCCTACGGCAATTTATAACCTAACTCTTTTGCGACCTCCGTCGCTGGGCGATCGTCGGCGACTTCCGCGAAATTTACTTTGCGGTCGGTGAAACGGCCTTGGGCCTGGAGCGAACGGACCAGGTTGTCGATGCCTTGCCGATTGGGAATGCCGGTTGGATTTAGCGTCGTCGAGAAGGCATCATAGGTTTCCGCCGCTGCTTCCTTGTCCATCTTGAGCAGGCGGACAATCAAGTCGACCGTTTTCGGTTTTGACTTGCGCACCTCGTCCTTGGCGAGTTGGAGAGAGTAAATGACTTTCTTCGCTTCAGCAGGCTTGGTCTGTATGGTTTTCACCAGCGCGGTCAATCCGCCTCCCGGCATCTCCACCATGGAACCGACATCGAGCAATTTGTTAAAGCCTTTCTTGTGGGCGCTGAAAGTTATCGGCGGCGACATCAGAGCGCCTTCGACAAAATTGGATTCTAGCGAATGAAGCACCTGGGTCTGTTGTCCGGGAATCCCCAACGTTGCATAGTCCTTCGGATTGGCGCCGGATTTTTCCAAAGCGATCAGCAGAGCGACATGATTGGTGCCGCCGGCTCCTCCCGAGATGGCGATTTTTTTCCCCTTGAGATCTTCGACGGTCTTAAACTGCGGGCGGGCCATGAGCCAGTACGAAATTCTATCGGACGAAAACCAGATCGCTCGCGATGGCAAACCGCTCAGTGTCGCGGCGACGGAGGCCGGACCGACGCCGGCGACGTAATCGATATCGCCCTGAGCCAATGCCGCGGCGGCAAGGGAAGGAGACATGACGATGATCTCCACATCCAATCCATTTGCGCTGAACAGGCCCCAATCGCGGGCTGCCAAGAGCGGCAGTGCCGTGATCGTCAAGCCGGCGTTGGAGATGCGAACCTTGGTGCGCTTGTCTTGGCTGGCTGCCGGGGGAGCGTTGAGAATAATTAGAAAAAGTGCGAGGCAAATTTGCCAGACTAATTTTCGCGGTGATTGGGATTTATATAATTGGTTCATTGAGTGTCCTTATGGTTTTCGCCCTCGATTGTTTTTACCCTCACCCTTGCCCTCTCCCGCAAGCGGGCGAGGGAAGCGGCCCCGGAGACGGCAATCGAGAATTTATTTCTGACTACTGACCTTGGTCAATTGGGGAAAGGGGCCACCAGTGAGCCGGTCCCCTTTTTGGTTTACACTTCCTGCTGCAAGGTTCGCAGCGCACGCAGCACCAACTCGCGGCGAAATTGTTTTTCCTTCTCAGGCGACAGCTCCGGGTTTCCCGTTGGGCTGACGATGCCGCCGGAGGCGATGGCGCGGAGTGAGCCGACTTCTTTGGCGACGGGGATCATTGTGCAGATTTGCGTCACCGGGATTTCCAGCTTTTCTATTTCCTTGCTGATCGCTGCGCCGCAGCGAGTGCTGGAACCTCAAGTCGACGTGAGAATCACGCCGGTAACACCGGCGGCTTTTAGCTGATCGGCGATTTGGCGGCCGATTTGCGTAGCATTTTCCACGGCGGCGTGGGCGCCGCCGGTGGAGTGGACGAACTCGTGCAGCTTGCCGATGACGCCGTCGCGTTCAAGCTCGCGCATGGTATCGAGCGGCACCAAGCGATTGGGATCTTGGTTGGCGCAGGCGGTGTCGTAACCGGAGTGGACGGCGTCGTATTTGTCGGCGGCGAGAGAACTCACGCCGCTAATCGGAATAGTCGTGAAGCGCGTCGGCCGGCCGGGTTCGATTTTGTCGGGATTGCCTTCGAGCACCAATCCACCGTCGGTGACCAGAGCGATCACGGCTGATTTTAAATCGCCCAGCGGCGCGGCCGGTTTGCTGCCGGCGAATTTGGGCGGCGCGATCTCGGAGTGAAATTCTTCACCGCGCAACTTGGCGAGCAGCATGTCAACGGCACGCTCGGCGGGCGGCTTGGCGGCGAACTCGTTGCGCTTGATGCCGCGCGGCAAGTAGCCTTCGTCCGCCGGTTTGCCGATCGCTTCGCGGCGCGCCAGCTTCAATCCGAGCGCGGCCATGCGCTGCAGCGTCGGCACCATGCGCGCAATCGTCGCGCCGGAATTCACAATGTAAATGTTCTTGCGATACAAACCGGCGCCGACGTTGTCTTCGTCCATGCCGGCGACGGTGGCGATGGCGAGTTTTCGCTGCGTTGCTTGGCAAATTGCGCCGCAAGCAACACCGTAGCGGCCACTTTCGAAAGCCGGGCCGGCGACGAGCAAGTCGGCCTTGAATTCGGCCACATGTTGAATCAATTCATCGATGACTTCTTCTTGGTGCTCGGCAAAATAGTTATCGCCGCAGAAAATCGTCGCGACGACCTCGCCGTCCTCGCCGAGCGCTTGCTGCAACGCGCGGCCGGGACCGATCGGTCCGTCTTTGCTGCCAGGACCGATATCGCCTTTTTCCTCGGCGCCGATCTGGGCGAAGAATTGATTCAAATAATGCACGACGCGAATATTTTGGTTCATGTATGCGACTCCCAAACCTCGGATACCGGACAATTTACCGCAAAGAGCGCAAAGGGCGCAAAAATAGAACTCGGAATTTCTCTCGCAAAGGCGCGAAGGCGCGAAGTGACGGGCGGAGCCCGTCATTCGGAACTGAAGCGAGGGATCTGAAAAAGATTTCTCCCTTTGGTCGAAATGACATTTTCTTTTTACCTTTGCGTCTTTGCGCCTTTGCGGGAGATCATTCCGAATTATCCCTCAACTCATATACGTCGTCAGCCGCGAGGCGCCGACTTGGCTTATCGCGCCGACCAGGTCACCGATCCACACCGTGATTTCTTGATGCGCCGGCAATGGCGGCAAACTGGGATTCGTATTATCGGGATTGGTGTTGTCCAGGTGTAGCGTGTCGCCGCCGATGACGCGCTCGACCGCTGGCAGAGTGATCGCGTCGCGGGTTAGGCCCGGCGTGACCAGTGCGTTGACATTTTTCGGTACGAACGTAATGCCGGTGTCGGGATAACGCTCCATGATGATCAACGCGGCTTTCATGCCCATCTCTTCGGCGCGGGTGTAGATCATCATCAAGTCGGTATCGACGGCGCCACCGCCGATCTTCGTGGCGATGATACCGTCAGCGGCCAAAACTTCTTTTGCCAGGCGGGCGGCGAGAAAAGCATTGCGTTCTTTCTCCGCAACCACCGCAGGCGCCACGGTGAGCACCACGCCGGCGAACCAGAGATCTTTTCCATGGCGGCGATAGAGTTCGTGAATCACCGGATGGTTCTGGGCAAACCAGGTGAAGGCCGAGTAGGAAAACATCAGCGCGCCGTCGAGGATTTCGTTCGGATGGACAATCGTCGGCATGAAGCCCTGAATGTTGCTGCCGTAAAAGACCGGTTCGTTCTGCTGCGTCGGATGTTGATGCGAGTGCATCGGAAAGATGTAGGCGATGCGCGGCAGATTCTTCGGCCCTTGGTTGAGCGCGACCGGCGGTAATTCGAATACCTGGGTCTCATCCGGCGCGCGGTCTTTCGCCGCCGCGGCGAGGTAGGTCGCAGTTTTAAGACCGGCTTTCTTCACGGCTAAGCGGTATTCATCTTTGTCGGTGTTCTTTTTCGGATAAGGCAGCAAGACGACGTTGTGGGTGTTGGCGATCGGCGAGTATTCCGCCGCCGGGCCGCTCATATCGATCAGGCTGCGCGAACGCGGTGCGAGCTGATCGGTTTCCACGACGGCGACATTCTTGAGCGCGCGAGTCTGGCCGTCGCCGACCAAACCATTGCCATCGAGCGCGCCGGGAAAATTCGGCCCATCGAGCCGATAGCGCGGTTCGAGCACATCGAGCACGCGCAGAATGCGGCAGGATTCGCCGGGATGAGCGATGTCAATCTCAACGTGATCGAAGAGCAATTCCTCTTGCAGCAGCGCGGCGAGTTCCGCGCGATTAACCGACAGAACGCCGTCGTCGATTGCGGTCTTCGCCGCGAAGCGGACAACTTTGATGTGAATGAGGCCAAGTTCTAAATGCATAAAAAACAGAAAATCCGAAATTCGAAGCACGAAATCCGAAACAAACCGGGGCCAAATAAATTCAAAATCAGAAAAATTCAAAACACCGAACCCGATCCATCCCGTTTGGAGCATTGTAATTGTTTTTCATCATTTTGAATTTGTTTCGTGCTTCGTGCTTCGGATTTCGTGCTTTTAATTTACCCTCGCTCCGCTCCGCCCTGCGGCTCAGAGCCTCCGGGCGGCGTGCCGTTCAAACGGTTTGAACTGCTTGAACTATTTGAACGGCTTGAACAGCCACGCGTCAGCGCACCGGCAGCGGTCCATCGCCGGAAATCTTTTTGAACAGCTCGATGATCTCACTCTCGCGCGGGATTTCCCGCACGACTTTTTCCTGTTCTTCAGCGATGGTCGGAGTGGCTTGCTCGCCCGAGAGCTTCTTGAAGTCGGCATGGAACGCCGGGTCGTCAAATGTTTTTCGCATCGCGCTGCGCAAGATTTCTACTCGCTCCCTGGGCACGCCGGGCGGGAGCAGGTAGGGCGAGCCAGCTTGTCTGAGGCCGCGCTGCATTGCCAGGACTTTTCGCTCCCGATCCGATTTGACGAAGCTCTCAAGCTCAGGCA
>CAYZJE010000082.1:0-2362 GCA_964478485.1 uncultured Syntrophobacter sp. | reverse complement strand
CGGTTTTCGGAAATGCCTCGCCGCAAACGGAATCAAGAAATCTTCCGGATAAAATTCGCCGCGGGCGCCGAAGCCGCCGCCGACTTCGGGCTCGATAAAATGGATGCAACTTTGCGGCAAGCCGATGAGCTCGGAGAGAATGCGCCAATTGGTGTGGGTCATCTTGGTCGGTCCCCACATGGTGAGCAGCCGGCGGCCGTCGTCCCACTCGGCGACCAAGCCGCGGTTTTCCAACGGCACGGCAGAGTGGCGCTGGGTGGAAAATTGTTCTTCGAAGACCAGATCGCATTGTGCGAACGCGGCGTCGACGTCGCCGACATTGACTTGGAAATTGGCCGCGATGTTGTGCGGCGTCGCGTCGTGCAATTGCGGTGCGCCCGCTTGCATGCTTTGGCGCGCGTCGATCACCGCGCCGAGCGGTTCATACTCGACGTCGATCAGCTCAAGAGCGTCTTCGGCGATGTAGCGGTTCTCCGCGACCACCACGGCGACCGGATCGCCGACGTAGCGGACTTTAGTCTTGGCGATCGGCGTCTGCTGCGAGTGTTCTAGTCCGGGAATAACTCCGGTGCGCATCGGAATGGTTTTCACTCCCGGCATGTCGGCGGCCGTGAGCACGCCGATGACTCCGGGCAGCTTCAACGCGGCGGCACTGTCGATCTTGCCGAGACGCGCGTGGGCGTGGGTGCTGCGTAAAATCGCCGCGTGCACCATGCCGGGGCGATGAATGTCGCCGACATATTTGCCGATGCCGCGCAGCAGCCGGAGGTCTTCTTTGCGTCTAACTCTTGAGCCGATGTAGGGCATGGGAATGCAGTTTCGAGTTTTGAGTTTCGGGTTTCGTGTTGGCCCTCACCCTGGCCCTCTCCCACTTTCGTGGGCGAGGGGATCGGAGACGGAAATCGTGATTGAGTCGTTCATTACCTTGGCCGCTTCTTTGATTGCCGTCACGATATTTAGATAGCCAGTGCAGCGGCAAATGTTGCCGCTGATCCATTTGCGGATATCGTCTTCGCTTGGATTCGGGATTTCCTTCAAGAGCGCCTCCGCTGTTAGTAAGATGCCCGGCGTGCAGAAGCCGCACTGAAGGCCGTGCAGCTCCCAGAATTTTTCTTGCAGCGGGTGCAGCTCGGTGGCGTTGGGCGCCAGTCCTTCGATGGTTTTGATGGTTGCGCCGTTGGCCTGCACGGCGAAGAGCAAGCAAGCGCGCACCGGTTCGCCGTTAAATAATATCGTACAGGCGCCGCAAACGCCGTGCTCGCAGCCGACATGGGTGCCGGTGAGGCCCAGATCGTCGCGCAAAAAATCGGTGAGCAGTTTGCGTGGTTCGACTGCGCCCTGGTATTCGCGTCCGTTGATGGTTAAGGGCAACTGCCGGTTGCTCATCGCGAGCTTCCTTTTACCAATTCAGCGGCACGCTCTGCCGCTTGCGCCAAGGCGCGGCGCGCCATGGTTTCACAAGCGGCGCGGCGATATGCCGCACTGGCGTGGATGTCGGAGTCTTGTTCGAGATTTTCCGTGGCGAGCTTAGCAGCGTTTTCGAACAACGCCGCGGACGGTTTTTCGCCGAGTAGCATCTGTTCCGCTTCGGCCGCGCGGATCGGCGTCGTACCCGTCAGCGTCAGCCGGGCGTGTTTGATATTGCCGTTGGCATCCAAACTAATGATTGACGCCGCACCCGCCAAAGCGAAGTCGCCATGGCGCCGGCTGACCTCTTGATAGGACCAACCGCTGTTGGAAGATAATTCGGGAACCTCAATGTCAGTTAGCAATTCTCCGGGCTCGATCGCTGTGGTCATGTAGGAAAGAAAGAAGTCCTCGGCGCGCACGATGCGCTGACCGGTCTTGGCGCGAATTAGCATCGATGCGTCCAAGGTGACCATGGCGACCGGCAATTCAGCCGACGGAAAAGCGTGAGCGAGGCTGCCGCCGACCGTGCCGCGGTTGCGAATTTGAATATGGCCGATGAAAGCGGTGGCGTCGCGCAATAGCGGCCAGTGTCGCGCAACTTCAGCCGAACGTTCAAGCGCCCGTTGACGCGTGGTCGCGCCGATGCGCAGCGTGCCGTTTTCTATTTTCATATAATTCAGCTCGTTCACGCCGTTCAGATCGATGATGTGAGCCGGCCGGAGCAGGCGAAAATTCATCAGCGGCACGAGACTCTGGCCGCCGGCCAACGGCCGCGCTTGATCGCCGAAGCGCGACATTAAATCGAGCGCTTCGTCGAGTGTCGTCGGATCGTGATAGTCAAATTTTGCCGGTTTCATGGTCGATCAATGTGATTTCGGGCGAATTGCGTTAAGCGCAGTTACTTTGCTCGTATCAATCGTCGCTTTGTTATGTCAAGCCGCGCGAACGTATC
>CAYZJE010000081.1:0-20301 GCA_964478485.1 uncultured Syntrophobacter sp. | reverse complement strand
TTTCTTTGGGACGGCATCGGACTCGTTCCGATTACGATCGGCTTCTACGCCATTCCCGAAACCATTGAACTGGCAGTGCTAGGAACCAGCATTTCTACTCAGAAGGTCGGCAAACTCGGCGGCGTCATGGAAGGCGTGAAGGATACTTTCCGTCACTGGTGGCTGGTCATCCGCTGCAGCGCGCTTGGCACATTCATGGCCATCATTCCCGGCATGGGAGCGGCCACCACCCAGTGGCTCGCCTACGCTCACGCGGTGCAAAGCTCGCCGAATAAAGAACGCTTCGGCAAGGGCGACGTGCGCGGCGTGTTGGGTCCCGGCGCGGCGAACAACTCGACTCTCGGCGGGAGCTTGATCACGACGATCGCCTTCGGCGTTCCGGCCAGCGTGGTCATGGCGATCTTACTGGGCGCCTTCATAATCCAAGGCATCGTGCCTGGCCCTGACATGCTGCTAGCGCCTCCTAAGGGCAAACTCGATCTCACTTTTTCCTTCGTCTGGGTCATCATCATTTCCAATGTAATTACCGTGGCCGTCTGCTTTCTGTTTTTGGAACCCCTGGCGAAGGTCACCCAAGTTCGTGGCGGCATCATCATCCCAATCATTCTGGTCTTGATCTATCTCGGCGCCTTTGCCGAGAAAAATGCCTTCGAAGACATGGTCATCGTACTCTTCTTTGGCGGGCTCGGTTGGATCATGGAGAAATTGGCATGGCCCCGGCCACCCGTGCTGCTGGGACTTGTGCTTGGCCCGCTGGCCGAGAACCGGCTTTTCTTATCCACCGACAATTATGGCTTGGCTTGGCTGCGTAGGCCGGGGGTGATGACGATCTTCGCGTTAACGCTTTTTGGCATCTTCTATCCGATGATTAAGAGCCGGCGGGAAGAGCGCGCAAAAGTAGCTGCACAACTCGTCACCCAGATCCAAACCGCCGAAACACCGCTACGGCGCCTACACTTCGATGCCCCGACCATGTATACGATCGCCGTTATTACGCTGCTCGCGCTCGCACTGTGGCAGAGCCGCAATTTCGGCTATCGCGCCGGTCTGTTTCCATGGGCCATCGGCATACCAACCTTCATTTTGGCGATCGCTCAGCTCGGCAGGGATCTTTACGGCAAGAAGAAGAAAGCCGCGGCGTCATTGATCGAAACCGTCGAAGAGAAGATCGACCCGGCGGTGGTGCGGCAACGTACCATCGCGGTGATCCTTTGGACGATCGGCTTTTTCCTGGCCATCTGGGTCCTGGGCTTTTCCATCGCCGTGCCACTGACGATCCTGCTTTACTTAAAATTCGCCGGCAAGGAGAGTTGGCTGATGACGGCGATAGTGACGTTTTGCTGCTGGTTATTCTACTGGGGCTTGTTCGAGAAGCTGCTTAACGTGCCGTTCCCGGAAGGGTTGCTGATCAGTCTCATCAAAGGCGGACAGTAGGAGCGATAGAGATCAGAAATCGGCAGTCAGAGGTCAGAGACCGGAAATCAGAGGTCGGAGGTCAGAAGTCAGCACCATATTCGGATGCAATTGCCGCCCTCTGACTTCTGATCTCCGACCTCTGCCCTCTGACTTCCGATCTCCGACCGCTGACCGCTGACGTCCGATCTCCGACCTCTGGTCTCTCGTTCGTCAATCGTTCACTTCAGCTCGCGCCGACAAGCCGCGCCAAACTCGCTCCGGCGTAAGCGGTAAATCGTACAAGCGCAATCCGGTGGCGCGGCACAGCGCGTTGCCGATCGCCGCGGCTACCGGCAAGAGACCGCCCTCCCCCGTGCCTTTCGCACCGTACGGACCCGGACCGTTGTGGCTTTCGACCAGAATGGTTTCGAAATCCTTCGGCAAGCTGTCAAAGCTCGGCACCCGGTAATCGATCAGATTGGGATTGAGCAGTTGGCCGTCTTTGTAGATCATCTCTTCCATCAGGCTGTGGCCGATGGCGTTCATCACGCCGCCTTCATCCTGGCCTTCGCACATTACCGGATGGATCGCCCGGCCGACGTCGGCGAGGGAAACATATTTAAGCAATTTTATTTCACCCGTATCGCGATCGACTTCCACTTCGGCGGCGCCCCAGCTGATCTCCCAAAAATTGGTCGGCGAACCGAGCGCGGCCTTGGCACTCTTGATTGATTGATAAGCGCCGTGGCCGATCAGCTCTCCCGACCTCGATAAGAAAACTTTGTGCATCAATTCAGTAAATGTCAGTGTTTGGTTCTTAGCGCCGGCAATCTGGCCGCCGTCGAGAGACAGTTGCTCGGCTTTGGTTTTGAGAATCTTGGCCGCGTGACGCAGCAGTTGCCGTTTCAAATCCTGCGCCGCCCGCTGCACGGACAAGCCCATCACGACCATCGAGCTGCTGGCGTTGGTGTTGACATCGTAAGGCGTGACTTCGGTGTCCAGGGTCGCCACGGTCACAGCATCGAACGGAATCGCCAACTCCTCGGCGACGACTTGGCTGAGTGCCGTGCGCGCCCCTTGGCCGACCTCGACCGTGCCGGTTAACAACACCACGCTGCCGTCGGCGTTCATTTTCACCGCGGCGGAGGAAACTTTATAGGTGCCGCCGCCGTCCTTCATGCACACGGCGAGTCCTCTGCCGCGATTAGGTTTGGTGATTTTCTGTTTCCAGCCGATCTCCTCCGCCGCCTGCATGAGCCCGGCTTTGAGATCGCAATCCACCGGCGTATCGCCGGGCGTATAGAGATCGCCCTTCTTGAGCAAGTTTTTTATGCGAAACTCCAGCGGGTCGAGGCCCAGTTTGTCGGCGATGATGTCCATCTGCGATTCGTACGCCCAGGTCACTTGCAGGGTGCCGAAGCCGCGATAGGCGCCCGCCGGCACGGTGTTGGTGTAAACCGTGTAGGCGTCGGTTTTCATATGCGGGATGCGATAGGGCCCAAAACAACGATAACCCGCCTTCTGCGTCACCCGCGGGCCGGCGTCGGCATAGGCGCCGGTCTCCATGTGAATCAAGCATTGGCGGGCAATTAGTTTCCCATCCTTGCTCACGCCGGTCTTGATCTTGACCCGCGCCGGATGGCGCGTCACGGTCTTAAAACTTTCCTCAATGGTGTGCGCCAGACGCACCGGCCGCTTGGCTTTCCATGAGAGCACCGCGGCCAGAGGCTCGGTCTTCACCGCCAGCTTGCCACCGTAACCGCCGCCGACATAAGGCACGATGATGCGAATCTTGCTGAGCGGCAGGTGGAAAATATCGCCGAGATGTTCGCGCAAGGTGAACGGCTCTTGGGTGCCGGCCCACAGCGTCAGGCGGTCGCCCTCGAAGTGCGCCACCGTCGCATGCGGCTCCATGGAAAAATGCTGCACTCTCGGAAACGTAAAAATGTTTTCAAAAACATGATCGGCTTTCTTGAAGCCTTCGTCGACGTCGCCGTTGGCGTAGCTGAAGCGGTAGCAAAGATTGGTGCCCGAAAATTCCTTGGGCGCCTCGTAATGCTGCCCCATGAGCTCGCCGCCGCAGGCGGACGCCTCATGGACTAAAGGCGCGCCGTCAGCCAACGCTTCGTCCAAACTCGTCACCGCCGCCAGCTCTTCATAATCGACTTCGATCAATTCCAGCGCCGCGCTCGCCGTCGCTTCATCGATCGCCGCCACCGCCGCCACCGGGTCGCCGGCGTAACGCACTTTGTCCACCGCCACGACGGTTTGATCTTTGTAGGCCGCGCCAAACATGCGAAGGCCGCTCTGATCCTCGCGGGTGACCACCGCGTACACGCCGGCGAGCTTTTCAGCTTTGCTGGCATTAACGCGCTTGAGCCTGGCGTGCGCGTAAGGGCTGCGCAGAATCTTGCCATGGGCCATACCCGGCAGATCGACATCGACCGTGTAAAGCGCATTTCCAGTGACTTTTTCCGCGCCGTCGTTGCGCGGCTCGGCATGGCCAATAACTTTGTAAGCTGGTTCTTTCTTCATAAACGCAACCACTTCGCGGGCGGGGTATTGACCCCGCCGCTTTTTAAATATTGCAAAGGGGATGCTCGCCCCCTTTGGAAACCCCATTTAATTGTTCCCGCTGCAAGCAGCGTGGTCAACTCAAAATTCACTAACCTCGTTGCCAAAATTTTTCTTCACCCACTCCAGCGCTTGTTCCCGGCTGATTAGTTCGGCGCCCAGTTGCGCGTCCTCGACTTGCCGCAAAATCTGCGCGAACAGCGGCCCGGGTGTGAATCCCAATTGAATCAAATCGGCGCCGCGCAGCAAAGGCACCGGGCGAATCTCATCGTCAGTCAATTGCGCCCGCCGTTCTTGGCAAAATCGGTAATATTGCAAGTCGCCGTTGGACGACAACGCATCGATGCGCGCCAATTCGAGCAGCTCCTCGACACCGTCTTCGCGGAGAAAGCGCTTGAGCGTGCTCAAACGCATTTGCGGCGCCTGCACATGGCGCAAGTGATTGCGCACCAGGTAAGCGACCCGCTCCCACACCACGCGGCCGCGCTTGAGCCGCTTGAGAATCTCCTCGGCCATCGCCGCGCCCTGCTCGGTGTGGCCGTAAAAAGTGATCCGGTCCGCCTCCTGCCGTATACAAACAGGCTTCGCGATATCGTGCAACAGACAGCCGTAGGCTAATGTTTCCGACGGCGACTCCAAATGGCTGAGCAGCAACAAAGTGTGCGTGAAGACATCGCCTTCGGGATGATAGTCCGGACTCTGCGCCGTGCCCTTCAGCGCCGTCACTTCCGGCAGCACCACTTGCAGCAGACCGCTCTCGTCCAATAATTCGAAGCCGCGGTGGGCGCTGCCCTCAGTCAAGATACGGCTAATTTCCTCGCCGATCCTTTCCCAAGAAATCTGCGTGATAGTCGCCGCCAGATCTCGAATCGCTGCAAAGGTTGCCGCTTCGATTTCAAATTTTAGGCTAGCGGCGAAACGCACCGCGCGAATCATCCGCAGCCGGTCTTCTTCCAAGCGCGCATCCGCGGCGCCGATGGCGCGAATCAAGCGCTGATCGAGATCCTTTTGGCCGCCGACCAAATCGATCGTGAGGTCAGCGAGCGGATCGTAGATCATGCCGTTGATGGTGAAGTCGCGGCGCCGGACGTCTTCTTCGAGACTGCCGTAGCGCACATGACTAGGGTGGCGGCCGTCCAAATACGGTCCATCGTGACGAAAGCTCGCCACTTCATAGGGCGCCCCGTCGATCAACACGAGAATCACGCCGAATTGCGCGCCGACGGGGATAGTATCCGGAAAGATGCGCTGAATGTCTTCGGGTCGGGCGTTGGTCGTGATGTCGTAGTCTTGCGGCGTCTTGCCGAGCACCATATCGCGCACGCAGCCGCCGGCAAAATACGCTTGATAGCCCTCCTGCCGCAACCGTTGAACGATAAAGATGGCGCTGGCGCGCGCAGACATCGGCGAAGTCACAACCGATGGATACTTGATTGTCGATCAAAAAGGTAGCGGCGAACTATCGAGAAATTCTCCGCCTCTTCAGACGGGCGCTCTTTGAGTTTTGCGCCCTTTGCGTTCTTTGCGGCCAATCTTCAGCGCGGAAAGGTCGGACTGAGCGACGGTACCAGCTCCCCAACCTTGGCCTGAAGCTCCTGGAAGGTGAAGGGTTTGACGATGTAGCCGTTGCAGCCCGCCTCGATGCAGGCCTTGAGATCGGCGTCGCGAAACAGCGCGGTTGCCGCAAGGATCGGGACATTTTCCATCCCAGGTTTTTCCCTGAGCTCCCGCGCCGCCTGCCAGCCGTCCATGCCTGGCATCATGATGTCGAGAATAATCAGATCGGGCCGCTCGGCGAGCGCCTTGTCGATCCCCTCTCGCGCCAGCTTGGCGACTATCGGGGCGAATCCCATTAACTCCACTTGCCAGCTCAGCAACTCGCGCATATCGGCATGGTCTTCGATGATCAAGACTTTTTTCATGGTCGTCAAATCCGTTGCCAATCGCCAATCGAAAACGGCTCGCACGATGAGACCCACCGACTATGCCATAGCGGCGCAATACCAATCAAGCAGCCGCTGTGCGGTCGCCAAGAGTTTATACTAAGTAAACCCCGCCTCTTGAGGCGGGCACAATTAAATGGAGTTTCCCAAGGGGGCGAGCATCTCCTTTGCAAGATTTTAATAGGCGGCGGGGTTCAAACCCCGCTCGCGAATTCAATTGATTTACTTCATGGCAATTTTCTTCTGATCACCGACGATGACGGTAATCAGCTTTTCCGGTTGCAAGAACTGCTTGGCGACCCGCAGAACGTCGTCGGCACTCACTTTGCCGATGAATTCGCTGTAACGATTGGGATAGTCGAGACCGAGCTGAAAATACTCCACCTGCGCCAAAAAGCTGGCAACCTTGCGATTGGTGTCGAAGCGGAGCGGGAAACTGCCGATCAGATAGTTCTTGGCGTCGCTCAGCTCTTGCTCGCTCACCGGCTGCTCGCGCAGCTTGCGAATCTCGTCTTGAGCAAGGCGAATCGCCTCCGCTGCCGACTCATTCTTAGTCTGCATGACGAACTGAAACGAGCCGTGACTCTTCTCCGCGCTGAAGTAACAGTAGACGGAATAGGCCAGGCCGCGCTCGTTGCGAATGGAGTCGATTGCCCGAGAAGAAAAACCGCCGCCGCCGAGAATATAGTTCATGACTTGAATCGCATAATAGTCCGGATGATCGCGCCGTACGCCATCGTGACCGAGAATAATATTGGCCTGGGTCAGATCCTTATTCACTCGCAAGGTCTGTGGCGCGCCGACTTTCGCGGGAGCCGGCGGCGGCATACTGGCGGCGCCTTTGCTCCATCCCCGCAAACTGCGCTCGAGGGCTTGGCTAATTTCCTGCTCCGACACGTCGCCGACCACGGAAATGATCGTCCGATTGGGCCGGTAGGTGCGGCTAAAAAAATCTTGAATGCTCTTTCGCTGCAGACCTTTGACCGACGCTTCGTTCCCCTCCACCGGCCGCCCGTAAGGACTATCGGGAAACAGCGCCGCCACGAATGCCCTCCCGGCGACCGCGCCTGGATCTTCCTCGCTCGCTCGCAGCGCGGCAACAATCGCCTGCTTTTGCCGGTCAATTTCAGCTTGGGGAAAAGTCGATGAGGTGAGAACATCGCTCAGCAAATCCAAACCTGTCGAGAAATCTTTTTTCAGCATCGTCATGCTGAGGCTAACCACATCTTGACCTGCTCCGGTCGCTAAACTGGCGCCGATAAAATCGAGCGTATCGCCGATCTGCGAGGCATTGCGCCTTTGGGTTCCCTCGGTCAGCAACTTCGCGGTCAAATTGGCCAGTCCGGCTTGGTTGGCCGCCTCGTGGCGCGAACCGGCGTCGATCAGCAACTCAATTGCCACCATCGGCAGGGCGCGCTGCTCCGAGGTCAACAGCACCATACCGTTGTTCAATACTGAGCGTTTCGGCACCATGTCGGCGTGCGCCCATGGCATAAACGAAGCCAAACTGGCGAGCAGCACGGCAAGTAAGAATGTCTTCATTGGGGTTTTTCTTTAGTCGGGATCAGCGTGCCAACGGTGCGCCGGTCGCGATCAAGATAGTGCTTCGCCACCCGGCGGATATCTTCGCGGGTGACTTTTCGGATGCCGGGCAAATAGTTTTCCATCTGGCTCCAGCCGCCGACGATCTCGTAGGAGCCGATCTTCATCGCTTGGCCGAAGATGGAGTCTTGCGCAAAAATGAAAGCCGCTTCGACCTGGTTCTTGGCCTTTTGCAGTTCTTTGTCGCTGACCAGATCCTTTTTCACTTTCTCCAGCTCGCGATCGATTTCGCGTTCTAACTCCGCCGCGTCTTTTCCCGGCAACAGCTGCGCCGAGATGGAAAAGCCGCTCGGATCGATCGACACCGCGTTATAGTCCGCGTCGATGCCGTGGGCCAAACGCTTTTGATAAACCAACTCGTGATGGAGCCGCGAGCTACGTCCGCCGGCGAGCACGACCGAAAGCAAATCCAACGCAAAGCTGTCCGGACTCCTTAAATTGGGCGTATGGTAAAACATCAAGAGGAACGGCAGCTCAGCCTCTTTCTTAAGAATGACACGCCGCTCACCGCGCTGCGCCATTTCGGTGGCGGTTACCTTAGGAGCGTCACCCCCACGGGGAATTTTTCCGTAGGCCGCCTTGATTTTCGGCAAGATCTCCGCCGTGGAGAAATCGCCAGTGACAATGACGAAGGCGTTGTTCGGCGCATAATAAAGTTTATAGAAGTCAACCAAATCTTGGCGCGTAAGATTCTCAATGTCTTCCATCCAACCGACCACCGGCCGGCGGTAAGGATGAACGGTGTAAGCGACCGCGTTGGCCACTTCACCGAGGGCCGCCGCCGGATTGTCGTCGGTGCGCAAGCGCCGTTCTTCTTGAATGACTTTCTTCTCCGGCTCGAAGTAAGTTTCGCCCAGCAGTGCGTTGGCCATGCGGTCCGCTTCCAATTCGAGCTGGATCGATATTTTCTCCCGGCTCATGGTCGCGAAGTAAACCGTCATATCCGTGCTGGTGAAAGCGTTGGAGCGGCCGCCATTCTTGGCGATAATGCGCGAGTACTCCTCCGGCCCGGTGGTCGGCGTGCCCTTGAATAAAAAGTGTTCGAGAAAATGCGCCAGCCCGCTCTTGCCGTCTTTTTCGTTGCGCGAGCCAACCCGATACCAAACCTGAAAAGTGACCGAAGGGCTCTTGTGGTCTTCTAAGAGCAGCACTTTGAGGCCGTTATCGAGAACGAATTCTTGAACCGGTTCGGCGTAAGAAAGACCAAGACCCGAGGCGAAAAAGTAAAAACCGAGGAGCAAACTGAATCGTCGTCGAAGCATTAAGCTTAAAGTTAATGGATGCACACTTAAAGTCAAGCAAGCTGGTTGCCAGTGACGCACGCTGCACCGATGGCGAATTGCGAAAATACTCCCAATCCGCCATCCTCTATCCTCCATCCTCTATCCTCTATCCTCCATCCGCCATCCTCCATCCTCCATCCTCCATCCTCCATCCTCCATCCGCCATCCTCTATCCTCCATCCTCAATCCTCAATCCTCGACCCATCACTCCATCACGCCATCACTCCAGTCTCGGCGCCGGACGCCGCGCCAAGAAAACCAGCAGCGCCGAGCAAAGATAAGAACCCATGAAGCAGAGAAAGATCAGCCGGTAGTTGCCGAAGTAATCGAACGCCACGCCGGCGACGAGCGCGCCGATTCCGAGCCCGCCTTTGTGGAACGGGTCGAGAACGCTACTGATCGCACCGAATGCGCGCCGGCCGTAATAACGCGCGACGAGAATTTGTCCGAGCACGGCCGCGCCGCGCGCATTGGCGCCGAAAAGAATCGCAAAAACGAAAGCGCCGGCCGGTCCATCGACTTGGGTAAGAAAAGCCACCGTCACCGCGGCAACCAGCATGGTCATGACGTTAAGGCCGCGCGCGCTCACCCGTTCCGCCAACGCGCCCCACAGGCCGTTACCGAACGCGCCGCAGAGCGCCATCAGGCTCACCGCGCCGGCGGCGATCGCCGGCGCGATCTTCAAATCGGTGAAATAAGCCGCGGCGTGAAACGCGGTGCCGCCGGTGCCGATGGAAGCCAAAAAGGAGCTCGCCACCAGCAGCCAGAGCGTGCGCGTGCGCAGCGCGTCGGCGCGCTCCCAACTCAACTCAGGCGCTTCGTGAGTCGGATTTTTTTCCGATGAATTTAACGCGCGATCGGCCGGCGCGATGCCGTCGGGAAACAATCCGAGGTCCTCGGGCTGACGGCGCAAGAAAATCAACCCTGGGATGACCACCAGCAACCACAGCGCAATGCCCAAAGCCAAGAACGCGCTGCGCCAGCCGTAATGGGTCACGAAAAATTGATAGACTAGAGACAATCCCGCCGAGCCCAACGGCGTCGCCATCGCGACTAATCCCATAACCCGTGGCCGCTTGAGATGAAACCAATTGGCCACCGCGGTAAAGGCGATCATGCCGCAAAGCAGAAACTCAGTTAGCGCGCGCGCCGGAATAAACGTCGCGTAAAACTGCCACGGCTCCGTGCTCACACTCACGCCAAAGGCAAGCAATCCCACCGACGCGCCGCCCAGCGGCAACAACACACGCGGCCCGAGCCGATCGGCAAGCGGTCCGAACAACGGCGACAGTAAACCACCCGATAGTGAACCGATCGTAATCGCCGCCGCCATCAGTGTTCTACTCCAGCCCAGATCCTCGCTAATCGGTTTCAACACCACGGCCATCGTGATGTTGCTCACCCCCGCCGCGAGCACGCCGGCAATCATGACGATCGCGACAATTACCCAGCCGTAGAAGAATGGAAGCTGCACATTGCAGTCTTACTACACTTTGGAGAGAAATTTCAGGGAGACGGCCAATCGTGTAAATCCGCTTGACGTGAGCTCTCATGCGTATAGAATATAAAATTGTCTCAACGAGGAAGCTTATATGAAGTCCAATCTCAAACGCAAAAACTACTACCTTGACGAAAATAAGATTCGTCGGGTTCGAGCCATTTTGCGCACAAAGACCGAGACGGAAGCCATCGACGCCGCCTTGAATCTGGTTGTTTTCAGGAAAGATATCCTTAAGTCGCTGGAAGCAGTAGCCGGTAAAGGCGGAGTCGAAAAGGTCTTTTAGTGCCGAACCATCTGATCGATACTGACCTCTACATCGACTTGATTCATAGCGGCAAGACGCTCCCCATCATACGCGAACTATACGACAAAGAGACGCCTGGCATTTATTTCAGTTCGGTTGTCATCCAAGAACTATTAGCAGGCGCACGCCTGCCGGCCGCCAGAAGACGAGTAGAAACGCTTTTCCGTCCATTTGAAAGAGTCGGTCGGATTGTGACCCCGAGCCACAATCAATGGAAAGATGCCGGCGCTGTTTTGGCTAAGCTTCTCGATCTTCATCCGAATCTTAGGAGTAAACTACCCGCTCTGGTAAACGACTGTTTGCTCGCCCTGAGCGCGCGGTCCATTGGTGCAACCGTTTATACGAGAAATCGAGATGATTTCGTCTTAATTCAAAGCCTGCGCTCCTTTTCGCTCGTCGCGGTCACGTGAGACCCGGGTGTCGGGTTAGCGCAGCGTAACCCGACGCGCTTTGGCACCGGTCAGTTGACTCCCTTACCCCTGCACCCTAGTATGCTGCCAACTTAGGAGGACATCATGGCTGACGTTACCGACATGCGGGGTTATATCGAGCTGCTCAAGGAGATGGGCGAGCTGCGTGAGTTCGACGGCGTGGATTTGAACTTGGAGGTGGGCGCTTTGACTGAGCGGGCGGCGGAAAAAGAAGGTCCAGCGCTACTATTTAATAATTTCAAAAACTATCCGGCTGGTTTTCGGGTGATTTCGAATGTCTTTCGCACCTGCAAACGTACCGGCCCGGCGATGGGCATCGCCGCGCAAAACGGCATCGACTTTCTCTATGAATGGCGCAAGAAGCTTGCGGCTTATAAGCCGGTGCCTGTGCAGCAAGTCGAAGGCGGCCCGGTGATGGAAAATCAGATGGCCGACGACCAAGTCGATCTCTATAAATTCCCCACGCCGAAATGGCATGATCTGGACGGCGGGCCGTTTATCGGCACGGGCTGTGGCGTCATCACCAAAGACTTGGACAGCGGCAAGATCAACGTCGGCACCTACCGCGTCATGGTGCAAGACAAAAATCATGTGTCGGTGAAAATGAACATGGGCAAGCATGGCCGGCTCTCTTTTGAGAGAGCGCGCGACGCGGGCAAGCCACTGCCGATCGCGATCACTCTCGGCCAAGGGCCGGCGGTGTTTCTCGCCGCGCAGATGCCGTTGCCTCCCGACGTGAACGAATTTGAATTCGCCGGCTACTTGCAAGGCTCGCCGGTGGCGGTCGCGCGCGGCGCGGTGACCGGACTGCCGATTCCGGCCAATGCGGAAATCGTCCTCGAAGGCGAACTGCCACCGATGAAAGATGCAGACATGCCGAAGGAAGGCCCCTTCGGCGAGTGGCCGGGATATTTCACCGACGAGAATGTCGGCGAGACACCGGTCATGACTGTGCAGCGAGTCTATTACAGAAACAATCCGATTCTGCTCGGCGCGCCGCCGCTCAAACCGCCGGCAAGTTACCTGCCGATGCCGCTCGGCGCCGCGACTTTGTGGGAGCAGTTGGAAAAAGCCGGCATCCCGGAAGTCAGGGGTGTCTGGGGTTTTGTATACGGCGGACAGCCGGGACCGTTTACCGTCGTTTCAATTAAGCAACGTTACGCTGGGCATGCCAAGCAAGCCCTGCTCGTCGCGGCGGGCGCCCGCGCCGGCGCCTACGGCGGCAAATTCGTCGTCGTGGTCGACGATGACATCGATATTACGAATCCCGGGGAAGTGATCTGGGCCATCGCCACGCGCTGTTACGTGCGCGGCGGTATCGACATCATCAAGGACGTGTGGGCGTCGGTTTGTGAGCCGGCGATGCCGCCGGAAGAACGCTCGCCGCGCGGCTACACCTCGGACCGCGTTTTAATTGACGCCTGCCGGCCCTATAAATGGATGGACCAGTTCCCGGCGGTGAACGCCTTTGAGAAGGAATTCAAGGACAAGATTGAGAGCAAGTTTAAAATCTAGCTGGTCTTGCCGGCCAACTCGGTAAAAGAAATGTTTTGCCGGGTGCAGCGTCAAACTATCAGCGTACTGAAATGAGGCAAGGAATGCTTCGACAAGCTCAGCATGAACGGAATCTTCTCGACGATTTCAAACCCCTCTCCGTTCGTCCTGAGCCCGTCGAAGGACTCTTGGAGAGTTTTTTTGAAACTCTTCAAGTGAAATTCGTCCTCGCGGCAGCCTAAAGTAAGGAGTCGTCTTATGGGCACAATCGAAGCGCTAAGCTTGGCGATGGGCACGGCATGGGCAACCGGTATCAATCTCTACGCCACGGTGGCCGCTTTGGGAATCGCTAATCAAGCTCAGCTGATCCAGCTGCCGCCGGACCTTCAAGTGCTCAGCCATCCGGCCGTCATCGCCATCGCTTGTACCATGTACGTGATTGAATTTTTTGCCGACAAAGTGCCCTACGTCGACAGCGGTTGGGATGTGCTGCACACTTTCATCCGCGTGCCCGCCGGCGCGATATTGGCCGCCCGCTCTCTCGGAGACTTGAACCCGGCATTGGAACTTGCGGCGCTGCTTGCTGGCGGTTCGATTGCGCTGGCCGCCCACGGCGTCAAAGCGACGACCCGTCTAGCGATCAACGCCAGCCCCGAGCCGTTTAGCAATTGGGCCGCCAGCGTCACTGAAGACGTGGCGGTCTTGGGCGGCGTGTGGCTGATGTTCAATCATCCGATCATCATGGTGATCTTCGTCGCAACATTCGTCGCGTTGTGTGTTTGGCTGGTGCCAAAACTGTTTCGCTTGGCCAAGCGTGGTTTCGCGGCGCTGCGCGACAAATTGCGCGGCGTGAAGCCTGATCAGTCCGCCCCCACCGGCTCATCACCGCAACCGACGTAATTCGTCGTCGTGCTTAGAAACATGATTGTTCCGGGTTTCTTGTGAAGAAGTATTCACCACAGAGGCACAGAGTTCGCAGAGTTCGGAGTATTTCTTTATCAAGAATTCTCTACTCTGCGTCCGGAGCCTGTCCTGAGCGACGTCGAAGGGCGCCTCCGCGGTGCAATCTCCCAGGCCTGGTTCACTGGAAAACCCGAAGACCAAGAAGAATTTTTGGAAGGTCCTAGTAGCCATGGAGCAGACACCCAACAAAGCGCTGCCCGCGACGCCCCTTACCCTCGACGGTTCCTACGTCTTGCATCAAATGTTCCGCATCCGCTGGTCGGCGTGGAAGGCGCTCGGCATGGCAGTGCAAAAATATGTTCTCGGCAACGCCGGCGCATTGTTCGCCGCGATGGAACAGAATAAGCAAGAGCCCACCGGGCTATTCACCCTGCTCGGCCACAAGGGCGATTTGATGCTGGTGCATTTTCGCCGCAGCCTCGAAGCGCTCAACCAAGCCGAGTTAAACGTCGCGCGCGCGGAGATCTACGACTATCTCGAACCGACGACTTCCTACGTCTCAGTCGTCGAGTTGGGTCTCTACGAAGCATCGGTAAAACTCTTCGGCGAATTGACGGCGAAGGGGCTGCGGCCCGGCACCGGTGAGTGGAATGCCGAAGTAGAAACCGAGCTCGCCAAGCAGCGCCAAAGCGCCGCGCCGCGTTTATGGCCGGAAATTCCGCAGCGCCGCTATCTGTGCTTCTATCCAATGAACAAGTATCGCGGCGAACAAAAAAACTGGTACAGCGAGTCGATCACCGATCGCCAACGCATGATGCGCGACCACGGCATGATCGGCCGCCACTACGCCGGCCGGGTGACCCAGATCATCTCCGGCTCCATTGGCTTTGACGATTGGGAATGGGGTGTGGATCTGTTCGCCGACGACCCTTTAGTATTCAAAAAACTCGTCTACGAGATGCGCTTCGATGAAGCCAGCGCGGTGTACGGATTGTTCGGCGCGTTCTTCATCGGCATGCGCTTTCCCGCGGCCGAGCTCGGCACGTTGCTCGACGGCAAGATACCAAGCTTTAGCTGAACATCGACTGAATTCTGTTCGAGGTAATTCACAACCATCCATCCATTTAACCCCGCCTCTTGAGGCGGGCACAATTAAATGGGGTTTCCAAAGGGGGCGAGCATCCCCTTTGGTCGCGAGCGGGCTTCAAACCCCGCTCGCGAATGCAATTGATTCGCGGAGGCAGCATGCGACTGAAAAACAAAGTCACGATCATTACCGGCGCGGCTCATGGCATCGGCAAGGCTTATGCGCGCCGCTTCGCCGAAGAAGGCGCCCTTGTCGTCATCGCCGATATCGACGCCCAAGGCGGCGAAGCGACGGCGAAGGCGATCATCGACGCCGGCGGATCCGCATGGGCAAGGACTACGGATGTGCGAAGCTTGCCCAATCTCGAAGGGCTGATGCAGGAGACCGTGAAAAAATTTAGTCGAATTGACGTCCTGCTCAACAACGCGGCGATTTATGTGACGCAAACACTTTGGAAAGGTGCGGTGGAAGAGTTGGAGCTAGACGAATGGGACCGCGTCATCGAAGTAAACTTGAAGGGCGTATTCCTGTGCAGCAAAGCGGCGATCCCGATCATGAAACAGCAACGCTCCGGGAAAATCATCAACATCGCTTCGGGAACCTTCTTCAGCGGCTCCGGCAACATGCCACACTACACCACCGCCAAAGGCGGGGTGGTCGCGCTCACCCGGGTGATGGCGCGGCAATTGGGTGAGTTTGGCATTAACGTAAACTGCATGACCCCCGGTTCAACCATGAGTGAAGAATCGGTCTCCGACGAAGTACTCAAACGGCGCGAAGGCAGCATGGACAAGCGCGCGTTCCGGCGCATCGAAACTCCCGCCGACATCGTCGGCACCGCGGTTTTTCTCGCCAGCTCGGACAGTGACTTCGTCACCGGCCAATTGCTCGTCGTCGAAGGCGGCGGGATTATGCACTAGCGTCGGAAAAACCTGATTCCCGCAAAGCATGTCCTGAGCCGAGTCGAAGGGGCGCAAAGACGCGAAGTTAAGAAAACTTAAATTTTTAACTTGGCGTGCTTGGCGCGAGACTGTTTGTTAAACTAGTTCTGTTCAAGGTTTGAGACTCTAAGGGTGAGCGTTAAGACGTACGGCGAACCAACCTGAATCAGCCGGAATTCAACGTCACGCCGTAGACATGACCGCAGGCATCGCAGAAAATGACGTTGAAAGGCGCCAAGACAAATTTCTTTCCGCGCGTGCCGCCGCTGCCTCCCTTGCGGGAAATAATGTGATCGATGCCAATCACGGAACAGGTCGGACACTTGGGATCCGGGTCGATCTTAGCTTTGTATTCCTGGCCCTTGAACTGTTGTGAGAAATTAAAGCCGCTGCCGACATGATCGCCAAACTGTGATTCCTGCGTCTCGGCTTGCTGCTCTTCAGGCTCCTCTTCCGCTTCCGCCGGATGGTTCACCGCATCGTAAACGGCCCGTTTGGGGCCATCGGATAAGACCGCGTAAGCATCGAGCACTTGTTTGAATTTTCCAGCTGCCGCGTCATCGCCGGGGTTTCGGTCCGGATGATAACGAAAGACCATCTGGCGGTAGGCGCGCTTGATCTCCTCCGGTGAAGCTGCGCGCTTTACGCCAAGTAAGGAATAGTAATCGAGATCGGTGTTCAACTTCTCGGGCCTTCCCTCAGTCAGTTACATAGGCGAGAGTGCGGATACCCCATTCGGCTAGAGGTGCTATCGGCGCCAGCGTGTAGACCGCTCCCCAGTTCCAGTTAACCTGCTGCGCTGCTTATAGACCGCGACGCACATGTCATAGAGCGCCGAACCGGTACGATCGGTTATCACGCGCTCGCCGTCGCGGCTGATGTACTCGATTTTCACGGACGGCGTATTCGCCGGGAACTCGTTGTTGGTCAGGCGAATAAAGCGCGCGCCGTGCTTATCCAGGAAGAGGCCGATGGTGCGAAGGATCTGGGCTAGATTGAGAAATTCTTTCGCCGGGGCTGACATGCCCTGCTTCTCCGCACCGGCATCATCGAGATCGGCGATGTCCGCCGCACGGTAGCAAATCGTCACGGGAGTGGCCGCCGGCGGCTCTTGGTAGCCACCGAGCGCGATATATTCATTGGCCTCAAAACGAATGTCGAAACATCTGATACCCCGCCGTTCCAGATCTTGACCAATACAGCGCAGCGCGATGGCAAAATTGATTCGGGGCATGGCTGACTCTTAAGGGTGATTGCGCCTAACTCTCGCTTTTCACTCGACTGTCAAAAATTTAGCTATCGTAAATGGTAAGTGCAGGAGCTGAAAAAATCAACCGAAAAGTTACCGGATGTGTCCTATTGAGGAACACGTCCGGTGCGTCGGTGAAGTAGATAGGGTGCTTCTGGGGAATCGCCCGGAAATACTAGGACTCTTGGGGAGTAGCCGGCAGCGCGTCCATCACGCCGATCATGCTGTCGCGGCTGACCAGCTTTTCCAGTTCAGCAGCGCTCCAATTCTCAGTGCCAGCGGGCCGTAGAGGCAGGACGATATAGCGAATATCGGCGGTGCTGTCATGCACCCGGACTTCCACATCGTCGGCTAGCTCCAAACCGAACTCACGCATCACGCCACGCGGGTCGGCCACCGAACGCTGGCGGTAGTTGAAGCTTTTATACCAATCGGGTGGCCGGCCCAGAATCGGCCGGGGATAACAAGAACACAACGTGCACACCACCATGTGGCGCACCTTTTCGCTGTTCTCCAAAACCACGAACTCATTGATCGCCGTGGCGTCGATGCCCATTTCAGCGCAAACGGCCTTGGGATCGTCGACGAAGCGAGATTTAAATACCGGATCGGTCCACGCGCGCGCCACCAGCTTGGCGCCGTTGGCCGGCGCGCGTGCTTCCTGATATTCAATCTGGCACTGAATATCTTTCTCAGTGATCACGCCCTTTTCGACCAACAGCTCGCGGATCGCGTAGATTCGCTTAGCGAAATGGCTCAGCTCATGTTTTGGATGTTCGTGACCGTTGGCGTCTGTGACGGTATCAGCCATGGTTCAATCCTCCTCAAGCAGCGGGCTCCAGCCAATGATCGTAAATATCGACGAGAACTTTGTCTTTCGAACCCTCCGACTTGCCAAACACTTCCCGCTGATTGAAAGAGACTAGATAGAGGGTCTTTTTCGGCAAGCCGTCGCGGCCAAAGGCAAGCGACTCCGGATTTAAAAAATCTCCGTAGACCTTTTCAATCCAACCGGATTTGCCGCGAATATACCACGGCGTGCGCAAATGTCCCGGCCGATCTTCGAATTTAACCGTCACCCGATCGCCGGCTTTGAACCTGCCGGTGGCGAAATTCATGGCTCGCCCCATTTGCATTCGAACTCGGCGAGTTTCTTGTCAATTTCATCCTTGGTGAGAATATTTTTCTCGATGAGAATGGTCTCGATGCTGGCGATCCAACGCTCATAGTACGTCATGTCGCGATAAGCCGAGGAATCCATCTCTTCGCGCGCCCGGCGCATTTCATCGGTGCGCTTGACGCCGCGCGCACCGAGGGCCTGATTGACCGCATCGGCAAGAATCTCCCAATCGGCAAGCTGGTGCTCCGTAACATCGATGCTTCCCGCGCCGTCAAGCCCGCCCACATCGTGATGACCGCGCGCCATAGAGTTATCCTCCCACGCTATATGGTTACCCTTGAAGTTTTAACCAGAACAAGTTCAACAAGTTTACCGCGCCAGAATGCCTACGAAAAAAATCCGAAATCCGAATATCGAAAGCGGCCCCGCAGACCGAAACAAACCGGGGCCAAAATAAATTCAAAATCAGAAAATCCAAAACAGTGAATTCGATCCTTCCCGTTTGGAGCATTGTAGTTGTTTTGTTTTTCATCATTTTGAATTTGTTTCGAGCTTCGTGCTTCGGTCCGCGGGGCCGCTTTCGTGCTTTCTCTTTTGGTTAGTCCTTAAGCCGGCTCGCCAGATCCTTGTGCTCTTCCTTTATGCCCGCCGGCAAATGATCGCCGAAGGTATCGAAGAAGTCGCTCTGGCTCTTTAAATTATTTTTCCACGCTTCCCGGTCGACCGAGACCAATTGGTCGATATCCGCCTTGGCGATGTCGAGTCCGTCGCCGCTCAAGCTCGCCGCTTTGGGCACATAGCCGATCGGCGTCTCATCCGCCTGGCCACCGCCTTGCGCGCGCTCGATCACCCAGCGCAGCACACGGAGGTTTTCGCCGAATCCGGGCCAGAGGAACCGGCCACGCTCGTTGCGCTGAAACCAGTTGACGCGGAAAATTTTCGGCGGATTGGTGGCACGCTTGGCCATGGTCAACCAGTGACCCCAATAATCGCCCATGTTGTAGCCGCAGAAAGGCAGCATGGCCATCGGATCGCGCCGCACCACGCCCACCGCTCCGGTGGCCGCCGCAGTGGTCTCGGACGCCAATGTCGCGCCCAAAAACGTGCCGTGCTGCCAGTTGAACGACTGGTACACCAGAGGCACCAATTTTTGCCGGCGCGCGCCAAAAAGAATCGCGCTGATCGGCACGCCTTCGGGCTTTTCCCATTCGGAGGAATAGCTCGGGCAGTTTTTAATCGACACAGTAAAACGTGAATTGGGATGCGCCGCTGGGGTGCCACCCTCGGGATCCCACGGCTTACCGCGCCAGTCCTGGGCATTGGCCGGCACTGGATCATCATGCCCTTCCCACCATACCGTTCCGTCCGGACGTAGCGCCACATTGGTGAAGATCGTATCTCGCTTGACCGTTCGCATGGCGGTCGGGTTGGTATTCGATCCGGTGCCTGGCGCCACACCGAAAACACCCGCCTCTGGATTGATCGCCCACAGCCGTCCGTCGGCGCCGACGCGCAGCCAAGAAATATCGTCGCCCACCGTGTGAATCTTCCAGCCCTTCATGCTCGCCGGCGGCACCAGCATCGCCATGTTGGTCTTGCCGCAGGCGCTCGGGAAGGCGCCGCAAACATAAGTGATCTCGCCGTCCGGGCTTTCCACTCCGACGATCAACATATGTTCGGCCAGCCAACCTTCTTTTTGGCCAAGCTTGCTGGCGATGCGCAACGCCAAACACTTTTTCGCCAGCAACGCGTTACCGCCGTAACCGGAGCCGACGCTCCAAATCGTATTGTCCTGCGGATAATGACAGATGAAGCGCCGCTCCATGTCGAGATCGGCTTTAGCATGAAGACAGCGGGTAAAGTCATCCGAGTTGCCCAAGTGATCGAGTGCGATTTTGCCCATGCGCGTCATCAGCCGCATGTTGAGCACAACGTAAACGCTATCGGTGACTTGAATGCCAACTTTGCTAAACGGCGAGCCCTGCGGCCCCATGAGAAATGGAATGACGTATAACGTCCGTCCGTGCATCGAGGCCGAGAAAATTTTTGACAGCTTGTCATAAGATTCCGCCGGCGCCATCCAGTTGTTGTTGGGACCGGCCTCTTCCTGCTGCTCGGTAGAGACGTAGGTAAGATTCTCCGTGCGCGCCACGTCGTTGAGCGCGCTGCGATGCAGATAACAGCCCGGCAATGCTTTCTGGTTGAGCGCTATGAGATCGCCGCACTGGACCGCGACCTGAGTCAACTTTTCCCGCTCATCTTCCGAGCCATCGCACCAGTAGACATTATCCGGCCGGCACATCGCCGCCACTTGGTTGACCCATTGCTGAATATGAACGTTGTTCGGAACCGTGCCTGAGACATTAGTCATCGGTGGCGGCTATGTCCTTTCTAAAACGCAAAGTGTGAGAGAGCAGACCAGCAAACACGAAAGGGCTCCAGAAAACTCCCTCGAGCGGGCCGTGAATTTTTTC
>CAYZJE010000080.1:0-17712 GCA_964478485.1 uncultured Syntrophobacter sp. | reverse complement strand
CGCGATCAGCGTGCCGATGTTGCCGAGCGGAGTTTCGGCAATTGGAAAAAAAGTTCCCAGTTGAGACTTGCCTCCGCCATAAAGCTGATAATACCGGTCCATGACATCGTAGGGACTAAGAGTTTTCTCGGTTCCCAGATGCGTATGAATCTTTCGGTACTTGTAGATCACTTCTCCCTTGGGATCGACGATGAAAAAACAAGTAAAGAAGGTCTCTTTGAAATTGGCATCGTATTCGAGCGCCGAAGTGACGATGTAGACTCCGTCTCTCTTCGCGGCGTCGCTCACCAGCCGAGTCTCCTCGCCGGGGATTGGAATCGCGATATTCTCAATCATCTCCTTGACCGAATAACCGTGGTTGTGCGCGTGGGTGTCGAAGGCGACGAGTTTATTCTGAATTTGATGGCCAAAATAGGGATGGCGTACCGAAGTATGGGTTACTTTGCAGGCCCGCGCCAGATTGTCGATCACATCCTGGCGATTGAAGCACTCCTTCACTCGGGTCTGGATGACGATCGCGCCATATTTCTCGTCCATTTAAATCACTCCTTCAGTCGGCGCGGCTAAAAAGCTCGACACAGCCACGCTGGTTCAATTCATAATCTCGACCGTGCTCAGCGCTAAACGTCACCAAGCGGCAACCCTGGAGGCGTTCCAGCTCGCCGGCAAACATCGGATCACGTGTCTTTATCCCAGGCCGGTTGGGGATATGATATCGGCTCATGATCGTCTGGCCGGTCTCGGACAGAAAAAAATCGATCAACCGTCTTCCCGCTTCAGGATGACGCGCGTCGCGAAATAACACGGCATGGGGTCCAGCGACCATCATGACCGGCATGGGAATCCATTGCACCGGCGCGCCTTTGAGTTTTAGCTTTTCGACTCGGTCGATCATGGCCGCGATCAGAATTGCGCCCTCGCCCGCGGCTAGGCAATCTTCAGCGTGCTGCCGACAAATCAAATTTTGCGCCGCTAGCGCGCGCAAGAAGCCCTCGCCCATCTCGTCCTTCATGATCGCATACCAGCCGGAACCGCTACCGCTCAAGCGCGGCTCGGGAAAGAGCAGCTGATTTTTCCAACGCGCATCACGCAGCGAATCATAAGTCGTCGGCACCTCTGAGCGGGAGAGTTTCCCGGTGTGGTACGCCAAACTAAACGGCACCATGAAAACCTGGGTGGCAAATCCGTCCGGGTCCTGGGCATGATCGGGGAAAGATTGGGCTTCGGGCGACCGATACGGTTGGAGCAAACCGCGTTGCTTCAAGGCCTCAGCCTGCTGGCGGTTGAGCAACATGACATCGGCGGGACAATCCCCGTTCGCTAATTCCTTCACGACGCGGGCAAAAAAACGCGCCGCATGATCGTGATCAAACGCAACTTTGATCCCCGGATGTTTCGTTTCAAAGGCGGCAACGATCTCATCCGCATAGTCAGGCGACGGGGTGGTGTAAAAGCATACACTGGGAGATTCGCTGATGCTCAAGGATCACACTCCAATTACAAATCCAAGTTGTAGATTCGAATAGCATTATCGCGTCCCAGCTTGCGCACCAAGGCGTCCGAAAACCCGGCGCAGCTGGCTGCCAAAGTTTCTCGCGAATAGGGCCAGCTGGTGACGTGGTGGGGATAATCGCCGCCCCAGATAAAATTATCCGCGCCGAACATGGGCGTGCCCAGCACCGCGGCGCGATCGTCGCCGATGCTGAAGAATACATTTCGCCTGATGTATTCGCTCGGGTTGAGTTTGTTGACGTTCAACTCAGCGTCGTAGGTGCTCTCGCGGCCGAAAGCGTAGTCAAGCCGCTGAATCATGCCGGCCACCCAACAGCCGTCGAACTCCGTGCACATGACTTTGAGATCGCCGTAACGGTCGAACACGCCGGAAAAAATGAGATTGCTAATGAAAGAAACCGCCGGCATGGGCCGATTCATGTCGATCACCCTCGCGCGGATATCGCCCTCCCTCGCCGCGCCGACCTTCTTGCGTTTTTGTCCCTGGCCGGTGCCGGAGTGTATCGTCAGCAGCAGACCCAAACCGGCGGCCGTTTGCCAGAGCGGTTCATAGCAAGATTCATAATAGCCGCTGCCGGCTATGGTCGACGGCAGTTGCACAGCGTGGCAGCCGGCTTTGGCGTATTCTTTCATATCCGCCACCGCGAGTTCGATATCGAGAATCGAAATCAGCGGCATGGGGATCAAACGCTTGCGGTTGTAATGACAGAAGTCCAAGAGCCAAGCATTGTAAGAGCGAAAGATGGCACGCTGAAGTTTGCCGTCGTTGTTGCTGTAATTGAAACGCGTCGGGCTGGAAAAGAACACGGCAGCTTCGACGCCGTCGCGGTCCATGTCCTGCAAGCGCGCCGACGGCTCCCATCCCGCCGGCCAGTCCTCATAGCGAAAGTTTTCATTGAAGTCGATAATCTGTTTACGAAACTTTTCATGGTCTTCCATCACGCTCATTTGAGCGATACCTTCGGGTTTTTCCACCACATGACCGAGCGCGAAATAGGCCGAGCGCACGGGCGGCAACCCTTCGGCAAAAATCCACAGTCCCTTGCCAAATTCCGGCGGGTTTTCAATGATCTGCGGCGCGCGCTCGGCAAATTGCCGCTGCGCCCGTTCCCATGCAGCCGGATGCTCATTGACGTGATCGTCGACTGAAATCAATTTGAAATCGATCATCAGCTACTCCTCCGCGCGCAAACGCCGGTCTCGAGCGAGATCGTATGCCGCGCGCAATAAAATGGTAATCAGGGCGCCGCCGTAGAGGCGCGTGCGGAGAAACAACTTTCCCTGCTCCATCGCTTCCACCGGGCTCATCCTACCGCCGACTATCGCTTGTAGAGTTGCCCCGTCAAGCTGAACGCGCGTGAAGCGCAGCGGCTCTTGGCGCGGCGACGGTCCAGAGCGGACCGCGAGCTTGCCGCCGCAAATCTCCACGTGGATCGGCGCCTGCCCGTCAATCTCAACCTGAAAATCCTCGTCATGCCCATTGAGAGCCAACTGTCCCCGCTTAGTCTGGCTCGCCAGTTCGAGCGCGCCGCGCAATAGCTCCAACACGTCTCCTCCCAATCCTGAGTAAACTTCGCCGATAAAACCGCTATTGTCGAGTTCGGCGAGCCAACCGCAGTCCATCATATTTTCGACGCGCAAACGCTTCGCCGCCGGATCGACTTTAGCAGCCTCAGACAAAACTCGTTGCAGTCCCGCCACCGTCGGATAAGGTTTTCGCTGAAAATAACCCTTCGCCGTCTGATAACACTGGCGCGCCACGTCTGCATCTGCAATCAAGCTATATTTTTTGAACACGCCAAGCGCCAGCGTCATGTCGGTTTGGTAGCGATGAATCCCGCGCACGTAAGAGCGCACCGTCTTGCGAGCTACGTCGGGATTCCGTTCGACGTAAGATCGCCGCGCAACGATGCCGCCGAGCTGATAGTCGATCCAATAATCGCCCGAGTCGATCAGAACTCGATGCCCGTGTTTCGCCGCTTCAAATGAATACGGCGGGCTAAATAGCGCGGCGTCGATTTCGCCGCGATCCATTTGAGCGATGGCATCGGGCTGGTTATCAATGAATCGATGTTTCAAGTCGGTGTTAAGAACTATGCCATGCGGTTTGAGCAAATAATCAACCAAAAAATTATCAACGCCGCCGGAATGACTGACGCCAAAGATCCGCCCGCGCAGTTCGACCGGATTGTGAATCTCTGCCCGAGCGATGATCGATTGGATCAACCAGTTGAGGCCGCCGGTCAGGTAAACCAAATCGCCGCCCTGGAGATTAGCCGTGACGACCAATGGCGCGGCGATGTTGGCGAACTGGATGTCATTTTTGAGCAGCGCTTCGGTGACCCGGCCGCTGCCGCGAATGAGCGATACTTGAGCATCCAGTCCTTCATCAGCAAAGATACCGGCCTCTTTCGCGCACCAAACCGGCGCGCTGCCGCTACCGAGCGCGGCGTAGGCAATGCGAACAGGGATCAAAGAACTCATTTTGAGCCACCACTCCAATCGGATTCGGATATTTCTCGCGCCAAGAACGCCAAGGTCGCAAAGTTTGAGGTGGATTCTCTCTGTCCCTTTGCGCCTTTTGCGTTCTTTGCGGCCAATCTTCCAATTCCGATAAGCTCACTTTCCGCCGAACTGATCCTTAACCGTCGCTGGAAGTTGCGACAGCAGCTCATCGGGGTCGCCATATTTCGCCGCGACGGCGCGCACTCTCGGATCGTTCAGCACGGTTAACCGGCCATCCTGAAGGATCGGATAACCATCCACCGTCAGAGTCGCGTCCTCGACGAACATCACCTGCCAAGTCTTGGAGAATGTCGGGCCGCCATAGGCGATCGAGTTGCCCAGACCGAAATGGAGCAGGTGCGGATTGGACGCGCCGCGTCCGCCACCGCCGCTCGCTTTCGGATGGACGCCCCACATACACTCGCCAAGCCAACTGCTGTTCTGGTCGCCTTTACGCATGAACTCGCGCCACCAGTCGGCGCACTCGCCTTCGACCTCGACCACGCGATGATCACGGAAGGTTAAAAACAGTGGCCGATCGAGGATCGCCTTCGGCGCGCCATTGCCGCGGGTCATCGCTTGCACCGCGACGACGCCGTTGACCGGGTCCTCCGGGTGAAAGCACGCGACGCCGCCGGGGAAACCTTTCTTGTAACCGGGCGTATCAAAGCGGAATGGATAACAGTATCCACCGAGGGTATTGGTTTGCACGGACATCGATATGTCGGTGCCAGCTTTGGTGGTCACACGAACATTCTTGCCGGCGCCAAGGCGCTCGACCGTAACGACGCCGATGGTAAACAACAGCTCGGCGGGAAACCGGCCATACCATGAAGACAGCGCTTCGACCGTCTTTGCCTCGTTATTGATGTAGATTAGACCGCGCTCGAATAGTCCGATTTGAATGTAGCGGTTCTTGGTGTGGAGATACTCGCCCTGGCCGATCAGCACATCGCAGCCTTCGATCGCGGCTTCGAAAGCCCGCGGCGCCGGCTCGTACTGTTTGTCCCAGTGGGGTGTGTGCAGAACCGACACTTGAGCGCCGGTTTCCTCGATCGCGCCCTTAACCGCACCGACCACATCGGCGTCGTCATAGCCCGGCTCAGTGTGGATCAACACCTGCTGGCCGGAATTTATTTCCACGTAGCGAACTAAATTGCGCGCGCCGTCCAGCAAGCGCGCTTTGACGTCCAGGTCTGTCATGTGAATGCTCCGATTGATCTGCCCTTGTACGGGTCAACGAATTTTGAAAGCCGCGTCGAATTTCTTAGTGATCTCGTCATAGCGCTCGGCCAAGCTCAAGTCGGCATAATGCAGCTTCAACCCCTCCCGCGTAAACACCCGCTTGACATCGGGTCGGTCCGAGATGCCGATGAATTCCTTGGTAATGATCTCCTGTGCTTCCTTGGACAAAATGAAATCGATGTAGAGCTTCGCCGCGTTCGGATGTTGCGCCGTACGCGCCAGGGCGATCGGATGCAAGCGCGAGATCGTCGGCTCGAGGCCTAGCCAGTCGATCGGCGCCCCCTTCGCCTTAAGCTCTTCCACCGAATCGACGTTGGCGGCGATTGTGACGAAGCCCTCGCCAGCGAGCAGCAGTTGCAAGATCAGCGAGTTGCCCTCGCGCAACATCAGATTCTGCGCGTTGAGCCGACGCATCAAACTCATGCCCCTCTCGTCGCCCAGGATCTTCACCATGTTGCCGAACCATTCATAATTATTCGACCCCATGAGAATCTTTCCCTGCCATTTTGGCTGGGTGAGATCCTCATAGGATTTGGGCAACTCGGCGGGTGTGACGAACCGAGAGTTGTAGGCGACGATTTTGTAATTCGAGTGCGCATTGGTCCACTGACCGTCGCCATCTTTCGCCGCCGCCGGCAGCACTTTGCTCTCGGGAGAAATGTACTTGGCGTATAAGCCTCGTTTCATCATCAAATACGAGGTCAGCCCCTCGGTTTCGATCAAGTCCGCTTTCAACGCCCCGGCTTTGTATTCGGCCAAAATTCGATTGAGTAGCTTGGGGGCACCGGTGCGCAGCTGCTCGACTTTCACAAATGGATATTTCTCCTCGAAGCGCTTGATCAGCGGCGCGATGCCGCTGGCATTGGTATAAAGAATGACCTTGCCCTCTTTTTTTGCGCCGTCAATCTTAGCCAGAGTTTCGTCCGGAGCCGCACCAGCCCAAACGCTGCTATGATCATCGAATGGCGATAACAGGAATCCCGCTAACATGAGTAGCGTTAACGCCAACCGTGCAAGAAGTGACATTCCGTTTGCCCCCCTCGTGAATGATAAAATCGCTGCATGATCGCCGCCGGCCCGTGTGATTGTTGTTAGCATTATCTGAGTGTAATCGACAAGTGGTGAAACCGGTGAGCAATTCGATTTGACAGCGCGAGAATGGAAGCGCTACGCTCGCGCGTAGTCTCAATAATGAAAGGCAACACAATGGCGGCGCGAACCATCGACATCCACAATCACGGCTATGCAAAAAAGTTCATCGACAGCTGCCGGCGCGGCGACAGCGAACGCTACGGCATCCGCTTCATTAGCGACGCCAAAGGCGAAGCGCTGCTACGCCCCGACGGCGTGATTTTCCGCCTGCAAAAAAAGCGCACGGATTACCCAGCGCAGCTGAGCGAACTCGCTACCGTCGGCATCGACTCCATCGCGCTCTCCACCCTGCCCTACATCAACTTCGGCGCCTGCGCCGAGAAAACCGTCGTCTGGGCCTGTCAGCAGACCAACGACGGCTTCGCCGAAGCCCAACAACAGTATTCCAAGCGCATTTACGGCATGGCCATGGTTCCACTGCCCTACGTCGGCGCCGCGGTCGCAGAACTCACCCGCTCGCACAAAGAACTCGGCCTGCGCGCCGTGCAAATTCTTTCCAACATCGAAGGACGCAATCTCGACGACCCGCAGTTTTTACCGTTCTTCGAGCGCGCCGAAGACTTGCAAATGACCATCTTGATTCATCCCGACGTGCGCATGAGACGCGAACGCATGGACGACTATTACCTGCAGAACTTGATCGGCAATCCGTTGGAAACCGCGATTGCAACCGCAAGCCTAATCTTCGGTGGGGTGCTCGAACGCTTTCCCAAATTGAAAATCGTCCTCGCCCACGGCGGCGGCGTGGCGCCGTCGCTGATCGGCAGATGGCGCCATGGTCATGCGCATCGCGACGAGCCGAAAGCGAAATTCACCGGCTCGGTCGACGAAATGTTTGGCAAGCTTTATTTCGACACAGTCATTTACGACGCCCATGTCCTGCGCTTCTTGGTCGACACCTTCGGCGCCGACCATGTGCTGCTCGGCACCGACCACTCCGGCGACATGTCGAGCTGGAAAGACGTGCCGGAAATCAGCAAGCTGGAATTCTTAACGGCGCAAGAGAAACAAAACATTCTCGGCGGTAACGCGGCGCGGCTGCTCGGCTTGCAATCCTGATGGGTTAATGTATTTCGGTCTATGACAACGCAGCCGCGCCGCTAACGGCACATAGGCGCGCAAAAAGTAGAATGTTCCCATTCACGACACACCGACGCACAGCGCTATTGCTGAGGCGACTTCGTCCAATTGGGCAACCGACACTTTACCTATCCGGCGCACGAAACGGGACAGCGAAATCGACTTGGTTTGAAACGCATCAGCGCCCGAGTTCTTGTCCAGTCGATTGGCCGGAGAGGCGGGCAGTTCGACAAACCAGGGGTAGTGCGCATACTGCGACTTCCAGTCGGTGATCGGGACCACCATCCGCAGCGGTAATCGCCCGATCGTGTCTACGCTGATGACCAGAGCCGGTCGGACCTTTTCGATTTCCGCTCCGACCACCGGATCGAAATCAACGAGCCATATCTCACCTCGGCGTGGTGTTGGAGCTGTCGCCACAGAGATCGTCCTTGCCGAAAGCTTCGAAGGCGGTCAATTCGGGATTCGTTCGGTATTCTTGTTCGGCAAGTGCGGCGGCTGCCTCCAAGATAGCATCGCGCTGTTCAGGAAGCAGTTTACGCAACTCGGCGGCGGTCCAATGCTGACTCGGCGTTACCAGCTTTTCGGTTTTCATCTCCTCACCTCCGGCATGCCTTTTCTCGATAATGGAAAAAGTGTAGCCCTCTCTCACATTTTAAATTTCTTCCGTCGCCCGCGAAAGGATTACGTCCCGACTGATGATCAATTGTTAACTCAGTCGGTCTCTTGCATCGCCGAATCATAAAAATGCCGATCATGGTATTCAGTTTTTTGAACCGCCGCTAACCGGTGGAATTCTCCCCTGCTTCGGTGGACTTGTCAACTTGGCCGAAAGACTCCCGCACCCGACGTCCGCAGTTCGGGAAACATTATCGGGGACTTTCTACTTTTCCGCCGAAGCTCCAACGGCGTGCAGAATGAGCTCAATACGGTGAGTCTAAGCACTCAAGACGGCTCGCTTTGTTTAATGCCGCTCTAAAAAGTCGTACGTCACCATTCCCCGCCCCTACTTAAATAGCGCGCGCCATTCTTTGAGCAGCCCTTCATAATCGGCCGCTGCTTCAGGTTGCACTGGATGGAGCTTGAGCTTTGCCGGGCTCACGGACTGGGACGCGACCGGCAAATCAGGGCGCGGCGAGACTCGGCCCGAGTCGCGCACCGTCGCTTGCCCTTCTTTAGACAGCGCGAAATCGACGAACACGCGCGCCGCCTCCGGATGGGGCGCATCGGCGGCGATGGCGATCGGATGGATCGAAACGATGATCGGATCGAAGCTAGTGATCCAGTCCACCGGCGCGCCTTCCTTTTTCATCTTGTCGATACGCTCGCTGAAAGCTAGCGTGAGCTCGAATTCGCCGGCGGCCATGAGCTGCGCGACCAGTGTATGTCCGTCGCGGTAGCGGATCTGTTGCGCTGCGAGATTTTTGAGAAATCGCACCGTGCGATCCTTGCCCCAGTTTTCGATCAAGCCGGCGTACCATTCGATCTCATCGGTATCCATGCCGATCCTGCCGCGGTAGCGCGGCTGAACCAGCTCGTCGTAATTGCGCGGCGGGTTTTTCATCAGCCCAGTGTGATGGCTCCAAGCATAATAGGTATCGTAAAGGTCGGTCCAGAATCCTTTGGGATCCTTGAACCCCTTGGGATAAGCCACGCTTTCCGGCGAGATGTACGGTTGGATCAGATTGCGCTTCCAGAGCTGATAATAACCGACGCCGCGCAGTGAAGTGACATCGACGATCGGCCGTCCTGACTGCTTCTCGGCCAGGATGCGTGGCAACAACGCGGTTTCGCGGTTACGAAATAGCCTGACCTTGATGCCAGGCTGTTTTTTTTCGAATGCCTGAATCATCTTTTGACTGTCCTCGATCGCCGTCGGCGTATACCAAACCACTTCGCCTTCCTTGAGCGCCTTTTCCAAGTTTTGCGCCGGCAGCGGGCCTACCGAGAGAAAGCAACTAAAGAGAAAACTCAGACCGACGCCGCACGATTTTCGCATAACCATTTTCTCCTCCAGACTCGACCACAGCGATTTCGCTTACCTCGTAACACAACCCTTGAGCATCGGTCAACGCAACTCCCCCGCATCGCCTTTTTGAACGATAAATCGGCTTGCACGCTCAGCGTCGATTCACTACACTCGCAGCATTTTCCAAGCACAGTAGCGAATCCTCGGGAGGCCCCATGCCACAAGCAAGTTCGAACGTTGCGGAAATCTCGGCGCGCGCGGAAAGCTGGAACATGCGTTTGTTGGGATACAGCGATCTAGCCAGACATGGCGATGGCAGCCGGATCGACAAGAAAGGCAACTTTCTTTTCGTCGCGCATATGAGAAGCATGGGCGTTACTATCTTGAACGTCGAAGACCCCGCGCGGCCGCGCGTTGTCAATCAAATCGCCAAGGCGCCCGGCGTGCATAACCACAAAGTCCAGATCGCCGGCGATCTGATGATCACCAACCACGAGCGCGCGCCGTGGGAAACCGGCGATTACCGGCCGGGAATCCAACTTTGGGACATTGCCCGCCCGGATGCGCCGAAAGAGCTTAGCTTCTACAGTACCTGTCAGAAAGGCGTGCATCGCTTTTGGTTCGCCGATGGGCACTACGCGCACCTACCGACTTCGGCGGAAGGATTTTCCAATCGCATTTATAGTATCGTCGATGTGCAAAACCCCACCCGCGTGCAAGAAGTCGGTCGCTGGTGGTTGCCGGGACTGTGGGCGGCGGGCGGCGAGACTCCCGGCTGGGACAAGAACAAGAGCGTGTGGTGTCACGGCATCATCGCCAACGGCGAGCGCGCCTACGTCGCCTATGAAGACGAAGGCTTGGCCATTTTGGACATCAGCAACATTTCAGTGCCGCGGTTGATCAGCCGGTTGGATTTAATGCCGCCATTTCGCGGCCACACGCACACGGTGTTGCCGTTACCGCGGCGCAAGCTGCTCGTGGTCGCCGAGGAATCGGTGCGTAACGCCGGCGCCGACGGCGTCAAGATGGTTTGGCTGGTCGATGTCCGTGACGAGACCAAACCCGTGCCCATCGCCGCCTTGCCGATCCCACAAGGCGATTTCTGCGCCCGCGGCGGCCGCTTCGGCCCGCACAACATTCATGAGAATCGGCCGGGCTCGAAGGACGACGATTTGCTGATTTACCTTTGTTACTTCAGCGCTGGGATTCGGATCGTCGACATCAGTAATCCGTTTCGGCCCAACGAGACTGGCTTTTTCATACCGCCCGCGCCTGCCGGCCAGCCGGCGATCCAGATCAACGATGTCTACGTCGACGCCGAGGGTTTAATTTACACGACCGATCGCATCGGCGGCGGTTTGTATATTCTCGAATACACCGGCCCGCGGCCGAGCCAACCCGACGACCGAGGCAGAGATTTGAGCGGACGCGAGTGGGGGCTGTCGCAACCTGAGTTTCTGTAATCGGTGCCGGCGCTCCACCACCGGAGCTCAGTCGCCGATGCCCGGCTTGGTGCCAACCGGCACCGCTTCGACGATGATCCCGCCGGGGGCACTGAACTTCACGACTTTGCCGGGTTCGCTCACCACTTTGGAACCATACTTGCTCACTTCGGCGATACACTTTTCGACGCTTTCTACTTCAACGCCGAAGTGATCGATAGCCGGTTGCTCATTTTTATCGGGTCGGATTTTATTGATCGCGATATGCACGGTGCCGTCGGTGAGATAGCGCACAGTCTCTCTCAGCCCTGGAACGGTGACCCGTTTGAAGCCAAAAACCTTGCTGTAAAACTCACTGGCCTTGTCGATATCTTCCACCCTCATAGCCAAATGAACGATGCGCGCCATATTATGCCTCCGATCTTTCTAGGGACAGTTTGAGTTTATAAGCCCAATTTGTAAACCTGATTGACATTGTCTCGGCATAGCTTGCGCTTGATTGTTTCACTCGCCCCGGCAAACGTCTTCTCGGCGATCTGGTGCGAATAGGGCCAAGTGCAAGCTGCATGCGGATAGTCGCTCGCCCACATAAAATTGTCCTCGCCAAAAATTGGCGTGGTCAACACCGCCGCGCGATCGTCCATGAACGTAAACCACAAATTGCGTTTGAAATATTCGCTGGGCGGCAACTCGAGTCGGAGTTCGTCACCGAGTTGCGTCCCATGCGCGGTCTTCTTCGGACCATATTGGTAATCAACCTGTTGGACAATGATCCCCACCCAGCCGGCTTCAAACTCGGTGCAGATCACTTTGAGCTTAGGATGACGGTCGAAAAGACCGGAAAAAAGCATATGGCCGATCACGGTCTTGATCACGGTTTGCCGCGAGTGCTGAAAGAAACCGGGCCACTCGTCAGCGCTGTTGAGCTTTTCAAACCAGCGGCGCGACGCGCCGCCTTGAAGCTGCCCAGAGTGAATGACCATCGGCATGTTGGTTTCTTCCGCCGCGTGCCAAATCGGCTCGTAGATCGGATTGTAATAAGCGTCGTCTTTAATGCCGGGCGGAACTTGCACGCCTTTGAAACCCATCTTGGCGTACTCATGGATATCCTTCGACGCCTGCTCGGGATCGATAATCGACAGAAGCGGAATACCGACCAGCCGCTTGGGATTAGTTTGGCAAAAATCATGCAGCCAGAAATTGTAGGAACGAAAACAAGCGCGCTGAAAGGCTGCATCGGTGAGCACGTAAAAGATCCGCGCCCAACTGGAAAACAGCACTTCAGCCTCGACGCCGTCCCGGTCCTGTTCCTTCAAGCGCGCCGCCGGCTGCCAAGAGCCGGGATGATCCTCGTAGCGAAAGCTCTGGCGAAATCCGCTGATCGTCTCGTCACCGACTTGATCGACCGACATGCCGGTGACGCCTTCAGGCTTGGCGACGAGAAAACCGACGGACGGATTGTAACAAGGCGACGGCTTCAGTCCGTCGGTAACCAGCCACAGTCCTTTCTTGCCGTCGACATTTTCGACGACCTTCGGCGCGCGGTCGCCGTATTCCTTTTGCACTCTATGCCACGCCTCGGGCGGGTCGTTTAAGTGACCATCGGCTGAAATGAGCTTGAAATCCGCCATCGAACTTTCCTCCTTCGATTAGCGCTGAATCTGATCTACGTTCACTTCTCTGCCATCGGCAAACCATAGGCCTCGACGATCCGCTTGACCCATTGGTCCAGATTTTTTTGTAAATCCCAGGTTAGCGATGACAGGGGTCTACCACGAATCATCGTATGCAATTGCGAACCGGCGACATAGACGGATCCGTCAGCGGGACCGTACTTATCGAGAATCTCCTGGCCTTCTGCCGAGACTTGAAACTCCATCCACAAAAGCGCCGTATGCGGATGAGTCGCAGTGCCAAACACTCCGTCGGCGCTGCCAAAGCGCACCGGCACGGGCTCTAAAAATTGCATTTCTAAACTCTTGGTCAAGTCTTTTGCTTGCGCCTCAAGAACGCTCGAAACGTTCAGCCCCATGAAGAGGGAATACTCTCCCAGCGCCATGGACGCCAGCGTTCGGCTGCCGCGAACCCAGACGGGTTTTTGCTCAGCGATTTTACGCGCGAAATCCAAAGTTTTCTCCAAGCCCCAGGCCGGTACTAAGTTAGCCACGGACAACGGGCGGACATCGACGACGAATTTCCGTCCTTTGAATTCCGGCTTAAGGAAACCTTCCCAGGTGGTCGGAACTTTATCCGCGGCGATCAGCTTCTTATTGTACGCCGCGACAACGACCTGTGTTCCCTTGGCAACGATGTTTCGATTGTTGGAGTCAACGATCTTGGCGGGGATGTTGAGCACGCCCTGCTCCGCCATGCCAAGGATGTCGAACTTTTTTAAGAAAGGCGGATACTCAGCGTAAACTTGATTCGAAATATGCACCGTATCCCAGCGCTTCGCCCTGCCCGCTTTCATCTCCAGAATAAAGCGCTGATACTCATCGGTGCCGCCGATCTCCTCCGCAACGACCTGGATGAACGGATACTTCTTGCGAAATGCCTCGATCATCGCCCGCTTCGCAGCGCTCTCCAGGAATGTCAGCGCTTCGAGCTTGCCTTCTTCTTTAGCCTTCGCGACGATCTCGTCTCTGCTGGTTAGAAAGATATAACCTTTCGATTCGGCCTCTTGTTTCGCCTTCGCCAAATTCGCTGACGCAGCCGCGGCTAAAGCGCGAGAGTCATCCGTCCAGCAGTAGATGAAGAGCAGCGCCAAAAACAATAATCTCTTCACGGCAACCTCCGGGATTTGCTCGCCCGACTTTTCACTCCATTCCTTTTCGATATCTCCCCACGGGCACGATCTCCGCGATCGTTCCTCCCGGTGCGCGAAACTTTACCGGCACCTTGTTAGGATCGCTGAGGATCTCACAACCGAACTCACGCACCTGGGCGACATATTTGGCGACATCGTCCACTTCGATCGCGAAGTGATGAATGCACGGACCTCCGCCCGCGGCCTTAGCCAGCGCGACATCTTCGCTATCGTAGCGCAGCATAGTTAGATTGATCTCACCGTCACTAAAACTCCGCCGGGAGCGATCCCCCGATTTAGATTTTCCAGTGGGGAAAAAACCAAGCGCTTTTTCGTAGAACTCAGCTGACTGATCAAGGTCTTCGACTTTGACTGCGATATGAGCGATCCGTGCCATAATGGTCCTCCAAGCTTTCAGGCCAAACGTTGTATCGTTACGCTACATCGCAGTAATATCCCAGCCACCCTTACCGAGGCAACCCAAAAATAGATGGCCACCGAACGGCTTCATACCTACTGCGCCATGTGCACCTCGCGCTGCGGCGTCATCGCCACCGTCGATAACGGACGGCTGACTCAGGTCAACGCCGACCCCGATCATCCGAACGGCTGCATCTGCGTCAAAGGCGCCGCCGCGCCGGAGATCGTCTACTCGCCGGATCGAATCCAATTCCCAATGGTGCGTACGCGCCCAAAAGGTGATCCCGATCCCGGCTGGGTGCGCATTTCTTGGGAGCAGGCGCTCAATCTCGCCGCGCTCAGGCTGAACGACATCAAAGACAATTACGGCGCCGAAGCCGTGGTTTTTTCCCGCGCGACCACGGCCGGAACCGCGGCCATCGACTTCGACGGCTGGCTGCAACGCTTGGCGAATGCGTTTGGCAGTCCGAATCTCCTGACATCGAATCACATCTGCACCTGGAACCGCCGCGTCGGCTCGAAATACACCTATGGCAGCGGCATGCCGCTCGCCGACTTCGACAACACAATGTGCATGCTCATCTGGGGCATCAACCCGCCGGCAACTTCGCCGGCGCAAGCCGTGCGCATCAATCGCGCTAGAAATCGCGGCGCCAAACTGATCGTCATCGATCCGCGCAAAACAACTCTGGCGGCAAAAGCCAATAGCTGGCTCCGCGTCCGTCCGGGAAAAGACGGCGAGCTAGCGATGGCGATGATCCACGTGCTGCTCGAAGAAAATCTCTTTGACGCCGAATTCGCGCGCAGGTGGACAAACGGACCGTTTCTCGTACGGGACGACGAAGGACAACTTTTGACGGAGCGTGATCTAATTGCCGACGGCGATCCTCAAACCTTTTACGTCCACGATGAAGAAAGCGGTAGGATGATCGCGTATCGAGCCCAAAGGAGCGCGGGTTTCGACCCTGCGCCAAGGCTTCGGGTCGTGGTCCGTAGCTTTGAGCGTAGGAGCCATCCAACCCGCGATGATAACGCGGACAGGAATGTCCGCGCTCCAATTGAACCCGCAATCCAACGGGCGGCTCTGTTCGGTGCACACAATGTCATACTCGTCGGCGGTGATACGGTGACTTGCCGGCCTGCGTTCGAACTCCTAAAACAAAGCGCGGCCCAATTCGCGCCAGAGCGCTCCGAATCGATCACCACAGTGCCAGCCGAAGAAGTCAGAAACGCTGTACGGCTATTCGCGAAAGAAAAACCATCCAGCTACTGCACTTGGGTCGGCCTCGAACAAGATAACGACGCCATGCAGACCAATCGCGCGGTGTGCATCTTCTACGCGCTCACCGGACAGTACGACCAGCGCGGCAGCAATGTTCTGTTCGCCGCGACGCCGACCAATCCAATCACCGGACGCGAGCTAGTACCGAAAGAAAACGCACGATTGCGCCTCGGCGCCGACAAACATCCACTCGGCCCGCCGGCCGATCCAGGATTAGTCCAAGCCGCCGAAGTTTATGACGCGATCCTCACCGGCAAACCGTATCCCGTAAAAGCCGCAGTCTTATTCGGCACCGATCCGCTCATAGGCCACGGTGATCCACTGCGCGGCAAAGCCGCCTTCGAAGCGCTCGACTTCTACATTCATGTCGACACGACGTTGAATCCAAGCGCGAATTTCGCGGACCTGATTCTACCAGCAACGACCTGCTGGGAGCGCGAAGCATTGCTGCCCTACTTCGAGATCGCCGAAGATACGATGAACTGGGCCCAGCTGCGTCCCGCCGTAGCAAAGCCGGTTGGCGAGTCACGATCCGAGGCGGAGATCATCTTCGACTTGGCGAATCGTATGGGCTTAGCCCATCAGTTCTTTGACGGAGACATCGAATCCGCATACGCCCATCAGCTCGCTCCTTCTGGTCTCACGACGAAACAATTACGAGCCAATCCGGTCGGCCTACGCGCCTCGGTCATAACACAACACAGAAAGTACGCGGGGATCGATTCACGAAGCGGAAAGCCGCGCGGTTTCGACACACCGACCGGCAAGATCGAGATCTACTCGACAACATTCGCCGATGCGGGTTATCCTCCGCTGCCCCAGTTCAAAGCCGGCGATCACTCCAACGATCAATACCCACTGACCCTAACTTTTTTCAGAGACATTCACTTCTGCGACGAACAACACCGCAACATCCCACGCCTGCGCCGCGCAGTCCCCGAACCGTTCGTGGAAGTTCATCCGACAACGGCGAAAGCGAATGGAATTGCCGAAGGTGAATGGATCTTTCTCGAAACCAAAACAGGAAGAGTGAAACTCAAAGCGAAGTTCAACAAATCATTGCATCCGCGGGTTGTCGCAACCGTCTACGGCTGGTGGCAAGCCTGCCAAGAACTGAAGCTCACCGGCCACGACCCGTTCAGTCACGATGGTGCGAACGCAAATCTCTTGATTCCGAACTCTGACAACGACACGATCAGTGCATCCGTTGCGCATCGTGGCCAACGATGTCGAGTGATTAAACAATAGCCGAACCGGTCCAGAAAATGTTTCACGTAATTTGGCATTTTACTGGAGAGTTCTGCTGCTATATCCTTAACTTGTGTTTTTCCGACATTACTGAAACGGTAGGTCCTGCTGTGATACACTACGAAGAGGAGGAATATTATGACCACTCCACTCCTACTTGAAGGAACCTGGACTGAGATTGCCGCGCAGATACCTGACTTTGCTGGGCAGAAACTGCGCGTTCTCGTGTATCCGGTCGAAGAAAACGGCAAGACAGCAGCCGATAGCCGTCCCATTGCGGTGGTCCTGGCAGAAATTGCCGCCACAATTCCTGCCTCGGAGCTTGCCAATTTACCACCAGACTTCACGGACCAGCTGGACCACTATATCTACGGTACGCCCAAACGATGAAGCAAGTTTTTGCCGATACATTGTACTGGGTAGCCAGTCTTACACCTGGAGATCCCTGGCATGCTCCGACATTGCAGGCGGTAGCGACGTTGGGACCTGCGCTTTTGGTCACAACCGAGGAAATACTCGTAGAGTTTCTTTCGGCTTTTGCTGGACGAGGGGCGTATCTCCGCAGCAAGGCCTTGCAGACCGTTCGGGCCATCGTGACCAACACTAATGTAATCATAAGGCCGCAGACGCACGAGTCGTTTTTGGCGGGATTGGATTTGTACGCGAGTCGTCCTGATAAAGCGTATAGTCTGGTTGACTGCATCGCCATGCGGGCAATGAGGGAGATGGGGATCACCGAGGTACTCACCAATGACCATCATTTTACGCAAGAGGGCTTTACCATCTTGATCAAGCGCTGACGCCGCTCCTCGAATTCCATTACACCTAACACGTACACCCGACGGTAGTCGCGACAATCTACGGCTGGTGGCAAGCCTGCCAAGAACTGAAGCTCACCGGCCACGACCCGTTCAGTTCAAACGGCGCGAACACAAATCTCTTGATTCCCAACAGCGACGTCGATCCGATCAGTGCATCGATTGCACATCGTGGCCAACGATGTCGACTGATCAAACAATAACGGAACCCGCCCAGAACATGTTGCAGGTAT
>CAYZJE010000079.1:0-2327 GCA_964478485.1 uncultured Syntrophobacter sp. | reverse complement strand
TAAATGCCGTGCTCAGTTTCATCAGACGTAGGTTTCTGCGGCGCCTCCTGTGCGTGTGAATGTCCATGGCCATGCGCAGCGTGTCCCGCTGCAGGTGACTTCAGGATCTTCTCGGGGTCTGCCTTAAATTTCGCCAGGCAGTGCTCGCTGCAAAAATAATAAGTTTGGCCGTTGTGGATATGACTTCCCGCGGCGCTGGCGGGCTCCACGTTCATGCCGCAAATCGGATCAACCATCTCGTTACATCCTTGTCAGAAAATCATCGATAGAGTTCTTAGATTGCGATCTCATGCCGATTTGCGTCTGAGGGTACGTGCATGCGGCAGGAACGCTGGAGTCCGCGCAGCATAGCGGTGATACTGATCGCCAAATTCCTCTGCGACCTCCTTCTCTTCTCGCCGCGCTAACCGCACATACATTGTCACCAAGATCGGAAACATAAGCAATGTAATCGCAGACCATTATGTAGCGCTTTTAACCAATGGCATAGGTTATGACTGTGCATAATCGCCTCCCATGCGCCGCGGCGCCGCCAATTCGATGTCCTCATCGCCCGGGCCATTCGCTCCAACATCTGCTTGATTTTCTTTTTTTCTTCGACCCCGTGCCAAGGCTTGGGTGCTAGCAAGGAAGCCAACGGCTTACTCTCGTAGGGGCAAAGTAGAACCCAATAAACTACCGAACAAAGTTTTTTTGCATACTTCACAAGAGCCCCTAATTTTGAATCTCCGTGCCGGGCGAGCTGGCTTGCGCGGATGCACTTTTTAATTTCCATCCCTTCCAGATCTCGAAAATGGCCGGGTACACGAGGAGCTCAAGGAGAAACGAGGTGATGACCCCGCCGATCATCGGCGCGGCGATACGCTTCATCACGTCGGCGCCGGCGCCGTGGCTCCACATGATCGGCAGCAAGCCCATCAGGATCGCCATCACCGTCATCACCTTTGGCCGGATGCGCTTCACCGCGCCTTCGATGATCGCCTCTTTGAGGTCTTCGAGGTTGCGCATGCGCCCCTCTTTCCGCCATTTCTCGTAGGCGTGCTCCAGGTAGAGGAGCATAATCACGCCGGTTTCGGCGTCGACGCCGGCCAAGGCGATGATACCGACCCACACGGCGACACTCATGTTGTATCCCAAAAGATAGACCAACCAGATTGCTCCGATCATGGAGAATGGGACAGCCAGGAGCACGATCGCGCATTGTGCCACAGACTTAAAGTTGATGTAGAGCAACAAAAAAATAATCAGTAGAGTAAGCGGCACAACATAAATCAGCCGCTCTTTGGCTCGCTGCATGTATTCATACTGGCCGCTCCATACCAGAGTATAGCCGACGGGGATCTTGACCTCAGCGGCAACCTTTTTCTGCGCCTCTTCGACGTAGCCACCGATATCTCGGCCCGTCATGTCCACGAAAACATAACCGGCAAGTTGGCCATCCTCGTCCCTGATCATGGCCGGGCCGGAGGTGAGTTTAACATCGGCCAGTTGTCCGAGCGGTATCTGTGCGCCGTTCATCGCCGGGATCAGCACCCGTTCCAACTTGCCCACGTCGTCGCGTAGCTCTCGAGCGTAGCGCACGTTGATCGGGTAGCGCTCCCGGCCCTCCACGGTCGTGGATATGCTCTCGCCACCGATGGCCGTCTCGATCACCATCTGAACCTCGTCAAGCGCCAGACCATAGCGGGCGATCTCTTCGCGCTTTAACTCAAAGTCGAGGTAATATCCGCTCATCACCCTTTCCGCATAGACCGAGCGGGTTCCCGTGATCATTTGCAGGCTCGTCTCGATGTTCTTGCCGATCTCCTCGATCTTGGCCAAGTCGGGGCCGAAGATTTTGATGCCGATTGGAGTTCGAATGCCGGTCGAGAGCATGTCGATGCGGTTTTTGATCGGCATGGTCCAGGCGTTGACCACTCCGGTGAGCCGGAGCTTCTTGTCCATTTCGGCGACCAGCTCGTCCCAGGTCATCGCACGAGTGGGGCTCAAGATAAGTTCGCCGAGGTAGCGCAACGGTTGGGGCCAGTGCGACCGGTCGATGCGCAGCTTGCGCCACTCCGATTCCGGTTTCAGCATCACCGTTGTTTCCCCCATACTAAAGGGCGCCGGGTCCGTCGAAGTTTCCGCCCTGCCGGTTTTACCCAAGACCCATTCGACTTCAGGGAAACTCTTTAGGATTCGATCCTGCACCTGCAGCAGCATGGCCGCCTGGGTGGCCGATATTCCGGGCAGCGTCGTCGGCATGTAATAGATCATGCCTTCATTCAGCGGCGGCATGAACTCAGACCCCAAGCGCATGAAGGCGGGAACCGTCAGGATCAGCGCCA
>CAYZJE010000078.1:0-6712 GCA_964478485.1 uncultured Syntrophobacter sp. | reverse complement strand
GGGCAGGAGATATTGGCCGCCAATTCCGACGGCGCGGGACGATCCTTGCCCCACTTGGAATAAACCCCGCCGCCGTAATAATCGACCGCGGCGCTGAACGACGTGGTCGCCACGGCGGCGAGAAACGCGATGCGCCCGCCCATGCAGAAACCGACGATGCCCAATCTTGACGTGTCGGCGTTAGCGCAGCCTTTCAAAAAGCTAATCGTCCCGTTCAAATCGTTGATCACGTTGGTGTCGCTGCGGGCGGGGCGAATCTGCTCGATTTCTTCCTCAGTCTTCGGCTCGCCGGTGCGGTGATAGAGCAGCGGCGCGATGCCAACGTAGCCCGCTTCAGCAACGCGGCGGGTCATCTCTTGGGTAAATTCTTTGACGCCATACTTATTCTGGATGACAATGATCGCGGGTACTGGACCGGGCAAGTCCGGTTGGCTCAAGTAAAGCGGCATCGGGCTGTTATCGACAGTTACTTTTTCCCAAGAATTCTTCATGAAAGTCCTCCAACGGTTTGGTGAACAGAGTTAACTCTTCCATTAATCTGTTACTGGCGACCTGTCAAACGCGGGCCGGCGTAGAAGATCCAAAGCGCCGACGGTAATTTCCTTGTCTGACGAAATGATGCTACAAAGAATTAATGGGTAAGGTTAGTCGAAATGTTTGAAATCACACTGGTTGGCCGAAGCGAAGCGGGATTAATTGCGGCGGGTTTGGCGCTGGTCTTTTTGCTCAGCGCCGTCAATCTCGACGCGGCCCAAACGAAACCGTCGAAGCGGCGCAACCCGCCGGTAAAATCGGCACAAGCGAGCAAAACCAAGGAAGCCGAGCCGCCGACCTCGTCAACCAGAGCGGCAAAGTCTTTCGATATTATTTACAAAGAGTTTAGGCTCAAAAACGGCTTGCGGGTCCTGCTCGCCGAAGATCACCGAGCGCCGACCTTTTCGATCTGCATGACCTACAATGTCGGTTCCCGCGACGAGCGATCGGGGCGCACCGGCTTTGCCCATCTGTTCGAACATATGTTGTTTCAGGGTTCGGCAAACGTCGGCAAGGGCGAGCATTTTATTCTGATCCAACAGAACGGCGGCAGCGCCAACGGCACGACCAACGCGGACCGCACCAATTATTTTGAAACCTTGCCGGCAAATCAGTTGGAGCTGGCGATCTTTCTCGAAGCCGACCGCATGCGCGCTCCGGCAATTAACCAAGCCAATTTCGACAATCAGCGCGCCACCGTGCAAGAAGAGCGCCGCCAGAGCTACGATAACCGCCCCTACGGTAAAACCTTCGAGATAGCGCTCGATTTAGTCTACGATAATTTCCCCTACAAACACTCGACCATCGGTTCGATGGAGGACTTGAACGCCGCCACGATTGAGGATGCGGCGGCTTTTTTTAAAATCTACTACGCGCCCAACAACGCGGTGTTGTCCTTGGTGGGCAGTTTCAAAACCGAGCGCGCCCTGGAGTTGATCAAGAAATATTTTGAAAACATCCCGGCACAGCCGCCGCCGCAGGCGCCGGACATGAGCGAACCGGAACAGCAGGGTGAGCGGCGTAAAGTTGTCGAGGATGGTTTCGCGCAAACCCCACGGCTCGATATCGTCTACAAAATTCCCGCCGGCAACACGCCCGACTGGTATGCGTTAGAGGTTCTCGGCCAGGTTCTGTCCAATGGCGCGTCGTCCCGCTTGTATCAAAAGTTCGTCAAGGAAAGAGAGCTGGCGCTCAGTGTCAGCGCCGACGCCAGTGAACGGCGCGGCCCGGCGACTTTTTGGTTCAGCATCATGGCGCGGCCGAACACGGACCTCGCCGAATTGGAGAAGCTGTTAGCCGAAGAGATCCATCGGGTGCAAACTACGCCGGTGAGCGATGCGGAGCTGAGCAAGGTGCGTATGCAGCTCAGCCGCCAGCGCGCCCAGCAGCTCTACAGCACGCGCGCCCGCGCCAACGCGCTCGGTCACTTCGCGGTTTATTACAACGATCCGAGCTTGATCAATGATGTTTGGAAAAATTATCAACAGATCACTGTAGCGGATTTGCAAAGGGTGGCGCAGAAATATTTCCGAGACAGTAATCGGACCGTGGTGACGACGATGCCAAAAACCGCCGCTCGTTAGATGCTGACAATTACTATGATTCTGCTGAAAAAGTCGAAGAATGCTTCGACCCTTCGAGGGGCCTCAGGGCAGGCCCCCTCGACAGCCTTTAGTCCCGAGCCTGTCGAGGGGTCAGCATGAACGGAGCTTTATCAATGATTTCAGACTCCCTCCGTTCGTCCTGAGCTTGTCGAAGGACTCCGAGGGGGTTTTTCAGCAGAATCTACTATTATGAGGTTGAAACTTTTTAAATTGCCGACAGCGATCCGCTTACTGCTGATTAGCTTGGTCATTGGATTGACCGGCGGGAAACTATGCGCGCAGGACGGGGCGGCGCTAGCGCCGAGCAAAGTTGAGCGCAAGGATCGCGCGCCGGTATCCCGCGAGATCTTGCAGATCAAGCTGCCGAAACCGATTGAGGCGAAGCTCAAGAACGGTTTGACCGTGCTGATTCTCGAAGACCATCGCGCGCCGTTTATCAACTTGCAACTTCACATCGGCGGCGCCGGCGCGCTATTCGAACCGGCGGCGCTGGCGGGGTTGGCGAACTCTACAGCGCAAATGCTTCGTGAGGGAACCCAATCGCGCGGCAGTCTCCAGCTTGCCGATCAAATAGACCGGCTGGGCGCGTCGATCGGCGCTGCCGCTTCGTTTGGCGCGCCGGACGCGGTGTTGAGCGCTTCGGGCCTGAGCGAAAATTTCGACGCTTGGTTCAAGCTCGCCTTCGATATGCTGCTCAGGCCGAGTTTTCCCGCCGACGAGTTGGAAAAAATGAAGCAGCGCATGCGGGCGCAGTTGCGCGAGCAGCGCTCGGGCGCGAATTTTCTTTTGAATGAGCGTTTCAACCGCTTGGTATTCGGCGATCATCCTGCGGCCCAGGTGTCGGCGACCACCGAATCGATCGACCGGCTTAACCGCGAGCTGTTGAGCAAGTGGCATCGTGAACGGTTCGCGCCAGAGAACTCGATTCTGGGCATCGCCGGTGATGTCAGGGCAAAAGATTTGCTTGCGAAATTGGAAATACAGTTGGCCGGCTGGAAGAAGCGGCCAGCCGATCAGCCCTGGCCGCGTGATCCGGCGCCGGCCAACGGGCGCAAAGTATTGCTGGTGCATCGGCCCAACTCGGTGCAAACGACCTTGGCCTTGGGCAATATCGCCATCGACCGGCGCAGTCCGGACTACCTGCCGATGGTGCTCATGAACGATATCATTGGCGGCGGGGCTTCGGCGCGCCTGTTTTTGAATTTGCGCGAGGAGAAGGGCTACACCTACGGCGTCTATAGCAACTTTAGCGCGCTGCGCTACCCCGGCCCTTGGCGCGCCGGCGGCAACATGCGCACGGAAGTCACCGACGGCGCGCTGGTGGAGTTTTTCAAAGAGATCGAGCGCATTCGCGATGAGAAAGTGAGCGGCCGTGAACTGGCAGAGAGCAAGCGCTCGATCGTCGCTGGCTTCGCGCTTTCACTGGAGCAGCCGACGCGCATGCTCAATTTCGCGATCACACGCAAGCTCTATGGTTTACCGGCCGATTATTGGGATACTTACGCGGCCAAGATCATGGCCGTGAGCGCCGAAGATGTCCAACGCGTCGCGCGCAAATACTTGAACCCGGAGACGTTGCAATTGGTCGCTGTTGGGGATGCAACGAAAATCAAAACCGTCCTGGAGAAATACGGCGCGGTGGAAGTTTACGACAGCAACGGCGCGTTAGTGGCCGCAGACAAACCTTAAGGAAGTAAGGAGTGAAACTCCTCACTATCTTTCTCAGCGTATTGTCAGATCTTGTTTCGAACCGGCATCTGAAAATATACTTCGGCAACTTCACGAATATGGAGTTTCACAATGGCGGGTGAAATGACTGGCACCACGGGAGCGTTGTCCGGTTTGCGGGTTTTGGATTTGACCGGCCGCATGGGCGGCTATTGCGGGCTGTTGCTCGCCAATCTCGGCGCTGAAGTTATTCTCATTGAGCCGGTCGGCGGCGACCCGATGCGCCGCGAGGGGCCGTTCAAGCTGGCTACGGTCAATCCCGAGCAAAGCTTGTCTTTCGCCGCCTATCACACCAACAAGCGCGGTATCGTGCTCGATCTCACGGACGATCAGGGGCGCGAAACATTGCGCCAACTGGTTCGCAATGCCGACGTGCTGATCGAAGACAAACCGGTGGGCTATCTCGAACAACATGGGCTTGATTATGCGGCGCTGCAGGCGGTCAATCCAACGCTCATCGTGACCTCGATCAGCGGTTTCGGTCAGAGTGGGCCCTACCGCGATTTCAAAGCGCCGAGTATCGTCGCGTTCGCCATGGGCGGCCTGATGAATCTTTGCGGCCATCCGGGTCGCGCGCCGCTCATGGGTCCCTGCGATGTGGCGTATCATCTCGGTTCCGTGCACGCTGCCTTCGCCACTCTGGTCGCGCTGTATAACCGGCGCGCCACGGGAGCGGGCGAACATGTCGATGTGTCGCTGCAAGATGTCCTGGTCGCCGATCCGTTCCTGCGCATCATCACACGCTACAGTGTCACCGGCGAAGTGCCGGAGCGCACCGGCCATAGCCAGTCGACTACCGTGGCGGAAACCTATCAGTGCAAAGACGGTTACGCGCGCATCTTCGTCAATCAAACCGATCATTGGAAGCGGTTCGTCGAGTGGCTCGGCCGCCCGCCCGAACTGCTCGACCCAAAGTTTGAAATTGTCCAAAACCGATTTCCGCTGCGCCAGACCATCGACCGGCTGGTCGAAGCGCGCACGCTCAATTATCAGACGAAACATTTTTTTGACGAGTTTCAAGCGCTTCGGTTGGCCGCGGCGCCGATCAATTCGCCCAGCGCCTTTTTGGCCGATGAGCAAACGCAGCATCGAAATTTTCTCACCGAGGTCGAGCACCGGGAGCTTGGCCGGCACTCTTTTCCTGGCGATCCGTACAAATTTTCCGAAAGTCCATGGCGTGTCGAGCGCGGCGCGCCGCTCATCGGCGAGCACCAGAAACAGGTCAGCCAGGAATTGTCCCAAGCAACGGCGTGGCTTAAGGATTCCATCGCCGCGCGCGCTTCGGCTGGCGATCGGCGTAAACCCTTTGACGGCATTCGCGTCATCAGTTTTCCCACCGGCATCGTCGGCCCGGCACTCGCGGGCTTGCTCGCTGAGCAGGGCGCGGAAGTGATCTCGATCGAAGCGGGGCGCGTGGTCCGTAGCCCGCAAAGGGGCCAAAGATTTCAGGTCGCATCGGATCTGGAGGCCAATCGCAACCGCAAACGGATCGCCGTCGACATGAAAAATCCTGAAGGCGTGGCGCTGGTGAAACAGTTGATCGCGAAGTCGGATGTCGTGGTGGAAAATTTTTCCGCTCGGGTGATGGGCAGCTGGGGATTGGATTATCCGCGTCTGAAAGAGATTCGCTCGGATATCATCATGGCAAGCCTGCAAGCGTTCGGTCAAACCGGCCCGCGGCGCGATTACGTCAGCTTCGGGCCGATTCTTATGAGCTATTCCGGCATGGCTTATCTATGGCGTGATCCGGAGATCGAGCGCCCCGGCGCCGGCTGCCAGACCGCGTTTCCCGACTACATCGCGCCGTCCTATGGCGCGCTGGCGATTCTCGCCGCGCTTAACCATCGCACCCAGAGCGGCAAAGGGCAGTATATCGACATATCTCAAGCCGAGACCGCGGCAGCGATGATCGGGCCGGCTTTTTTACAATACTTGGTCGACGGTCGTGAGCCGGCGCCGCAGGGAAATTTCAGCGCCAACGCCGCGCCGCATGGTTGTTACCGCTGCAAAGGCGACGACCGCTGGTGCGTTATCGCCGTCGAGACGCAAGAAGAGTGGGTGCGTTTTTGCGACATCGCCGGCCATCGAGAATGGGCTGGCGACGCGCGCTTCGCTGATCGCGACGCGCGGCTCGCCAATCGCAAGGAATTGGACGCAGCCGTCGGAGCGTGGACGGCGAACTTCACGCCGCATCAATTGATGGTGATGCTGCAACGCGACGGGATCGCCGCCGGCGTCGTGCAGACCGCCGAGGATTTGTATCGCGACCCACACCTGCGCGAGCGTGGTCTGGCCCGCGAGGTTTTTCATCCGGGCGTCGGTTGGGTTACCCGCGCCGGACCGTCGGCGCGCTTGACCGAGCATGGCCACCGGCCAAGCGGCGCGGCCCACGGCGCCGGCGAAGACAACGAAACCGTGCTCGCTGAGTTATTGGGATTGTCAACGGAAACGATTCGCGGCCTGGCGGAGCGCAAGGTGCTGCGCTGAAGATAAATCGGAGGATTGGCCGCACCCTTCGACGGTGCTCAGGGCGATCGGGACGCAAAGAGCGTAAAAAAATGCTTTCGGAATATCTCTCGCAAAGGCGCTAAGTTCGGAATTTGTTCTTAATTACCTTTGCGTCTTTGCGCCCCTTCGACATTGCTCAGGGCATGCTTTGCGAGAGTAACTCCCGTATTCGCCTTCGAAATTATTGACGGAGTTTCTGATGCTGCAAGGTTATCGCTTATACGATGCCGATGCCCACGCGATGATGAGCCCGCGCATGTGGGAGACGCTGCCGCAGGAATATGCCGCGCGCCGGCCGCGGCCGACGCGCGTGCACGACGTTGCCGACATGGGACGGT
>CAYZJE010000077.1:0-37553 GCA_964478485.1 uncultured Syntrophobacter sp. | reverse complement strand
GAAAAAACTCCGCGAAGAACACGCCGCCTGGACCGAAGACCGCCTCTGGGACGCTTTCGCCGCCGTCGCGCCGAAAAAGGTCAAAGGAAGATCCCAAGCCGGACGATTCGCTGATCTCGTCGCCCTGGTTCGCTTCGCGCTAGAACGCGAGCAGGTTCTTGAGCCTTTTGCCCAGACGGTCAATCAGCGCTTCATCGAGTGGATCGAAAGAAATGTCTCCAAGGATATTTTATTCACTCCCGAACAGCGCGCTTGGCTCGAACTGATCCGCGATCACATCGCCACGGCCATCAGCATCGAGCCAAATGATTTCAACTATGCGCCTTTCAGCCAGCGCGGTGGGCTGGGGAAAGCGCATCAACTCTTTGGGAATGAACTGCCGAAATTGCTGGATGAACTCAACGAGGTATTGGCGGCGTGATGAGCGTCGACCCAGGTCTTCATTATCCAATCAATCTTGACTCGCTGCCGCGCGGATGGAGAGTTTGTTACGTCGGCGATGCAATTTCTGACATCCAGCCGGGCTTCGCGAGTGGTGTTCACAATCAAGAGGGTAATGGAATTCCACACCTCCGCCCGATGAACGTTGATCGCGGGGGACGCCTTGATCTTTCCGTCGTGAAGTACGTTGCTAACTCGAACGGGCCACGTCTCCAGCGCGGCGATGTTCTCTTCAACAACACAAACAGCCCTGAGCTAATCGGGAAAACTGCCTCTATTGATAGCGACGAAGATTGGGCCTTCTCGAATCACATGACGAGGCTACGACCGCCACAGGATATCTACGGTCGATTCGTTGCACATCAGTTGCACTTCGTTTGGATGAGCGGTTACTTCAAACACCGCTGCGTCAAGCACGTTAACCAAGCGAGCATTGCGTCTAGCACACTCGCTAAAAGCATTCCTCTGATTTTTCCGCCTCTCGACGAACAGCGGCAGATCGTCGCGGAGATCGAAAAGCAATTCACGCGGCTGGAGGCGGGAGTCGCGGGCTTGCGGCGCGTGCACGCCAACCTCAAGCGCTACCGCGCAGCCGTTCTCAAAGCCGCCTGCGAAGGAAAACTCGTCCCCACCGAAGCCTGCCTGCGCTCGCCAAATTCACGTAGAAAAAGTGGCAGCGGCGTCCCGCCGCTGGTCTTCAGAAGAGAATCAGAGGCGAGACGCCTCTGCCACCATTTCAGAAAACGATATTGCTGGAGAAAATCAGAGCCGAGACGGCTCTGCCACTTTAGAAGATTCATACGAAACCGGCGCCCAACTTCTCGAACGCATCCTCACCGAACGCCGCCAGAAATGGAGTGGAAAGGGGAAATACAAAGATCCAGCGAATCCCAACAAGACGAACCTGCCGCCACCTCCGCAGGGCTGGACATGGGCGACCATGGACGCCGTCATTGTCTCAGGGCCGCAAAACGGGATTTATCTGCCGAAAGAATTTTATGGCCGTGGTCATCCGATCTTAAGAATTGATGATTACCAAGACGGCTGGGTGCGAAGTCGTGATGAATTAAATAAGGTCGACGCAGACCTGGAAAGCGTTAAGACTTACCAGCTTCGCAGTGGAGACTTAGTAGTGAACCGAGTGAATAGCCCGAGTCACCTTGGAAAGTGCCTTATTGTCCGAGACGCACTTGTAGCGGCACTCTTTGAATCAAATATGATGAGAGCCGTTCTGTCGGATGCTATACACGCACGATACGTGGAGTTTTACTTACGGTCCGTTAACGGCCGTTCGCGACTTAATAGCAACGCGAAATGGGCAGTGAACCAGGCAAGTATCAATCAACAAGACGTGAAATCGACGCCACTTCCGTTACCGCCTCTCGCCAAACAAGAACGCATCGTCGCGGAAGTGGATCGCCGCTTGAGCGTGGTGGAGGAACTGGAAGCCGTCGTGAATGCCAACCTCCAACGCGCGACCCGCCTCCGTCAGTCGATTTTGCAGCGGGCGTTTAGTGGTGGTTTGCTCGATCATGAATATCGAGTAGCCGAACACGATGACAAAACCCAATGCGTAGGTTGAGGGGTGTAGCTAATCAATGTCAGCGCCGCGTAAATTAAAGCTGATGGTCGCCTCGGCCGTTTATAATTTCGAGGATCAGTTGAAACAGATTTGTGCGGTGCTAGCAGGGTTCGGCTATGAAGTCTGGAATTCGCACATTGGTACCATTCCTGTTCATCCTGGACGATCCAATCTTAAGAATTGTGTCGCTGCGGCTCTCGACTGCGACTTATTTCTAGGAATCATCCGCCCGGTCTATGGTAGCGGTATGGTTGGCAAGCGCTCAATCACGCATGACGAAGTCCGCGAGGCGGTGCGGCGCAAGAAGCCGCGTTGGTTTCTCGTTCACCGGGACGTAATATGTGCACGGCAATTACTGAGGCCTTACGCTTTCAAGAGCGACGGTACACGCACCAAATTCAAGCTAAAAAAGAACCCTGTGCTCGATGATCTGCGAGTGATCGAACTCTATCACGATGCGATCCAGAACGACGTATCGCCCGCCAGACGAAAGGGCCACTGGGCGCAGGAATATTCTGATCTACCTGCGGCCCTTCGCTACCTTGATAGCCAATTGAAAGATGCAAAGCGCATCCGGCGCATTTGTCGGGAGATGAAGAAACCATGAGGCTAGAAGATTTCCAGGAAGTTATATCTAAGGGCGAGAGCAAAAACGTTGAGTTTAAAATGGGGGGTGTCCCCCCCGAAGTTGTCGCAAAGTCAGTCTGCGCGTTCCTCAATAGTGGAGGCGGTCGGCTACTCATTGGCGTCGGAGATAAAGGCCAAGTAGTAGGCGTAAAAGACCTAGGAATGACAATCCGTCGATTGCAACAGCGCTTGCTGCACCTCATATCACCACGGGCGTTGTGGACTGTGGAGCATATGCAAGTTGACAAGCGAGACGTTGTAATCGTCGAAGTGCCCGAAGGAATAGACAAGCCGTATGTGGCCGGGGGCGCAATTTACTTGCGTAGCGGTAAAGATGCTGTTCCTGCTAGTCGCGATAAGATTAGCGCGCTTATTCAGAAAGGCGCCGGAACAAGTCAGCGGTGGGAGCGACAGATGGCAATGGGTGCGGAGCGAGTTGACTTGGACGAGAAACTTATCGGAGAAACTCTGCGGATGGCCGTCAAATCCAAGCATTGGCAGGGTTCCTCGAATAACACAGATGCGTTTTTGCACGGGCTAGGTTTGATAGCTAACGGAGGCGTGACGAATGCAGCCCTAGTACTGTTCGGCAAACGGCCGTCCCAACTGCTGCCCCAGGCACGCATTCGTCTGCTGGTCATGCCGAGGGGAAAAACTGGCAATCGTTACGCCTTGGATAAGAGTTTTGACTCATGCCTACTTCGGGTTGCCGATGAGATCTCAGCGACGCTCTCATTGCATGCTGGCGGCGTCGAAAGTAGGTTTTCGGCTGAAAGCTGGCAGCGCGACGATCGCCAGATTTATCCGATGACTGCGCTGCGTGAGGGAGTGATGAACGCATTGGTGCATCGGGACTATAGCTCAAGTGGCTCAATCACAATCTCAATTCTCCCGGATTCATTGCAAATATCGAACCCGGGAGGATTGCCAGAGGGCCTTAAACCGGCCGACCTGAAACGTGATCATCCGTCCGTGCCACGCAATCCGGGCATCGCACATGTATGCTTCCTAAGAGGCTTTATCGAATTGGTTGGCCGCGGCACACAGCGTATCGTGGAAGATTGCCGAGAGGCTCGGCTCCACGATCCAAAATGGCAGAGTTCGAGTTTAGAGACGATTCTGACTTTCTTTGCTCCGACATCTGGTTTCACGCAAATCCGGGTGGAGGATCTCAACGACCGTCAACAGAACATTCTCGCCGCCATACAAGAGCACAAATCCCTGAGTGCAAGCGATGTAACTAAACTACTGGGTGGCGGAGTCACGGATCGGACCATTCGAAATGATCTTCAGACGCTCGTTAATGGACAATGGTTAATCCGTCGTGGACGGGGCCCCAGTACGTTGTATGTACGAGCGCCTAAAAAGGAATTGAAATGAAGCGCCCATTTCCACAAATTTCCAGATTCTTCCGGATGACGGACGGGAGGGAACGATATTCGATGGGATTTATCCCTTTGTATCGCACTGTTGCACGGGTTTGCGATGGTCTTCATCGATGGGGTCAAGATTTCCAGATTTTTCCGGATAACCCTCATGCCCACACATTCAGCCATCGTTCAGAAACTCTGGAACTACTGCAACATCCTGCGCGATGCCGGGTTGTCGTACGGCGATTATCCTTCGGCGTGGCTCAGGACAAGCTCTGAACAGTTGACGTTTTTGCTTTTCCTCAAGATGGCGGATGAGCGGAACTCGCCAACTTGGAAAACGGGGCGGAAGGGAGCAAAATACACCGACTCATGGATGTGAGGTGAATGATGGCAATCAATCAGGAATTGAAGAGTCCTGCTAGACCAGCTTTTTCCATCGACGACTTCGAGTCGGGAAAGATTGCGCCGAATCCTGGCTGGCTGAAAGAGGTCTGGGGCAAGTGGCCCGGAGACGAAACGATCGAAGAATTGCCTGCTGCTCTCGATAGCGATAGCCTTGAGAAAAAATCGATAGATAAGGAGTAAGACCGTGAAACGAACACCCGAACAGGAAATTAGAAAAGCGCTTAGTGATCTTCCTCCTGAAGACGTAGAGGCAGTGGTGACTCTCGTTAATTCGCTTTGTCAGAAACGCGCGGCTGCTCTGGTCTTGGCTGAAACGGAGATATCCGACGCGGAGCATGGCCGTATCCTGAGCGCGCTTGATGCTGTTGCCGCTCTTTCATTGGAAAGCGGGCCAGCCGTGAGCAACCGTGATCACGACCGCGATTTCTGTGGCCATTATCGGTGACTCTAACTCGGTGCGTATTTACTTCGTATGGTCTTTGAGGACCTGGTAAGATGAAAATCGTCCAGTCGGTTACGGGAGTGCCAATCCGACTGACGCCGGAACGAACGGAGCACATTGAACGGCGGCACCCCGAAATGACTGGCGAAGGAGAAAGAATTCTGGAGACATTATCATCGCCCGATTATGTTCAGGAGGGCGACGCGGGAACGTTGATCGCCGTTAGGCACTATCCGAAAACTCCTCTCACGGAAAAATACTGCTGCGTAATTTATCGCGAGTTGAACGAAGAGGACGGTTTTATTCTGACAGCTTTTTTTGCTAGCCGGCCTGCCGAATGGAGGATCGTTGTATGGAAGCGGTAAAACTATTCGACAAAAAAAATGTCCCGTTGGACTGGGAGTACGATGGCGAAGCCGACACGCTTTACATCAGTTTTGGAAAACCAAAGCCGGCGTTGGGTGTCGATGTTGGGGAGGGAGTGATCGTTCGATACGACGAGAAGGCGCGGGAAGTGGTCGGCCTGACACTGATCGGAGTCGGAAAGCGCATGGAAGAATACATCAGAAAAAACCCGCAACGATGAGTGCAACGGAGATACTCGATTCACTTGAGCGTCTGATAAATAGCTGCCGCAAGACTGTCCTACTGCCCGATTAGTTCTTACAGCACGATGTTCCTGCATGGCTGACCAACCCCAACAACTCGGGAAGGGGAAAGGGGTGGGGAGTCTTTTAACCCGGGACGGGAGGACTAAATGAAACCAAAGGTGATTGGAATCCTTAAAGGTTTACGGGCACAGCCTGAAATAATCGACGGAAGGCGATTGCCGAACCAAAGTACGCCATTCGATTGGATGTGGTTGGCCAAAGAAACCTTGCCCAATGCGACGCCTCTTACGCCAGAGGAGCGGTTTTCTATCAATGAATTTTTTTGGTCCCACTTCAAATGAGCCCGTTCAACGTGAAAGGAAAACGGTCTGAGGTCCTTTCTGTAATAGGGATTTGGGATGAGCTAAATAACTGGGGCCAGGTCTTGCTTTCTAAACAAATGAATCGTGTTTGCAATAGTTGATTGTAGCCCCCACACAATCTCGAACAACTCTATCAACAGAAACACGGTCTCATGCACGACATCCTGACCGGTCATGTGCGCGTGAAGGTCGCGGAGTCTGCCGCCGGCCAAGTGTCAACGCTGGTGCAACTTAAGCGCCGTGGCAACGATCGGCTTGGCCCACTCGGGTGTGTGCATGAGGTCGCGGCGGTTGCGTATTTTCCCGCGCACCATGTGGAGCACAAGTTTAGGTTTGGGGCTTTTGCCGGTGGTGGGGTCGGCGTCCGCGCTATTGTCGTAGACGCGCAGTGCGGTTAGGTGGGGCATCAGTTCGATAAGGTTAAGCCGGCTATGATCGAAGCGCCGATGGATGTGCTCGGCGGCGATGTCGTGGCCGCCGCGTCGGACTCGATGTTGCACGCGTTCGATGTGCAGCTCAGGACTGGTAAGGCCAACGTACCAGATATAAATCTCGATGCCGTCGGACGCGGCTTGAGCGAGGAGGCGCGGAATTGTATTGGCGCCGAGCGTGGTTTCGAAGGCGAAGTCTTTGCGCTCGGAGATCGCCCGTCGCAAGAGCTTCACGCCCTCGTGCCATGCGGCGCTGTTGGCGTCGGCTTGCGTAAGGGTAGGGTTAGCCACCTTCAATGCGCTCGCCGCTTCGTCGGGATTGTAGTAATCGGCGCCTGAAGCTCGAAAGACCGCGCCGCCAATACTGCTCTTGCCAGCGCCGTTGACGCCTGCAAGAATGTAGATGCGCGCCTGCCTGGGAGAAGCCATGTTAAGGATTAATTCGCGGCAATCAACTTCTGTAGGGGGCAACCCCCCCTGTGATTATCCTGCTTCTAGGTTGTGCATGACTGGCGATGTCTAGGGCTAAGGATCAGCGACCCTTGCGTGCGGCTTTGACGGCGGCGCGCCCGAGCGTCGCGGGCGATGCATTAAACGCGGCGTCCATCCCTTTCTTGGCTTTCGGGCTCTGCATGCGGTCCAATAGATCGTCGAACTCCGCGCCGAGGTTATCGAGAGTGCGGGAGCGCGCTTGCACCAGCGACTCGAACTCCTCGAAGGAGACGAGCACGGCCTTGGGCTTGTCGTGGCGAGTAATCGCGACGACGCCGCCATGGGTGGCTTTGTCCAGGATCGCGCCGAACTCGTTTTTGACTTGAGTGGCTGCGACGGTAGGGATATCGACCAACGCGCCCTTACTATTTCTAAATGTCAGGGTGGACATGGCGGAACCTCCATAATGCTACGATTATTATAGTTAATTTAGCTATTTTGTCCAGAACGGCTATTTTTCTGGTTGTTTCCGCATCGGTCTTGTCTAATTAAACGAAGCCACTTCGCGGGCGGGGATTTAACCCCGCCGCTATTGAAATATCGCAAAGGGGATGCTCGCCCCCTTTGGAAACCCCATTTAGTTGTGCCCGCCTCAAGAGGCGGGGTTAACATAGATCTATTGATTTCGGAAACGGCGCCAGACATCGGACAGGTCTTTATCATCTTGGCTGTTCTGGCATCCATCAAAGCCTGTGCTCCAAAAAGCACCGCTATGTTGACATTGAAGACTTACAGAGTCTATATTTGAAACTGTGAAGAACGTGAAGGCGAGAAGCGAACGTAGTTCGTTGATGAACGTCGGGCGACGCGTCGATTACGCGGTCCGGGCGTTGTCTTATCTCGCCGGCCAGACCGATGGGCGGGTGGTGAGCCGGATCGACATTGAGAAGAGCCAGGATATTCCGTCTTTTTATCTTTCCAAGATCATGAAGGATTTGGTTGCCGGCGGATTGGTGCAGTCGCACATCGGTTCGAAGGGCGGCTTTACTTTGGCGAAGGCGGCGAGCGCGATCTCGATTAAAGATGTTTACGAGACCGTCGAGCGCCCATTGGTGCTGATGGAATGTTTGGACAAGGGCGCGGATTATTGTTCGTTCTGTTCGGTCTGTTTGCAAAAATCGATCTGGGAAGAGGCGCAATCGGTGTTGGCAAATTTCCTGGCTGGCGTGACGATCGCAAGCATTGCCGACCGCCAAGGGCTCCAAGATAGACTCGTGCGGACGCCGCGGCTTGCGAAAGGATTAGTGAATGCTCGATATTAAAGATCTCCGCGCGAAGGTTGGCAGTAAAGAGATCCTTCGCGGTATCAATCTCCATATCGGCGCCGGCGAAGTGCACGCGATCATGGGGCCGAATGGCTCGGGCAAGAGCACGCTGGCGCATGTGCTGTCGGGCCGGGAGAACTATGAAGTCATCGGTGGTTCGGTGACTTACTTGGGCAAGGATCTGCTCGCCATGAGTCCGGAAGTGCGCGCGCGGGAGGGTGTATTTCTGGCGTTTCAGTATCCGGTCGAGATTCCCGGCGTGAGCACGACCTATTTTCTCAAAGCGGCGCTCAACGCGGTGCGCAAACATCGCGGCCTTGAAGAGCTCGACGCCATGGAGTTCCTGACTCTGATCAAAGATAAACTGAAGCTGGTCGAAATGGATCAGGTGCTGGCCAACCGGGCGCTCAACGAAGGATTCTCCGGCGGCGAGAAGAAGCGCAACGAAATTTTACAGATGGCCGTGCTCGATCCGGTTTTGGCGTTGCTCGATGAGACCGATTCGGGATTGGACATCGATGCGTTGCGGATCGTCGCAGGCGGCGTCAATGCGCTCAGGCGCAAAGACCGCGCCATGGTGGTGATCACTCATTATCAGCGTTTGCTCGATTACATCGTGCCGGACTTTATCCACGTGCTCTATGACGGCCGCATCGTCAAATCTGGAACCAAAGAGCTGGCCCTTGAGCTCGAGAGCAAGGGCTACGATTGGATCAAGAGCGAGGTTGCCGCGGTTCATTAATTTGGCGACAAAATTCAGCGCATCATGATAACGACCGAAAGCAAAGAGCAATATCTTGCCGCCTACAAGCAGGCTACGTCTCATGCCGAGAAGCACCTTCCTGCGTGGCTCGGCGAGTTGCGTGAAGCCGGCATTGCGAGCTTCGACGCGCTCGGCTTTCCGACGCTAAAAAATGAAGATTGGAAATACACCAACCTTGAGCCGATCGCGGCGCAAAGTTTTGCCCGCGCCAACGGCGAAGCGAAGGGTGTTAGCGCCGGCGAGATCGTGGCGCGCTCGATGATCGACCCGGCCGCGCCGCGGCTGGTTTTTGTCAACGGCATCTACAGGTCGGAGCTTTCTCAAACCGCGCCCCGTGAGCGGGGCGTGGCGGTCACGAGTCTTGGGGAATTCATTAAAGCGGATGACGCGACGGCGGCGGCGAGCTTGGGGCGTTACGCCAGTGGCCAGCGTCAGACCTTCGTCGCATTGAATAGCGCCTTTCTCGAAGACGGCGCGGTGGTTTCTCTTGCCGCGGGCTGTCGCGCCGATCAGCCGATTTATCTCGTGTTTGTTTCCACGGCGGGGGGACAACCCGTGGTTTCGTATCCGCGCACGCTGATATTGCTCGGTGCCGGCAGCGAGGCCAAAATCGTCGAGAGTTATTTGGGCTTGAGTGGCGGGTATTTTTGCAACGCCGTAACCGAACTGGTCGGCGGGCCGGATTCCGTCATTGAGCACTATCGGCTACAACAAGAGAATGACGCGGGTTTCCACATCGGCGCTTTGGCAGCGCATCTCGATCGCGGCTGCCACCTGACCGCACACGCGGTGAGTTTGGGCGGGGCGTTGGTGCGGAACAACGTTCGCGTCACACTCAATGGTGAGGGCGCCGGCTGCGTGCTCAACGGTTTATACTTGGCCGACGGCAAGCAGCACGTCGATAACTTCACGGAAATCGAGCATGTGAAGCCGCGCGCCAGTAGTTTGGAATTATACAAAGGTATCCTTGATGGCAACGCCCATGGCGTTTTCAACGGCAAGATCGTGGTGCACAAAGACGCGCAGAAAACCGATGCGCGGCAGACCAACAAGAATTTGCTCCTGTCCGAGAACGCGGCGGTCAACACCAAGCCGCAATTAGAAATTTATGCCGACGACGTCAAGTGCAGTCACGGTTCGAGCATCGGCCAAATGGATGGCGATGCGCTATTTTATCTGCGCTCACGCGGGCTCGGGATCGAGGAGGCGCGCAGTCTGCTGAGCTTCGCCTTTGCCAGTGACGTGGTTGGCCGGATGAAGATCGCTTCATTGCGCCAGCGCTTGGACGATTATCTGGTGGCGCGTTTTGGGAGACGGTAAACGTGTTAATGAAAGCGGCGCCTCAAAGCAGTGATCGAGCCATGGATCAAAGCAGCTTAGATGTCGCGCGGATTCGCGCCGACTTTCCAATTCTCCAAGCGAAAGTTCACGGCAAGCCGCTAGTGTATTTTGACAACGGCGCGACCAGCCAGAAGCCCCAGGTCGTGATCGATGCTCTGAACCATTACTACAGCTCGGAGAACTCCAATATTCACCGTGGCGTGCATTATTTGAGCGAGCAGGCGACGGCGGCCTATGAAGCGGCGCGCAGCAAAATTCGCAGCTTTATTAATGCGCGAGCGGACCAAGAGATTGTCTTTGTGCGCGGCACGACCGAAGCCATCAATCTTGTCGCGCAAAGTTACGGCCGGAGTTTTTTGCGAGCTGGTGATGAGATCATCGTCTCGGCGATGGAGCATCACTCCAATATTGTGCCGTGGCAGATGCTCTGCGAGCAGGTCGGCGCCAAGCTTAGAGTCATGCCAATCAACCATGATGGCGAGATCGTCATGGAGGAATACCGCCGGCTGTTAAACGACCAGACCAAGTTTGTCTCCGTCACCCATGTCTCCAATGCGCTTGGCACCATAGTCCCAGTCAAAGAGATCATCGCCGAGGCCCATGAGCGCGGCGTTCCCGTGTTGCTCGACGGCGCCCAGGCGGTGCCGCATTTGAAAGTCGACGTGCAGGATCTCGGCTGTGACTTTTATGCTTTCTCCGGTCATAAGATGTTTGGGCCGACTGGCGTGGGCGTGTTATACGGGCGCACCGAGTTGTTAGAGAAAATGCCGCCCTATCAAGGCGGTGGTGACATGATTAGTTTGGTTACGTTCGAAAAAACCCACTACAACGTATTGCCCTATAAATTCGAAGCGGGCACGCCACATATTGCGGGGGGCATCGGCCTGGGCGCGGCGGTCGACTACTTATCGACGTTGGATTGGCAGCAGGTTTCGGTGCACGAACATCGGTTGCTGGATTACGCCACCGAGGCGCTGTCGGGCATCGACGGCCTGCGGATCATTGGCACGGCAGAACAGAAGGCCGGCGTTTTATCGTTTGTCTTCGATCATATCCACGCCCATGATGTCGGCACGATTCTCGATCAAGAGGGCGTGGCGGTGCGCGCCGGCCACCATTGTGCCATGCCGGTGATGCAGCGCTTCGGCGTGCCGGCGACCACCCGCGCATCGTTTGCATTTTACAATACGATCGATGAAATTGACGTGCTGGTGCGCGCGATTGACCGTGCCCTGAAGGTATTCGGCTAATGTCTGAACTAGACGAGCTCTATCAAGAGGTCATTCTCGACCATAATAAGAGTCCGCGAAATTTTCGTGCGATGGCCCATGCGAACCGCAAGGCGGAAGGTTATAATCCGCTTTGTGGCGATCATGTCACGGTTTTTGTGCAGCTCGAGGACGGGGTGATCCGGGACATCAGTTTTCAAGGCGCGGGCTGCGCGATCTCGAAAGCCTCGGCGTCGCTGATGACCGCGGAGTTGAAAGGCAAGAACGAAAGCGCGGCGCAGGCGCTGTTTGATAACGTGCACAAGATGCTAACCGGTGACCCAAGCGACGATCAGGCAGTCGACAAAGTGGGTAAGCTACAGATTCTTTCGGGTGTCTGTAAATTCCCCGCGCGGGTAAAATGCGCAAGCTTGGCGTGGCATACGGTGCACGCCGCCCTCAAGGGCGAATCCCAGCCGGCGACGACTGAATGATTCGATGACCCTTGTGAAAGGAGATTGACTCCATGAGCACGGAAAAGCCATTGACGCTCACGCGCGAATGCACGGCGATCATGATTCCTAGCGGTGAAGAGATTTCGCTGCCGTCGGGCAGCAAGGTATGGCTCACGCAGAGCGTGGGCAGCGGCTATTCGGTGATGACCGATCACGGCTATACGGTGCGCGTCAATGGACTTGACGGCGATGCCCTGGGTTTGCCGACGCTTGACGATACCAAGCCCGCCGCAGCGGGCGGCTCGGTTGAAGATCAAGTTTGGCATCAACTCCGGTCATGCTTCGATCCGGAGATCCCAGTCAACATTGTCGAGCTAGGACTGGTTTACGATTGCCGGGTCGATGCCCTGCCAGGCGGAGGCCATAAAGCGGTGGTTCATTTTACCTTGACGGCGCAGGGCTGCGGCATGGGCCAGTTCATTAAGGAAGACATCCGCAAAAAATTGCTAGCGCTGCCGGAAATTCGCGAGGCCGAAGTGCAATTGGTCTGGGATCCGCCATGGAATCAAAGCATGATCGCGGTGAGCGCGAAACAGCAATTGGGGATTGAATAAACTTATGGAAAGCATCAATCAAACGATCATCGAAGCGGAAGTGATCGAAGCGCTGCGCACCTGTTTCGATCCGGAAATCCCGGTGAATATCTACGAGATGGGCTTGATCTACTCGGTAAAAGTCGATGGCGCGGGCGCGGTGGAGATTCAAATGACTCTTACTTCGCCACACTGTCCGGCTGCTCAATCAATACCGGCCGAGGTGGAGGGAAAAGTTCGCCAGATTGGCGGTGTCACCGACATGAAGATCGATATCGTCTGGGAGCCGCCCTGGGATCAGAGCAAGATGTCGGAGGCCGCCCGGCTGCAATTGGGCATGATGTAGAGTGACTGGAATGACGGGCGAGTCGATCAATTTATTTCAACGTTTGGGCGGCGAGGCAAAGCTCAGAGAGATCATCGATACTTTCATCGAACGGGTGTTCGCCGACCGCATGATCGGTTTCTTTTTTCGCAACGCCGACCGCGCGCGCATCAAGGAAATGGAATATCAATTGGTGGCGGATTTTCTCGGCGCCGATGTGAAATACTGCGGCCGGCCGCTCGGCAAGGTGCATGCGAATCATCCGATCATGGGCGGCCAGTTCGCCCGGCGGCGGCAAATTTTCCAAGAGACGCTGGAGTTCTTCGAGGTCCAGGAAGAAATCAAAACCGCCTTGCTCAATCATACCGACTCGCTGCGACCCTTGATCACACCCGAATCTGGTTCGGACTGCGACCCTATCGCCGCGCGCAGCCGGGTTCACAATGGTTAACTTCGGAAAAAATAACCGATATTTTGCATGGGGCTAATTGTTCAGGGGCAAACCATATGCTACTAATAGTGGCACGCCGATGGTAGTCATCTAGGATTTGTGTGAAGTTAGCCGACCTCTATGCTCGAGCAGGGTTGACTCTCTCGGTCGAGTTCTTTCCTCCAAAGACGGACAAAGGCGAGGAAAACCTCTTTAGCGAAATTGAGATCATTAAGAGGCTCCATCCTGGCTTTTGTTCCGTTACGTACGGGGCGGGCGGAAGCACGCGCGAAAAAACTGTCGATCTGGTCGATGCGATTCACAGCCGTTGCGGCCTGGAAGTGATGTGTCACTTGACGGTAGTCGGACAATCGAAAGACGAAGCGCGTGGAATTCTGCAAAGACTGAAAGACAAGGGTATCGAGAATCTCCTCGCGCTCGGCGGCGATCCGCCCCAGGGTATGGCCGATTGGCGGCCTCATCCCGATGGATTTCATCATGCCATCGAGCTGGTGCGCGAGGCGCTGAGCGCCGGCGGGTTTTCCGTGGCAGTGGCGGGTTTTCCGGAAGTCCATCCGCGCGCCGTGAGTCGAGAGTCGGATCTGCGGTTCTTAACGGAAAAAGTCGAGGCCGGCGCGGCGGCGATCATTAGCCAATTATTTTTCGACAACGACGAGTTCTTCCGCTTTGCCGACGATTTAACAAAACTCGGCGTGACCGTGCCGATCGTGCCGGGAATTTTACCGATTCTTTCGGCTGCGCAGGTGCGCCGTTTTACCTCACTGTGCGGCTCGAAGATTCCCGCCGCTTTGGAGCAGCAGTTGGTCAAAGTTGACGCCGATGATGATGCGGCGGTGCAGTTGGGGATCGAATACGCGACCCGCCAGTGCGAAGACCTGATCAAATACGGCGTGCGCGGGCTGCACTTTTATTCGCTCAACAAATCCTATTCCGTTCAGTCAATCTGTAAGAATCTCGCGCTTTAACTCGCCCGCCCTACGAATTAAGGTTATTCCGGGTTTTTTGTGAAGAGGAATTCACCACAGAGGCACAGAGTTCGCAGAGTTCGGAGAATTTTTTAATCAAAAACTCTTTACTCCGCGCCCGGAGCCTGTCCTGAGCGACGTCGAAGGGCGTCTCGGCGGTGCGATCTCCGAGCCGTGCTTCACAGGAAAGCCTGAAGAACCACGAATAAAAGCAAAGGTTTTGCCCGCCCGATCGGGCGGGAATGTAGAATCCCTAATGGCCGACAACGAAAATCCGCTTCTCGACGACAGCAACGAACAGATCGACGTGCGGCGCCACAAGCTTGCCAAGCTGCGCGAGACCGGCGCGGTGGTTTACCCCAACGATTTCAAACCGACCCATTCGAGCGCCGACGCGGTTCGTGCCGCCACGGGCATCGGCGACGAGGATTTGCACGGGGCGCCGCGCGAGGTCTGTGTCGCCGGCCGGATAATGGCGCTCCGGCGCATGGGCAAGGCATCGTTTTTTCACATTCAGGACCGGCGCGGCAAGTTGCAGATTTACGCCCGCAAGGATCGTTTGGGCGACGACAGTTACGCTTTGTTCCAATCCATGGACATGGGCGACATTGTCGGCGTGCGCGGCCAGCTGTTCCGCACCAAAACGAAGGAGCTGACCGTCGAAGCCCGGGAACTGCGCTTACTGACCAAATGTCTGCGCCCACTGCCCGAGAAGTGGCATGGCTTGGCTGACGTGGAAGCGCGCTACCGGCAACGTTACGTCGACTTGATGGTCAATCCCGAAGTCCGTGAGGTGTTCGAGAAGCGCTCGCGCATCGTCAAACTGCTGCGCCGTTTTTTCGAAGACCGGGATTTCCTCGAAGTCGAGACGCCGATGATGCAGCCGATTGCCGGCGGCGCAGCGGCCAAGCCGTTCGTCACGCACCACAATACTCTCGACATGGAACTCTATCTCAGAGTTGCCCCAGAGCTGTTCTTGAAGCGCTTGCTGGTGGGGGGGTTCGAGCGGGTCTTCGAGCTCAATCGGAATTTTCGCAATGAAGGAATTTCCGTCAGGCACAATCCGGAATTCACCATGGTGGAGTTTTATCAAGCCTACGCGACTTTCGCCGACTTGATCGATCTCACCGAAGAACTCATCGTGAGCTTGGCACGAGAGGTCGTGGGATCGCTTGAGGTGACCTATGGCGAGCATGTCATCGACTTAACCCCGCCGTGGCGCCGTTTGACGATTTGCCAAGCGGTGATCGCGCACGGCGGCGCGACCGAAGCGGATGTCGATTCAATCGCCGGGCTGCAAGGGTTTGCCAAGAAAAATAATCTAAAGGTGGATTTAAACGCAACCTACGGCAAACTGTTGGTGGAGATATTCGAAGAGGTCGCTGAAGCCAAACTGATTCAACCAACCTTTATGACCGGTTACCCTATCGAAGTTTCTCCCCTGGCGCGCAAGAACGACCAGAACCCGGCGCTGGTCGACCGCTTCGAACTCTACATCGGCGGACGGGAGTTGGCCAACGCGTTCTCGGAACTGAACGACCCTGCCGATCAGCGCCAGCGTTTCCTGCAGCAGATGGAGGCGCGCGCCGCCGGCGACGAAGAGGCCAACCCGATCGACGACGATTACGTGCGCGCGCTCGAATACGGCATGCCGCCCGCGGCCGGTGAGGGCATCGGCATCGACCGCTTAGCGATGTTCTTGACCAACTCGCCGTCCATTCGCGACGTAATTCTTTTCCCACTCTTGCGGCCGCAGCGCTAGCGGCTGCGTTCTTTAATTTGTGAAGAACTATTCACCACAGAGACACAGAGTTCGCATGGTTCGACAGGCTCACCATGAGCGGAGGAAAGCCGCGCATCCTGAGCCTTAGTCGAAGGACGCGCCTCCGCGGTGCAATCTCCGAGTCCGGCTTCACACGGAAACCTGAAAAACTTTTAAATGAAATACGAACTCTTCATCGGACTGAGATATCTGCGCGCGCGCCGGCGCGAGACCTTTATCTCGCTGATTACCATGATCTCGGTGCTTGGCGTCATGCTCGCGGTCATGACTTTGAACGTGGTCATGTCGGTGATGAGCGGCTTTGAAGAAACCTTGCGCGACCGTTTGCTCGGCATCAATGCCCATATCGCCCTGGTGCGATCCGGTGAACCGATGCGCGAACATGAAAGGCTGCTCTCGGAGTTGGCTAAAGAACCGGGTGTGGTCGCCGCGGCGCCGACCATTTACGGTCAGGTCATGATCACGTCCGGTTCTCGGGTTTCGGGCGTTGTCGTGCGCGGCGTCGACCCTGATCGGGTGAACGCTGTCGTCAACCTGCAAAAGTATATCAGGCAGGGCGATCTCAACGGACTCAAATCGCAACACCCAGTGCAAGTGGAAGATCGCACGGTATTATTGCCAGGCATCATCCTGGGCGAGAGGCTGGCCAATCAACTTGGGGTATTTCCCGGCAGCCCGGTGCAAGTGGTTTCGCCCTTGGGAAGCCCGACGGCGATCGGCGTGATTCCCAAGGTCAGGCGTTTTGTCGTCGCCGGAATTTTAAAATCCGGCATGAGCGAAATCGACTCGACGCTGGTGTTCATGGGGTTGACCGAGGCGCAGAAGTTTTTTGAACTGCCCGGAGCGGTAACTAACATCGAGATGCGGGTCGACGATGTCAATCAGTCCAGGCAGATCGCCGAGCGAATTCAACGCCGGCTCGGATATCCGTATTTTGTTGAGGATTGGACGCGTCTCTGGCCAAATTTATTTTCCGCGCTTGAGTTGGAGAAGACCGTTTATTTTTTGGTCTTGCTGCTGATGGTCTTGATCGGCGCCTTCAATATCGTCTCGACTCTGGTCATGGTGGTCATGGAGAAAAAAAAGGACATCGCGATCCTACGCGCCATGGGCGCGACACAGAAGAGCATCCGCAAGATTTTTCTACTCAAAGGCTGTCTCATCGGCACCGTCGGTACGACGCTGGGAGTCATACTCGGGCTGGCAGTCTGTGGATTGATCGCGCAATATCAGTTTAAGCTCCCTGACGGCGTGTTTCTAATCTCGACGGTGCCGGTGCGGATCTATTTAGGCAATTTTATCCTTGTGGCGTTCGCCTCTTTGGTCGTTAGTTTGCTCGCCAGCATTTACCCCGCGCGTCAAGCGGCCAAGCTCGATCCGGTAGAAATCCTTCGCTATGAGTAGCCTCGTCTCGGTGCGCGATGTCCACAAATCCTTTATCGAGGGCGGCAGCGAAATCCAGGTTCTGCGCGGCATTAGTTTCGACTTGGCCGATGGCGAGCGCTTGGCGATCATGGGCGAGTCGGGGGTCGGCAAAAGCACGCTGCTACATATTCTCGGCACACTCGACCGGCCAACCAAGGGGACGATTCTCTATCATGGCCGCCAGCTTCCGGCCGATGACGATGCCTTGTGCCAATTTCGCAACCAGCAAATCGGTTTTGTTTTCCAGTTTCATTATCTGTTGCCGGATTTCTCGGCGCTCGAAAATGTCATGTTGCCGGCGCTGATTCGGGGCAAGGACGCTGCACCGGCTAAATCCGAGGCCGAAGATCTGTTGGAGTTGGTCGGGTTAAAGGACCGCATGAGCCACCGCCCTGGTAAGCTTTCCGGCGGCGAACAGCAGCGCGTCGCCGTGGCGCGGGCGGTGATCCTGAAACCCAAGCTTCTGCTCGCCGACGAGCCGACCGGATCTTTGGATCTGCGTATCGGCGAGGAAGTGCAAGATTTGCTCTTTCGCCTCAATGAACAACATAAGATTGCGCTGGTCATCGCGACTCATAACCGGGAATTTGCTGAAAAGATCGGCCGGCGCGCCGAGCTGCGCCGCGGTGAGCTGTTTGATTGACCGCTGACTTTACAAAAGATTGTGATTTTGTTACAAATTCACTAGAATTATTCGATCCAAGGGTGTTATCCTCTTAGCTCTCATGCGGCACTTCCAGCGATCGCGGTCAAAGCTTGTTTGGCTATTCTGGCTGGTCTGGTTAATCGTCAGCCCGCCTAATTACGCTCAGAGTCAAGGGTCAGTCAGGCTCAAGGAAGTCAAGATTGCCGGAAATCTTCGCGTCGAGGATGACGGCATCCGGCTTCATCTCAAGAGCCGCGCCGGGGAAATTTTCGATTCCCTGATGGTCGAACAGGACGTCAAGGCGATCTACCGCATGGGTTTCTTCGATGACGTTCAAGCCGAACTCTCGCCTGATGGTATTCTAACCTACGCGGTAAAAGAAAAGCCCTACGTGCGTGAAATAAAAATTCAGGGCGCGTCGCAAGTCGGCAAGGAAAAAATTGAGACGGCGCTGGGAATCGGCGCGCGGACGATCTTAGACCGGACCAAAGTCGCCGAAGGTGTCGAGAAGGTCAGGCGGCTCTATAACGAACAAGGCTATGTCAACGTCGCGGTCGATCATGCGGTGACGATTGAAGCCAACAACCAGGCGGTGATCACCCTCGACATCGTCGAAGGTGGCCGGCTGTTGATCAAGCGAATTATTTTTGAAGGGAATAAAACATTCAGTGACGGCGATTTGCGCGGTATTATCGGCAGCAAGGAAGAATGGATTTTTTCCTTCCTGACCAGCCGGGGCGTGCTCGATCGCGACATGCTTACCAATGACGTGGCAATTCTATCCAATCACTACAATGATCACGGCTACGTCGAAAATAAAGTCGACGATCCGGTGGTGCTGCGCGCGCGCGACGGTCTTGAAGTGGTGTTTCGTATCACCGAAGGCCCTCAATACCGCGTCGGCAAGGTGGAGATCGGTGGAGAGTTGATCCAAGACGGCGCGCAGATGCTCAAGTCGATAAAGCTCACCACCGGGCAAATTTTTCGCGGCAGCCGGTTGCGCGAGGACATTACGACGATCTCGGACATGTACTCGAACAAGGGCTTCGCCTTCGTTCAAGTTGACCCGGTAACCAAGCTCGACCCGGCCAGTAAAAACGTCGACGTCGCTCTCGTCATTGCCAAAGGCCCGCCGGTCTACTTCAATCGGGTGCTGGTCACCGGCAACACCAAGACCCGCGATCAAGTGGTGCGCCGCGAATTGATTGCCCAAGAGCAAGAGCTCTTTTCCCGTGACAAGATCACCCAGAGCACCAATGCGCTAAAAAGAACCGGTTACTTTGAAGATGCCCAGATCAACACGAAAAAAACCGATCAGTCCGATACTTTGGATTTACAGGTCGATATAAAAGAAGGGCCGACCGGCACCTTTCAAATCGGCGGCGGTTACGCCAGCGGCGATGGATTTGTCTTCAACGCTAATATTGCGGAGAAAAATTTTGCCGGCAGAGGGCAGGGGATTAGCGGCAATTTTAGCATTGGCACCCAGCGCCAAGATTTCATATTGGCCGCCACCGATCCCTATTTTAACGGCACAAAAATGGCGGTGGGACTCGATGCTTTTAACACGTTTAAAGAATATGACGATTTCAATGAGCGAAAAATTGGCTTTGGCATCAACACCAGTTACCCGCTCAAAGAGCTGAGAATACCGTTTTTCGGGGGCGGCAAAACCGCCTCGAAAGGGTCAGATGAATTGCTCATCGACCCGCCTGTGACGTTTTGGGATTACATGCGCGGCGGCGTGTCTTACTCTCTGATTAGGGATAAAATTTCGAGTGTCTCCAACACGGCGTCGCAGTCGATTAAAGACGAAGCGGGATCTTCGCTGGTGAGCGCCGTTACGCCGAATTATAGCTACGATAGTCGGGATCATTATTTCGCACCGACTGAAGGAACCAAGTCAGCGCTGGCATTCAAGATCGCCGGTCTCGGTGGGGATACACAGTTCATTAAACCCGACATTAGCACCCGATGGCATTATCCGCTGCTCAAAGATCCGAATTGGGGCGGCGCCTATGTCCTTGCTCTCGGCGGTTCGCTCGGCTGGGGCAATAACTTGCCGTTGTTCGAGCGCTACTTCATTGGCGGTATCAACTCGGTTCGAGGTTTCGCTGAGAGAAGTATCTCGCCGCGGGTGCCTTCCAATTGCGATGCCAACGGCAATAATTGCAGCGAAACTGAGGAGTCGGGTGGCAACAGAGCGGTAGTATTGAATGCCGAGTTATTGTTTCCAATCTATGAGCAATATGGCCTTCGCGGGGTGACATTTTTCGACGTAGGAAATTCATTTAACTCGTTTAATTTGAGTGAATTTAGGCGATCGGTTGGCTTTGGCGTGCGTTGGCTGTCTCCTTTCGGACCGGTTCGAGTCGAACTCGGGTTTGCCATGAATAAACAACCGGGGGACGAAACGTCGGTCATTGGCTTCTCCATCGGCGCTCAACCCTAAGCTCTGTTCTTCTTAACATTTCCAAAGATCTGGAGGTTTATAGTGAAATATTGGCTGGTTGGTATAGTGCTGGCGTTTTCAGCTTCGATGGCAACGGCCCAAGAGCGGGTCAGGATCGGATTTGTTGATATTCAACGGGTGATTGCCGAATCGCAGGCAGGTAAACGCGCCAAGGATCGTTTTCAAGTGCAGATCAAAAAAGCCGAAGCCGATGTTATCAAGGAACGCCAGGACCTCGAGCGCATGCGCGCCGATCTCGACAAAAAGGGGGCGCTCTTGAAGGATGAAGAGCGGCGCAACCTGGAAGCGGATTTCCAGAAACGCTCGGTAAATTTGCAGCGCACCATGGGCGACTATCAACAAGATTTGCGCCAAAAAGAAAACGAAATGATGGCCGATATTCTCAAAGAATTGGAAGGGGTGGTGAACGAGCTCGGCAAGGCCGAGAAATTCACGGTGATTCTTGAGCGCTCGCAGATTCTGTACAGCGACCAGGGCACGGACATTACCAGCAAGGTCATCGAAGCCTACAATAAAATAGCTGCGCCAAAAAGTAAGTGACCATCCGCAAAACGCTTACCGAGCTCGCCGATCACGTGGGCGGAAGAGTGATCGGGGACGGTAGTGTGGTCCTCGGTAGAGTTGCCGCCCTCGACCAAGCTGGCCCCGGAGATATAAGTTTTCTGACCAATCCGCGTTACCGTCAACTTCTGCCGCAGTGCCGTGCTAGCGCGGTGATCGTAGGGCGTGACGTGGCGACCGGAAGCCTCGGCCAGCTAAATTTTCTCGAAAGCGCCGATCCCTACGCTGCCTTCGCAAAGATTCTCCAGCTTTTTTCTCCCGTCGAATCGTTTACCGCGGAAGTCAGTCCACGCGCCAGCGTGGACGCCACGGCGGTCTTGGCAGAGTCCGTGACAATTTTCGCCAATGCTTTTGTTGGGCCGCGGGCGCGTATCGGCAGAGACACGGTACTTTATCCCGGTGTTTTTCTCGGTGCCGATACTCAGGTCGGCGCCGCATGTGTGCTTCACCCCAACGTGGTTGTGCGCGACGGTTGCCACTTGGGCGATCGCGTCATCTTGCACGCCGGTGTGGTGATCGGCAGCGATGGATTCGGTTACGCCGGTAGCGCCGCCCAACGAGTCAAGATCCCCCAGGTTGGCATCGTCGTGGTCGAGGATGACGTCGAGATCGGCGCCAACACGACGGTGGATCGCGCGACCCTCGGTCAAACGGTGATCGGCAGGGGGGCGAAAATCGATAACTTGGTTCAGATCGCTCATAACGTCGTGATCGGCGAATATTCGGCGATCGCCGCCCAGGCAGGTATCGCCGGCAGCTCCCGGCTCGGCAAAAACGTTACGCTTGCCGGCCAGGTCGGGGTGGTGAACCATATCAAGATCGGCGACGGCGCGATCATCGGTCCGCAGTCTGGTGTCGGCCAGTCGGTTGCGGCGGGGGCGGTGCTTTCGAGCGGTATCACCGCGGCGCCCCATTCGGTATGGCTCAAAGTGATGGTCTTGCTGCCGCAACTGCCTAAGCTATGGAGCGCCGTGCGCGCTTTGGAGCGGCAAGTCGCGCGGCTGGGCGGCGGCGGCAAGGTGGAGCGCGATCGCAATGATGGACGCTAGAGAAATTCTAAAATTTTTGCCGCACCGCTATCCATTCCTGTTGGTCGACCGGATCATCGAGATTGAAACCGACAAAAAAATTGTCGGCATCAAGAACGTTTCGTTCAACGAAAATTTTTTCCAGGGTCATTTTCCCAACAAGCCGGTGATGCCTGGCGTGCTGATCTGCGAAGCGATGGCCCAATGCGGCGCGATTTTCGCGCATAATTCACGGGGCGGCATGGAGGAGAATAAAGTTTTCGTGCTTACGGGTCTCGATAAGGTGAAGTTCAAACGGCCGGTGGAGCCGGGCGATCAATTGCGCATCGAACTCACCTGCATCAAACGGCGCGGCCATTTTTGGAAGTTGGCCGGGGTGGCAACCGTCGATGGCAAACTGGCCGCTCAAGCCGAGATTTCCGCCATGGAAATCGCCATGTCCTAGGCGCCCGTAAACCATGAATAGACTGCATCCCACGGCGATCATCGATGCCAACGCCGAGCTCGCAAGTGACGTCGAAATCGGAGCTTATTCGGTGATCGGCGCGGGGGTTAGGATCGGCAAGGGCACCAAGATCCATTCCCATGTGGTGGTCCAGGGACGGACTAGTTTGGGCGAAGGAAACCTGGTTTATCCCTTCGCGACAGTCGGTTCGGCACCGCAGGATCTTAAATACAGAGGCGAGCTGAGCGAGCTGATTATCGGCAACCGCAACACCATACGCGAATATGTCTCGCTCAATCCGGGAACCAGCGGTGGCGGCATGGTGACGCGGATCGGCGATGACAATCTCTTGATGATGTATTGCCACATCGCTCATGACTGCATCGTCGGTAGCCGCAATGTCATCGCCAACGGCGCGACACTCGGCGGCCATGTGTTGGTTGAGGATTTTGTCATTGTCGGCGGCCTGGTGGGAATTCACCAGTTTGTGCGCATCGGCAACGGCGCGATCTTGGGCGCCGGCTCGATGGTGTCGATGGATGTGCCGCCCTATTGCAACGCCACCGGCGATCGCGCCAAGCTGCACGGTTTGAATCTTGAGGGGCTCAAGCGACGCGGTTTCGACAAGGGCGTGATCGACGCGATCCGCAAAGCCTACCGCATCGCGTTCAAGTCAAAACTCAAGACCGATCTGGCGCTGGTAAAAATTCGCCATGACTTGCCCGAAATCCCAGAGGTCGAAAAATTCGTCTCCTTCATCGCCAATTCGCAGCGCGGCATCTGCCGCTAGTATTCACATTGCCAAGGTAAAAATTTTCTGGTTCTTGCGCGTTTAGTGTGAAAGAGTATTTACCACAGAGGCACAGAGTTCGCATGGTTCAACAGGCTCACCATGAGCGGAGGAAAGCCGCGCATCCTGAGCCTTAGTCGAAGGACGCGCCTCCGCGGTGCAATCTCCGAGTCCGGATTCACACGGAAGCCTGAAGAGTCAATTTTCCAAGCAATGAAAAAATTGGGCCTGATCGCCGGCAACGGCAAGTTCCCGCTGCTATTTGCCGCGGAAGCGAAGCGGGCCGGGTACGCGGTGGTTGCCGTCGCACACCGTGGCGAAACCGACGAGAAACTCAACGAAGTCGCCGATGAAGTCACCTGGATTTACGTCGGCCAGTTGGGGAAAATCATCCGGGTGTTTCAACGCGCCCAGGTGACCGATGCGGTGATGGCCGGCGGCATCCGTAAAGTCCGGCTGCTGAGTAATTTTCGCCCGGATCTGCGCGGCGCCCGTTTTCTGGCTAAACTCAAGAGCCGGGAAGATGACGTGTTGCTGCGCGGCATCGCCGACGAGCTGGCGGCGGACGGCATTCGCATTCTGGAATCGACGCTTTGCTTGCCGGAAATTCTTTGCCGGGAGGGCGTGCTCACCAAACGCCAACCGGATCGACAAGAATGGGACGATGTGAAATTGGGTTTTCGCACCGCCAAGGAGATCGGCCGCTTGGGCATCGGTCAGACCGTGGTGGTTAAGAATCAGGTCGTGGTGGCGGTGGAAGCCGTGGAGGGAACCGACGCGGCGATTGAGCGCGGCGGCACCTTGGCCAAGACGGGCTGCGTTGTCGTCAAGGTCAGTAAACCACAGCAGGATCTTCGCTTCGATATGCCGGCGGTCGGCGTCGATACCGTGGCGCGGCTGCATGAGGCCGGCGCGACGGTACTTGCTCTGGAGGCCGGGAAAACTATCCTACTGGAGAAAGAGAGCTTGTTAGGCCAGGCGGACGGCTACGGCATTGCCGTGGTTGGGGTCAGCGGCGATTAAACAAAGCCACTTCGTGGGCGGGGATTTAACCCCGCCGCTGCTTAGAATATCGCAAAGAGGATGCTCGCCCCCTTTGGATACCCCAAGATAGGGTGCCCCCTCAAGAGGCGGGATTAATAGACGGGATTAATATAGAATAAGTTATGGCTGAAAATGGCATCAAAGTTGGCGTGATTGGCGTCGGCTACCTCGGCAAATTCCACGCTGAAAAATACGCCGCATCGCCAAAGGCCCAATTGGTAGCCGTGGCGGACATCGACGAGGCAAGGGCCAAGGAAATCGGTGCCAGCCTGGGCACCGAAGGGGTAGCCGATTATCGTGCTTTGCTCGGACGGGTGCGCTGCGTGAGCATCGCAGTGCCGACGAGATTTCACTATCAAGTGGCGCGTGATTTTATCGCAGCGGGCATTGATGTGTTGGTCGAGAAACCGTTGACGGCGGATATCTCTGAAGCGCGCGAATTGGTCCAAGCGGCGAATAAGCAACGAGTGATACTTCAGGTGGGTCATCTTGAACGCTTCAATCCGGCGATTCGCCGGCTCGAAGGGGTTGTCAAAGATCCCAAGTTTGTTGAGTGCCATCGTTTGGCGCCGTTTATCGAGCGCGGCACGGACGTGAACGTGGTTCTCGATTTGATGATTCACGACATCGATGTCATCGCCAGTTTAGTGCGCTCGCCGGTGGAGCGCGTGGAAGCGGTTGGAGTGCCGGTTCTCACCGATAAACCGGATATCGCCAACGCGCGCATCAAATTCGCCAATGGTTGCATCGCCAATGTCACCGCCAGCCGGGTTTCGCTCAAACGGGAGCGAAAAGTCCGATTCTTTCAACCCGATGCCTATATCTCCATCGATTACGAGCAGCGCCGGGCGCAGATCTATCATAAGCCAGCTCCCGGCGCCGGTTGGCTCGACATCCGCGCCGAGAATATCGACATCATAGACGGCGATGCTCTGGCCGACGAGATCGATTCCTTTCTCGATTGCGTGGCCGCGCGCAAGGCGCCCCTAGTGGGCGGCGAAGAAGCCCTGACCGCGCTCGAAATAGCCTCCATGATCAGCCGGCAGTTGTGACTTTGCCGCCGATAGTGGAACACGGCGAACTTGGGCAAAGAAATCATGCTGGTGGTTGGCGAAGCGTCAGGCGACGTGCATGGCGCCCATTTAGTTGCCGCATTACACAAAAAAGATGCCGAGATTAAAATCTTTGGCGTCGCCGGTGAGCGGTTGGAGAGGACCAACTTTGAAACGCTCTTCAGCGTCGCCCAGTTGACCGGCATGGGCCTGGTCGAGATCGCCGGCAATCTCAAAAATCTCTGGCGCGCCTACCGCCTGCTGAGCCGCGCGCTGAAACAGCGCCGGCCAAATTTATTGATCTTGATCGATTTTCCTGAATTCAACTTGCGCTTGGCGCGATTAGCGAAATCGTTAGGTGTGCCCGTGCTCTACTACATCAGCCCGCAAATATGGGCCTGGCGCCAAGGACGAGTGAAACAGATCGCCCGCTGGGTCGATCACATGGCGGTGGTTTTTCCGTTCGAGGAGGAGTTCTACGCGCGCCACGGCGTCAAGGTCACTTTTGTCGGCCACCCTTTATTGGACACCATTGAGCCGCGCCAGAGCCGCGAGACTGTGCTCGCCAAGATTGGACTCGATCCAGCCCGGCCGTCAATCGCGCTTTTGCCGGGGAGCCGGCGCGGCGAGGTTGATTTCCATCTGCCGGTAATGCGGGATGCCGCGGCGGAATTATACGCCGAGCGCGGCATGCAATTTTTCTGCGTGCGCGCCAGCACGATCGGTCGAGAAAAACTCGAAGTCGCGCTGCAGCACCCGGCGTTTCGCATACCTATCGTCGATCAAGCGCGCTATGATGCGGTGTCCGCCGCTGATTTGGTTTGGACCGCGTCGGGCACCGCAACCCTCGAGACCGCCTTGCTCGGCAAGCCGATGATCGTGATTTACCGCTTGTCGTGGTTAACCTACTGGCTCGCCCGTTTGCTCGTGCGCGTCGAGCATATTGGCATGGTCAACTTGCTCGCGGGCGAACGGTTGGTGCCCGAACTGATTCAGGACCAAGCTAATCCCGCGCGGCTTGTCGCGGAAAGCAAGGTGCTGCTCGACGACCGAGTTTTGCGCGACGCCATCGTCAACAAATTGGCCAAGCTGCGTGAGCGGCTGGGTGCGCCAGGCGCCGCGGAGCGGGTTGCCGATCTCGCATTGGCCATGTTGGCGTAACCGAGCTTCATCCGTGTGGTACCTTCTCTATAATTTTCTCTTTACCATCGCCTTCGTCTTGGCTTTGCCGCTGCTGCCGTTTTTAGCTTGTCTCGGCCCGCGCTACCGCGACGGCTTGGCGCAGCGGCTGGGATACTATTCGCGCGACCTTTTGTATTCGTTGGCTGGCAGCCGGCCGGTGTGGGTGCATGCGGCGTCGGTTGGCGAAGTGCGCTCGGCTGAAGCATTGGTCGGCGCGCTCAAGGCGCGCGCTCCTGAGCGGAAGATTCTACTATCGACTTTTACCGCCACCGGCAATCGCCAGGCACGCCAAATTCCCGGTGTCGACGCGGTGATTTTTTTCCCCCTCGATCTTCTTTGGATTGTGCGCCGTGCCCTAGCCAAATTCGATCCGGCCCTGCTGGTGATCATCGAAACCGAAATTTGGCCCAATCTGCTACGCCAGGCTTACCAGCGCGGGGTGCCGGCACTGCTGCTGAGTGGCCGGCTGTCGGCGAAGGCTTCGGCCCGTTACACGCTCTGTCGCAGCTTTTTTGCCCGGGTGCTCGGATGCTTTTCCGCGCTCGGCATGCAGTCGGTGGAAGACGCCGCGCGCATCGTCAACCTCGGCGCCGACGACAAGAAAGTTTCCGTGGTCGGTAGCCTCAAGGCGGCGCGCTTGAGCGCCGACGATTCGCTAAAGTCCCTATCGAGGGCCTTGCACGGCAAGCCATTACTGGTGGCGGGTAGTACGCATCGGGGCGAGGAGGAGTGCCTGCTCGAAGCGTTGTCGTTGGTCCGGGCGAACTATCCGACTTTATCCCTGGTGCTTGCGCCGCGTCATCCCGAACGGTTTGGCGATGTCGAACGGCTGCTGGCGAACAGCAATTTCGTTTTTCATCGGCGCAGCCAAGCCGCGGCCGCACAGTGGTTCGACAAGGACATCTTGTTGCTCGATACGGTCGGCGAGCTGGTGAATTTTTTCGCCGCGGCGGACGTTGCGTTTGTCGGTGGCAGCTTGGTCGAAGTCGGTGGCCATAATGTCCTGGAGCCGGCCCGGTTCGGCAAGCCGATACTTTTCGGTCCGCATATGGAAAACTTTCAGAACCTCGCCAGCGATATGCTGCGGCAAGGAGCCGCGCTCGAAGTGGCCAGCGCGCAAGAAATAGCCAGTGCGCTCAATGAACTGTTAGCCGATCCTAATAAACGTCGGTCTATGGGCCAGCGGGCGGTGCAAGTCGCCCAGGCTCATCAGGGTGCATTTGGCTTGAACCTCGGCCTGGCGGAACGCTACTTATGAGCTTTGCCGCTTGCGCCGCTGGTTGGCCAATAAACCAGGCATTTCGCCTGCGGGGTATTAACCCCGCAGGCGACCAAAGGGGATGCTCGCCCCCTTTGGATTCCCCATCAATAGGGTGCCCGCAGCAAGCTGCGGGGAATATTAGATTTAACCGCCCGGATTCATGAATCCGACGATGAATTTGCAGTTGTCGATTCGCGCCGTGTGGGAACGCAAGGGGATTGGCGGTAAACTCCTTTGGCTTGCCTTGCTGCCGCTGTCAAAACTTTACAGCGCGGCGGTTGAGACCCGCAATTTCTTATTTGCCCAAGGGATTCTGAGATCGATTCGCTTGCCTCGTCCAGTGGTGAGCGTCGGCAATCTTACGGTCGGCGGTACCGGGAAAACTCCGACTTGTCTCTGGTTGTCCCGCGAGTTGGCAATGCGCGGACTAAAAGTCGGCATCCTCAGCCGCGGCTATCGAAGAAAAGAAAATCTGCCGGTGATTTTGCAGCCCGCTGACAAAAACCCAGTGAGCCTCGATCTTGACGGGGAGCTGGCTAAAGCGGGCGATGAACCGCTGATGATGGCTGGGATCTATCGGCAAACCATCGGTGTCGGTGCTAACCGCGCGGCCGCCGCCGCGGAGCTGTTGCGCCGCCAGGATGTCGACGTGTTTCTCTTGGATGACGGTTTTCAACATCGTCGCATCAAGCGCGAAGTCGATGTCTTGTTGCTGGGCCAGGACAGCAGCGGTTGCGTGCTGCCGGCCGGACCCTTCCGTGAATCGCGGCGCAATCTTCGGCGCGCCGACTTACTGCTCGTGACCGCAGGCAACGGCGATTGGGCGCCGGTGATTTCACAGCAAGCCGCCGCCAATTTATTTAGCGCATCCTTACAACCCATATGCCTAGTTGGGTTCAGTAATCAAGGTTCACGAGAATTTCCCTTGACCTTGCTCTACCGGAGCAAGATTCTCACCGTGACCGGCATCGCCGATCCGCGCGGGCTCTACCGCTTCATCCACGAATGGGAAGGTGAAATCGTCGAGACCTTGGAGTTTCCAGACCACTATACCTACACGCCGCGGGATTGGCAGCAGATTAGCCGGATGGGCCGTTTGGTGGATTTGATCATTACCACTGAGAAGGATATCCTAAAACTAACCCGTTTTCCTTTCGCCAAAGATAAACTCATGGCATTGAGGGTGGCGATGGAAGTGGTCAACGGCGATGCATTGGTGGCGGCGATCGTCGCGAAGATCGAGGCGGCGCGCCGGCCAGCCGGATGAAACAGGCGCCTAAAAGGGCGGCGGTATTTCTCGATCGCGACGGCACCTTGATCCGTGAGGTCAATTATTTATCCACGATCGAGCAAATTGAAGTCTTGCCGGGGGTCGCCGCCGCGCTCCGGCTCTTGCGCAGCCATGGCTTCAAACTGGTTATGGTGACCAATCAATCCGTGGTGGCGCGCGGCGGTTTAAGTGAAGCTGGCCTACAGCAAATCCATGCTGAGATCGTCAATCGGCTGGCTCAAGAGGGCGCGTCGCTCGACGGGATTTATTATTGTCCCCATCATCCGACCGAAGGATTGGGCGATTATCGCATCCTTTGCGATTGCCGTAAGCCGAAAACGGGCATGATCAAGCGCGCCGCGGATGAGCACCAGATCGATCCCTCGCGCTCTTACGTGGTCGGCGATCAGCCGACCGATATCGAATTGGCCCGCGCGGTCGGCGCTACCGGCATTTTAGTCGGTCGGGATGATGCGGTGGCGGGCGGATTGCCGTTAAATTTTCCGGTCGTCGCCAATTTAGCCGGCGCGGCCGAGTGGATCGTCGAGCGCTTGCGCGAATCTGATTTTAGGTAGACCACGCTGCTTGCAGCGTGGAACCATTAAATGGGGTTTCCAAAGGGGGTAAGCATCCCCTTTGGTCAAAGCGGGGTTGATACCCCGCTCGCGAAGTGGCTGCGTGTATTAAGGAATATACTCGTTGTGAAAACCCTTGTTACCGGCGCCGCGGGTTTTATCGGTTCGCACCTGGTTGAGATATTGCTCGCTCGGGGCGATCAGGTGATTGGGGTCGACAATTTTCTCGACAACTATCCGCGCCGCTTCAAAGAAAACAATCTCGCGTCATTCTCCGGTCATGATAAGTTTAAATTCGTCGGCGCCGATCTGTTGAGCCTCGATCTCAAAAGCTTGCTGAGCGACGTCGCGGTGGTTTACCATCTTGCCGGCCAGCCCGGCGTGCGCTCCAGTTGGGGCCAGGAATTCAGCCGCTACACTGAAAACAACATCATGGCGACGCAGCTGTTGTTGGAAACCGCTAAGAATCTAAAACTGGTGAAGTTCGTTTATGCCTCCACCTCGTCGGTATACGGCGATACTGACGATCTGCCGATGCGCGAAGAAGGGCGCACCCGTCCGGTTTCGCCCTACGGCGCCACCAAGCTGGCCGCCGAACATCTCTGTCATCTCTATTGCAAAGCGTTCGGTGTGCCGACGGTGGCGTTGCGCTTTTTCACCGTCTATGGCCCGCGCCAACGGCCGGACATGTTCTTTCATATTTTCATGCGCGCCTTGCTGCGCGGCGAGGAAACGCCGCTGTACGACGATGGCGAGCAGACCCGCGACTTTACTTACTGCGGCGACATCGTCGACGGGATCTTGGGCGCGGCGGGGTATCCCGGCGAAGGCGAAGTGTTTAATCTCGGCGGCGGGTCGGAGGTGTCACTCTTACACGCGATCGCCATAGCGGAGAAAGTTTCCGGGCGCCAAGCCAAGCTCAAGCCCGACCACCGCCAGAAGGGCGACGTGCGCCACACCGTTGCCAGGCTCGATCAAGCGCGCGCCAAGTTGGGATACGCGCCCAAGGTCGGCCTAGAGGAGGGACTGGCGGCGGAATGGCAGTGGATTTGTTCGCTTAAAGATTAAATTTGCGATTGACGACTGGAACTGGCAAGCAAAGCGTGGGCAAGAATTCGGAGGTGACTCATGGCGAATTATAGCGAAGAAGATGTCGGCAACATCATCTCTCTCGAACATGTGAACGTGCAGATTTCCGATCAGGCGCTGGCGACGCTTTTTTATGTTGTTGGCTTGGGCGGCACGCGCGATCCCTATTTGAATGTCGGCTTGAACAATATGTGGATCAACTTCGGCGAGCAGCAGTTCCATTTGCCAACCCGTCCCCCTCAAGTGATCGACGGTTACATTGGCTTGGTCATGCCCGATCTGGAGGCGCTCGAAAAGCGCTTGCAGTCGGTCGCCGATGGTTTGAAAGGCAGCAAGTTCTCCTGCCTGCGCCAGGCCGATCACTTGCTGGTGACCTGTCCTTGGGGCAATCGCTATCGTTGTTACGCCTGCCAAGCGCAGTTTGGCGACATGACTCTTGGCATGCCCTATGTGGAGTTTTTTGTTCCGCCTGGGTCGATGGAGGGTATCTTGAGATTCTACCAAAGCGCATTCGGCGCGCCGACGGCGCTGGAGAGCGATCAACAAGGCCAGTTGGGGCGGGTGAAAATTGGCCGGCAGCAGGCGTTGCTTTTTCGCGAGACCGATCGGCCAATCACGCCTTACGATGGCCATCACGTCGCCATTTACGTGGCAAACTTTTCAGCTCCCTATGGTTATCTACAAGAGCGGGGCGCGATTACCGAAGACGTGCGCAACCACCAATTTCGCTTTAAAGACCTCGTCGATCCAGCCGACGGCAAGCGCAAATTTACCCTGGAACACGAAGTACGAAGTTTACGTCACCCGATGTATCATCGGCATTTTGTCAATCGCGACGCGGCGCAGTCGCAGCGCGAATACCGGCGCGGCTGGGACGCTTTGACCCCGTATCGGCGCTAGAGCGTGGTTTCGATCGGCAATTTTTATCCTTCGCAACGAGGAGCGTATCTTATGGCGATCAGCAAGGAGCTGCTAGATATCTTGGCCTGCCCAAAGTGCAAAGGCGATATCCATCTCAGCCCGAATAATGACGCGTTGATTTGCGAGGCCTGCCGGCTCAGTTATCCGATCAAGGACGATATTCCAGTGATGCTGATCGACGAGGCCACAAGATTATAAACTAGCTTCCGCTTGGTCGTGGCTAAATCCAACGGCATGAACGGCGCGAACTGGGACAATCTGCTGATTCTGCAGACGAGCTTTCTCGGTGATACGGTTTTAACCCTGCCGCTGATCACGGAGGTGCGCCGGCTCTTTCCGGTCGGCAAGTTGAGCCTGCTCTGTCAGCCGTTAAGCCGCGAACTGTTGCAAGATCATCCGGCGATCGATGAGATCATCGTCGACGACAAAAAGCGCGAAGACCGGGGCATGGGCGGCTTGCGCCGGAAAGCAAAGTTCCTTGCCGCGAAAAAATTCACTCTTGCGCTGACGCCGCACAAGTCACTGCGCAGTGCGTTGCTGTTATATCTCGCCGCTATTCCCAGCCGTATCGGTTTTTCGCAGAGCCGGGGCTGGTTTCTCTTCCACCAGCGGGTTCAGCGCGACCCGGCGCGTCATGATGTCGAGCGGAACCTTTCCCTGCTTGAGGCTTTCGGTGTTCGCGCCGAGCAATGCCGGCGCGCGCTCGATCTGCCGATAAGCCCACCCGTACAAGCCCAAGTCGATGGGAAACTTCGCGCCCTTGGCATCAACGAGAGTAAGCTCATTTTCGGCGTCAATCCGGGTTCGGTTTGGCCGACCAAGCGTTGGTCGGGCCAAGGCTTCGCGCAGCTGATTGGTCTGCTGCAGGAAAATTTCGATTGCCAAGTCGTCATCTTCGGCGGCGTTGAGGACGGCGAAGTGGTTCGTGCAGTGCTCGCTGAATGTGGCACGGCGGTGATCAGTCTGGTCGGAGAAATTAGCATGCGCGAGTTGCCGGCGGCAATCCGTCGCTGCCGGGTGTTTATTACCAACGATAGCGGCCCGATGCACATCGCGGTGGCAGAAGAGGTGCCGACGGTGGCGATATTCTGCGCCACCACTGCCGATCTCGGCTTCTTTCCCTATACACCACACGCCATCGTGGTTGAAAAGAAACTCCCCTGCCGGCCTTGTTCTTCACATGGCGGTCGCCGCTGTCCCCTGGGCAGCGAGGCTTGCATCCAGCTGATCGAGCCCGTGAGGGTCTTGCAAGCGGTCGAGAAACTATTGCGCGGCGTGAAGCCGAATAACGGAGCGCCGATTGATTCATTTCAGCCTGAATTTGTTTTCGTATAAGCCCTCGGTGCCGATCTTCATTGCTCATTGTTTGCCAAGAAGCCAGGAAATGCTGCCGGATAAGCTTACTTGGGGCGCGCTGCCAACGGGATTTGCCAAGGTCACCGATGGCAACGGCAATCGCATGATCGTGCGCCAAGATCGCCAGCGAGAAATCGGATTTGACATCTGCATGAACCAGCGTGGCAAGACGGAGGAGTCCGCTTATGAGGGACGCGGCGCACTTCGGGCGGTGCGCCTCTCCGACGGCGAAACCGCCTTGGTGCGCCAGTATCTCCACGGTGGAACCTTTCGTAGTCTAACCGGCACATGGTTTTTTGCCTGGCCGCCGCGGCCCTTTCGCGAGCTGGCGATCACCGAAGAGCTGCGTCGCCGGGGGTTGCTCACGGTGGAAGTTATCGCCGCGGGCGTTAGCCGCGGCTTCGGACCCTTTTACGAGGGCTGGTTTGTCACCCAAGAGCTGCGCGGCGCCGTGGATCTATGGTCGGCACTCCAACTGGGCTTACTTCAACGCCTCGGCGAAGAGGCGGCCTTCCGCGCGGTGGCGGCCAGCATTCGTGCCATGCACCGCGAAGGGGTATATCACAGCGATCTCAATCTTAAGAATATCCTGCTGCGCCAAGAATCTGCCGGCGTGGCGTGTTACATCATTGACTTCGACAAGGCCAAGGTTTTCCTCGGTAAGCTCCCCGCCGAGTTGGTCACGAACAATCTCAACCGGCTGCTGCGCTCGGCGCGCAAACTCGATCCGGAGCGGCGTTACTTTTCTCCGGCGGCGTGGCAGCAATTGGTCGATTTTTACTATGGGCCTGCCGACGGCTAAATTCGACCCAAGAAAAATTCTCATCGTGCTGCATGGCTCCATCGGCGACGTGACCCGCGCGTTACCCTTGGCCAAGCTGTTGCGGCAGGGGTTTCCGCGCGCGGCGTTGGCGTGGTCGGTGGAGCCGGCGGCGCATCCGCTGCTCCAAGGCAATCCGGCGATCGACGAAATTATTCTCTTCGACCGGCGTCGTTGGTGGAAGAGCTTCGGTCCATTCTTGGCCGAGATTCGCGCCAGGCGCTTCGATCTCGTGCTCGATCTGCAGCGCCATTTGAAAAGCGGTATCGTCAGCTGGGCGAGCGGCGCGCCGCGGCGTTTGGGTTTTCATCCCGCCGATAGCAAAGAGGGCAATGGGTTTTTTAATAATCTGCACATTGAGCGCTGCGGCGACGGTATTGCCAAGCTGGATCATTACTTAAAGTTCGCCGACTATCTGGGCATTCCGCGGCTGCCGGTTGAATGGAATTTTTTGCTGACATCGGACGAGAGGGCGGCGGTCGATCGCCATCTGGCGCAAACCTCAAGCGCCTACGCGGTTCTGTTCGTCGGCACGCGCTGGCCAAGCAAGCAATGGTTTGCCAAACAAATGACCGAGTGCGCCAAGATGCTTCAGGCTGAGCATGACCTCGATGTGCTGCTGCTCGGCAGCGCTCAGGATCACGAGTTGGCGCGGCAGGCGCTGATGGGCGCCTCTCCCCGCGTCGTTGACCTTACCGGGCGGACATCGTTACGCGAGGCGGTGGGGATTATTCAAAGAGCCAAGCTCGCCGTCGGACCGGACACCGGACTCATGCATATTGCCGCGGCGCTTGGAACGCCGGTGATCTCATTATGGGGCGCCACGGACCCGGCACGCACCGGACCGTTCGGCTTCGCCGATTTAGCGATTCAGGGCCAGGCTCCTTGTGTGCCTTGTCATAAAAAAGATTGTCCCATCGGACGGGTGTGCATGCAGTCGATAACCAACGCGATGATCGCCGCGAAAGTCGCCGTGGCGCTGCCCCGCGAGCGGGAGACACGATTGAGTCATGGCAACGCTGTCTGATTACCGTGAAGTCGCGGCCGGTGAGTGGCGCATCTTCGCACTCAGTCAACCGTGGAGTGCCAAGCTCCAAGATCGGGTGCTGGCGTTGGTTCGCGCGCAAGCGACGGCGCGCCATCCTCAGACGATGGAGTTGGCGCACCAGATTGACGGTGAAGAGAAGCGTTTTTTCCTAAAAGTCTTTCACCGAACCACCCTAACCGCCACGGGCAAGGATCAACTAAGGCGTAGCCGCGCAGTCGGTAGTTGGCGCCAAGGGTTGGCGTTGGCGGCAGCAGGTTTCAACGCTCCGTTAGCGATCGCGGTCGGCATGGAGACCGGTTGGCGGGTAGCCAAACGCGAGTTCATCTTGACTGCGCACATCGCCGGCGCGCCGCTGCCGGCTTATCTCAAGTGCGCCGGCGCGTCACTCTTAGCCACCAAACGAGCCAACATCAAATACTTGGCGCGCTTGATTCGGCGCTTTCACGACGCCGGTTTCGTTCATGGCGACTTGTTGGCAACGAATATTTTCGTGGTGGCGCAGGGCAAGGCTAACCTCGAATTCTATTTCATGGATAACGACCGAACCAGGCGTTACCCCAGTTGGCTGCGCCAATCGTTGTGGAAGCGCAATCTCATTCAACTCAACCGCATGCCGCTGCCGGGGATTTCTTTACAAGATCGCATGGGGTTTTTGCACGCTTACTTAAACGTTGAACGGTTGTCTGGCGCGAAGCGTCAGTTTGCCCGTTGGCTTGAAGCCAGGACACGCCAACGGCGCAAGGAGTGCGACGGTGCCGATCCGAAGGAAAGTTTTCGCCGCCTCATGCGTTGGGCGCCCGAGATGGCCGGGGCAAAGAATGTCTAGAAAGCCAGCGTGCGGCGCTGCTGCGAACGAAAAACCAACACGCATATCGATGACAGTTGAGCTTTAGCCAACATGCCGAATACTGGCATCTTTGATGCGGTTACCGCCGCTTGGGCGGTCGAAACAGCGGCGGGAAAGACACTCCTAGACTTAAGCTCCGGAGACGGCGACACTTCCGAGATGCTGGCGCGGCAAGGCTATCGCGTCGTCGCCACCGATTATGGGCCACAGCGGCGGATGCACGGCGTCACGCGTGTCGCGGGGGTCGATCTCAATTCATTCCTGCCGTTTCGATCGGCTAGTTTCGACGCCGTCGATCTGGTCGAAGTCATCGAGCATATCGAGAACCAGCCGCAACTGATTCGCGAGATCGCGCGCGTGCTCAAGCCCAATGGCCTGGCGCTGATCAGCACGCCCAACGTCTTGAACGCGATGTCACGAGTGCGTTTTTTATTTACCGGTTTTCTGCGCGGCCGGGTGCGGCCGGCGCATTTTACGAGCCTACCGGGTCAAGCGCCGAATATTTATTTGCTGCATTTCTATGAACTCTATTATTTGCTGTTTCATTACGGCTTTGAAATCGTCGAGCTCAGAAAGACTCAGGTCAAGTTCGCGGCGCGGTTTTTTACCGGGTTGCTTTGGCCGTTTATGTGGTTCTTCAGTTTCATCACGGTGATCCGCGCCGAGAAAGATCCACGCCAGCGCCGCTACAACTGGCAGATTCTTTCCTATCTTTTCGATCCCGCCTTGCTGCTGTCCGATAATATCGTCGTTAAAGCCAGGAAGTTAGGCGCCGGTGAAAATCGCCTTGGTGCATAAACGGCTCGATCTCAATGGCGGCACCGAGAGGGATCTGTTTAAGACGGCTGAGGGGCTTCGCGATCTTGGTCATGATGTCCATCTATTTTGCGGCCAATTTCGCGTCGCGGCGCCGTTGGGTGTGACGCCGCATCGGATTCCGGTGCTGCGATTGGGCCGAACGGCCGAGTTGTTGAGCTTAGCCGTGCGGGCGCCAAAGCTAATTGCACAGGCTGCTTGCGACCTGGTGTTAAGTTTCGACCGCGTACCCGACTGCGATGTGCTGCGCTGCGGCGGCGGTACGCACCGCGGCTTTCTCAGCCGGATGGCCAGGGAAAGCGGCGCTCTCGGTCGTCTGTGGCAAAGCACCAGCGCCTACCATCGGACTCTTCTGGATTTGGAAAGACGCCAGTATCACTCAAAGCGTGTGAAAAAAATCATCGCGGTGTCGGCGGAAGTCAAACGCGATATCATGGCTAATTATCAAGTCGCCAGTGATCGGATTTCGGTTCTTTGTAATGGCGTCGATCTGCTTCGATTTCATCCGCAAAAGCGCGCTCAGGCCGGTCAAGCGCTGCGTGCCCTGTGGAAAATTCCGTTGGACGCGCCATTGGTGCTATTCGTCGGCAGCGGCTTTCGCCGCAAGGGACTAGACCGGCTCGTAACAATCTGGAATGCGCCGGAACTGGCGCGCGCCTATTTGCTCATCGTCGGCGGCGATGCGCGGCTGGGGCGGTACCGGACCTGGGCCGAATCCGTCGCGTCCGGAAGAATCGTTTTTGCCGGACGGCAGGATCAAATCGAGAACTATTATGGCGCCGCTGATTTGGTCGCGCTGCCGTCATTGCAGGAGGCGTTCGGTAACGTCGTGCTCGAGGCTTTAGCATCGGGGCTGCCGGTCCTGGTAAGCCGCGCCGTAGGCGCCGCGGAAATCCTCAGCGGGAACTTGGCCGGCGGCATCGTCGAGCTACTCGATGATGGCGCGGAACTCTTGGCGAAATTGATTTCGCTCCTGGGTAAGGCTGGCG
>CAYZJE010000076.1:0-9062 GCA_964478485.1 uncultured Syntrophobacter sp. | reverse complement strand
TGGGGCGACGGAAAAGATCCACAGTTGCCCTACAAAGTTCAAGCGCTGATGGAAAAACTCTTCGCTTCGACCAAACCAGATGACCCATGGATGGCGGAGATTATTCGCGACGGCAAACCATCCCGCGAGCTGTACCGCGACCAGGACCACGGCTTCATTCAAATGGGCCATGTGCACAAGCAAGGCCACGGCAACACGCCCCACGATCACGGTCCCTGCTGGGTGGTTTACGGCGGCTACAGCGGCGTCACTGAAATCACCAAGTACAAACGCACGGACGACGGCTCCCAGGCCGGTAAATGCACCCTGGAAAAAGAACGGCTCGATAAGCTCACCCCTGGCACCGTCGTGCCCTATCTCCCCGGCGACATCCACTCGACCAATGCTGTCCAGGGGCCAGGCGTGGTGTTTCGCTTCCTGAGCTACGACTTGGATAAGATAGACCGCAGCCGCTACAACCAAGAAAAGGGCACGATCATCCCGGTGCCGGCGCGCTAAATTCCGGTTCGTCCGGGTGTGACTCGAAACCCGAAACTCGGAACTCAAAACAGCATAAGCGCAAATGAGCGGCTCAGAAATCGTCTTCGAACAAATCCGCTCGAGCGGCTGCTTGTCCTACCTGCTGGGCTGCGCCAAGGAAAAAGTTTGCGTCGTCATCGATCCGGAAATCGACAAGGCCGACGATTACGCCGGACTGGCCGACTTTCTCGGCGCCAAGCTCATTTACGCCATCGACACCCACACCCACGCCGATCACAACTCCGCTTGCAAGCTCATGCGTGAGCGTTACGGCCTCCAAGTCGTCATGCACCGGGCCACCGACGCGCCCTACGTCGATGTCAAAGTTGACGACGGTGACGAGATAAAGTTCGGCCAATGCTCGCTCAAAGTTCTCTACACACCGGGCCACACCTCGGACAGCATGTGCATGCTCTTCGACGATCGCATCTTTACCGGCGATACGTTACTGATCGGCGGCTGTGGCCGCACCGATTTGCCCGGCGGCAGCGCCGAATGCCAGTGGGATAGCCTGCGGCGCTTGGAAGCCCTCGGCAATGAAATTCGCGTCTACCCTGGCCACGATTATCGCGAAGCGGTCTCTACTCTCGGCGATGAGAAACAAAAAAACCCGCGCATGACGATGGCATCCAAAGACGAATTCATTCAGTTCATGACGGCGCGCAAACCTCCTCTGCCGCGCAAAATCCAAGAAGCCCTCGAATGGAACCGCACGCCGATCTACCGGCAGAGAGGGTCAGGGGAAGGGATCTGAGAAAATCTCAAATTACAAATTCCAGATTCCAAATTGATGCATCTCGGATTTTTACTTCACTGTTGCCTATTGCTCATTGGCTATTGCCTAACAACACATTGACTCAACCCGCTGCTTGATGCATTGATTTGCATCGTGGGCCGAAGCGAATGAATACGCCTAAATCTTATTCCAGCGCCGACATCATCGCCACAGTGAAACGCTACTGGGGCTACGGTGAGCTACGGCCGCTCCAAGAGCAAGCGATCCGCGCCGGTCTGGAACAGCGCGACTCGCTGGTGGTTTTGCCCACTGGCGGCGGCAAGTCGCTTTGCTATCAAGTCCCCGCCGTGCTCGCCCACCGCACCGACATCGTCGTCTCGCCGCTGATCTCGTTGATGAAAGATCAAGTCGACGGGCTGCGCGAGTGCGGCTATCCGGCGGCGGCGCTTTACAGCGGCATGGCGCCGCACGCAATTCATGAAACCGAGGAGCAGTTCGCCGCCGGCCGCTATCGCTTACTTTTCGTCGCGCCGGAGCGCCTGCTCACAACGCGTTTCTTGGATCTCGCCGAGAAAATTAAAATTCATGCTTTCGCCATTGACGAAGCCCACTGCATTAGCCACTGGGGCCATGACTTTCGGCCCGAGTATCGACGACTCGCGGAATTGAAAACGCGTTTTTCGAAGGCGAGCATCCACGCCTACACCGCCACCGCGACCGAACGGGTGCGCAACGACATTGCGCAGCAATTGAAATTGCAAAATCCCGCCGTGCTCGTCGGCACCTTCGACCGGCCTAACTTGGTTTACCGAATTATCCCGCGCATCGACGCCCGCGCCCAGGCGCTGGAAGTTCTCCGCCGCCATCCCAAACAGGCCGCCATCGTCTATTGCATCAGCCGCAACGACACCGAATCGATGGCCAGCTGGCTCAAGTCCAACGGCGTCAGCGCCGCTCATTACCACGCCGGCATGGAAGCCGACGAGCGCCGGCGCACCCAAGACGACTTCGCCGCCGAAGCGCTCGACGTGGTCGCCGCAACGGTCGCCTTCGGCATGGGCATCGACCGCAGCGACGTGCGCTGCGTCATCCACGCCGCGATGCCGAAGTCGATCGAGCACTACCAGCAAGAAACCGGCCGCGCCGGGCGCGACGGCTTGGAAGCCGAATGCGTGCTGCTCTACTCCGCCGCCGACGTGATGCGCTGGGAATCGCTGATCGAAAAAAGCGCTCTCGACGCCAAGGAACCCGCCGAAGTGATCGCGGCGGCGCGCGAACTGCTCGAACATATGCGCCACCTGTGCAGCGGCATACATTGCCGCCACAAAAAGCTCAGCGAATATTTTGGCCAGAAATATTCCAGGCCAAACTGCGAAGCCTGCGATGTCTGTTTAGACGAAGTCGAAGGGTTGGCCGACGCCACCGTCATGGCGCAGAAAATACTTTCCTGCGTCACCCGCGCCGGCGAACGCTTCGGCGGCGAACATATTATCGATGTCCTGCTCGGCGCCAACACCGAGCGCGTGCGCCGCTGGGGACATGAACAACTTACCACCTACGGCTTACTCAAGGGCACCAACCGCAAATCGCTCACCAACATGCTCTATCAGTTGATCGACGCCGGCCTGCTCGAACGCAGCAATGACGAACGCCCGGTTCTTCAACTCAATGAAGCGTCGTGGGAAGTCCTGCGCGGCCAACGCGCCGTCCGCCTCGTCCAGCCGAAGGAAAAAGTTCAAAAGACCCGTATCGAAAAAAAGTCTTGGGAGAAGGTAGACGAAGGATTATACGAGACACTGCGAATTTTGCGCCGCAAACTCGCCGACCAACGCGGCGTGCCGGCCTACGTACTATTCAACGACGCCACCTTACGCGACCTGGCCCGCCTGCGCCCAAGCACACCGTCCGCCTTACTCGCCGTGCGCGGCGTCGGCGAAAAAAAACTCGCCGACCTCGGTCAGCGCTTCATCGAGGAGATCATCACCTATTGCCGTGAGAATCGCTTGCAGTTAGATGTGTGAGTAGCCGGAGCTGCCGGGCCGCGAACACACGCGATTACGCAATGATCTGAATGAAAGTGGCGTTCTAGTTTTCGGCAATGAAGGCAGAAACACGGGGTCCGATCTTTACCCATGACATTCGCGCCTTCGGCTTGCACAAAATCACTCCTCCAAATTGCGGACGTCACGGCAAACTAAACACCAACAACTCAGTCGTTCGCCCACCGCCGCCGCAGCCGGTTGCACCGCCGGCGAAGTAGAGATTGTTGCCGACCACAACGCCGCCGAATCCGTGACGGCCCATGGGCATTGGGGCAAATGACGACCAGCGGCCCGTTTTCACGTCGTAGGCTTCTAACTCGGGATAAGTTTGCTTGTTGCGGCACTCGCCGCCGGCAATGAAAATTTTATCTTGATAGAGCGCCCCCGCCATGCCGCTGCTCGCGGTCGGCATCAGTGCGCCGGCTTGCCAAGTGTTGGTTGCGGGATTGTAGAATGCGGTGATCCAAAAGAACCGCATCAATCACGTCTACGCGAATTGCTGCGCACAGTTCATAGCCATATCCAGTGGCTACTGCGGGTGTTTTGTTGCGTCTAGGGCTGCGTATACAAACAGTACGGCGACTGCAACCAAAATCACTGCGACAACGATATCCATGGTTAAAGCTCCTTCAGTCGCTCGATCTCTTTCTCGATGCGTTTGTGCAGGACCTAGATTCCGTATGAGACCACGGAGATTGCGACGACATCTCCCACTATCAATGGCCAACTTGCCAAAGTATAATTCCCAAGCAGCCAGCCGACCAAGCTAATATCGGTCACGACTATGATGCTGAGCCAAAGTTTGAGATAGGCAATTTTCTCTTTCAATACGTCAAGCTCTGACATCTCGCTGGCCGCTCCAAAATTGCACGTTTATTATAGCGGAAAGAGTGCCGGCTCGCTAACGTGTAGCGATTTAATCCTTACAGCGCCGTAGGATGTGGTGACCAAAGGGAACCGCATCATTCCTAATTCCTTAAGGCAAACTAAACACCAGCAACTCACCCGTTCGCCCACCACCACCGCAGCCCGTCGCGCCGCCGGCGAAGTAGAGATTGTTGCCGACGACAACGCCGCCGAAGCCGTGACGGCCCATGGGCATTGGGGCAAATGACGACCAGCGGCCCGTTTTCACGTCGTAGGCTTCGAACTCGGGATAAGTTTGCTTGTTGCGGCATTCGCCGCCGGCGATGAAAATGTTTTCTTGATAGAGCGCGCCGGCGACGGCGCTGCGCGCGGTCGGTAGAGGTGCGCCGGCTTCCCAACGGTTGGTTGCCGGATTGTAGATGTCGTGTTGGTCAACCATTTGTAAAGTTTCACCAAGGCGCCCGCCGATCGCGTGCACTCGTCCGTTCGCGGCAACCACGGCCAAGTGATCGCGTGCTCTGGGCAGTGGCGGGAGTTCGCTCCACTTGCCGCTCGCCGGATCAAATACTTCGTGCGTCGTCACAGTCACTCGGTCGACGCCGCGTCCGCCGACGGCATGGATTTTTCCATTCAACACCGTCACGCCGACGGAACCACGCGGATTCTTGAGCGGCGCGAGCGCCCGCCAGGCATCCGCTCCGGGATCGTATTCGTAAGCCAAATTCACCGCGCCGCCATGCACCGTCGTAGTGAACGCGCCGACGACATAGATTTTTCCATTCAAGCCCGTCGCCGCGGCATGAGTCATGCCGCGCGGCAACGGCGCCCGCGCGCGCCAGCGATCCGTCGCTACGTCGTATTCGTGATTGATTTGATGATCGGCGCGATCGTCCGTGCTGCCGCCGATCACATGGATTTTGTTATTAAGCGCTGCAACCGTTACTTCACTGATCGCGATCGGCATCGGCGCTTTACGCGACCAGATTCCTTGTGAGGAAGTGATTTGTTTTGACGCTGGCGGTGCATCCATCGCACAAGCAGCCATCATCATCGAGACGAATATGCTTGATACGGACATGCACACTTTCATGAATGCCTCCGAAGCTGAACATCAAATTACAGGCGAACCAACTATCCCGCACTCGGAGAATTTGTGTCAAGTGAATCGGAAACGGATTGCGTGTCCCGTTCTGGGCTCACGGACGATGCGGTTCCTTTCAGTCACCGCATCCTACACGGACCTCGGAGAATTCTTGGCAAACGAAGAAGGGCGGGTTTAAAACCCGCCCCGACAAGTCCCGATTCTTTTTTGCGCCCTTTGCGTCCCGATCGCCCTGAGCCCGTCGAAGGGTGCGGCTAAATTTCGAATCCGGCTATTCCATCCGCCTTCATCCTTCATCCTTCTTGAAATAATACGCTTCCAGCGCCGGCTTGTACGATCTTGGCAACCAATACGGCCGGCGTAAGTTATCCGGCCCTGGCGCTGGGCGCGTCTTCAGCAGCCACTTCTTGTAGACTTCGTGCGATTTGTTGGTGTCGACGAAAATGTCGCCGTACTTGTCGTCGGGACCGGGCTTCGCAATGCGAACCTTTTGGTGCCAGCAATGCTGCCCACTGATAAAATCTGGCTGCACCGGAAAAGTTAAATTCTGGTGCACGCCGCCGTCTTGCCAGAATATACGGCTGGAATCCGGGTCCTCGCTCTTGAACGGCCGGATGCCGTGAATCGTCCGCATCATCCACTTGCCCTCGCCCATCTGCTTCAAGTCCACCAGCGCCGTCGACCAACGTTCGCCGCCTTGATCTTCCGCCAAACGCCAGCGGCCGAGATGGTGCGAGCAGGCGATCACGCCGGGCTTGATCCCTTCGGTGACCCACACTTTGTCGATGAAATAACCGATCTCGGTATGGACTTTCAGCAGATCGCCGGTTTTGACGTCGAAGTTCTCGGCGTCTTTGGAATTGAGCCAGAGCGGATTGCGGTTGGATATTTCATACAACCACTTGGCGTTGCCCGAGCGGGTGTGGATCAGCGTCGGCAGACGGAAAGTCGGCAACAGCAACATCTCGCCGGCATTGATATCGATATTGTCCGGATGAACATGGCTCTTGATATAACCGGGGATCGCATGCTCGGGCCATTTCCAATCCTTGATCGTCTTGGAAAAGAACTCGAGCTTGCGCGACGGCGTGGGAAAACCAACGCAAGCTTTTCCGTCGACCTCGACGCCGAGCACGGCGCCGTTCTTGGAAACTAATTTTGTCTGTGGATCGACGCTCGCGTCCGCGAGGTCGGTGGACTTGAGCGCCGCTTCGTGAACCTTGTAGACGTTGTCTTCGATCAAAAATGCACCGTACTTGCGCATATAAGCGAGCGGCGTGATGCCTTGCTTCTCTGCCGCAGCCGGCAAACCCGGCACGCTGTTTTCAAAAATCCAGCGATAGTAATCGTCGACCGTCATCTTTTTGCCGGGCTCGTAGGGCGATTCAAAATATTTGCGAATACCGAGCGAGCCGTCAGGATCGACGCGCCAGGACAATTCAATCCAAAACTCGTCCTCCTCCCAAACTTGGCCGATGCCGGCGGCCTCGTGCGCTTCGTAGGTGGTGGCGAATTTTTTGCCTTGCTTCTCCAGCGCGACACGGAGAATCGGTTGGCGAAAGCCGATCCAACGCGCCGCTTGAGTCTCTTGGCTCATCAAATCATGGCGCTCGGAGGCATGACCCATCGGCAGGACGTAATCGGCGAACCATGCCGTTTCACTCCACGTCGGCGTCAGACAAGCATGACGCTCGACTTTGCTTTCGTCGGAAAGCATCTCGATCCAGCTCATGCCGTCGGGATTGGTCCACACCGGGTTGTAGACGCGGGTAAAATACATCGCCAGCTTGCCGCGCCCTTCCTTGATAAAATGCGGCAGCAGAAAACTCATCTCGAAGAACGCCAGCGGAAACTCTTTCGGAATCAGCAGCTCATTCCAAATCTTCGCCGGCGGCGGCATCAGCGGCGGCGCGGGAATAAATTTATTCGCCGCGTTGGGCGCCGTGCCGCCGACGGTTCCGACCGCGCCAACGAGAACTACCAAAAATTGCAGCGCGCGCGCCACCTGCCAGCCGCCGAGATTGCCCGCCGCCGTATTGCGCCAGACATGCGAAGAAAACGCCGAGCCGGCTTTAGCGATCTCGTGGGCGACTTCGACGATCACGCCCGGCTCGATGCCCGCTTCTTTGGCGGCGAACTCGGCGGTGAACTGGGCGTAGATTTCCTTCAAGACGGCAACGAAGGTTGGAAATGTCTGGGGCTTGTCGCTATGTTCCTCGCGCAAAAATTCTTCCCAGTTGACCCAGTGGCGCAGAAAATCGCGATCGAACAGATCTTCTTGCAACAGCACATTGCACATGGCGAGCAAGATCGCCGCTTCGCTGCCCGGCCAGGTCGACATCCAGTAATCGGCCTTCGACGCCGTATTGGAAAGCCGCGTGTCAATGACACAAATCTTCGTGCCCCCTTCCTTCGCCTCGATAATGCGCTGCGCGTGGGGATTGAAATAATGACCGGTCTCCAAATGCGAGCTCAACAGCAGTATGAAACGCGCGTTGGCGTGATCGGGTGACGGACGATCGATGCCGGACCAAAATGCGTACCCGGCGCGCGCGCCGGCGGAGCACACGTTGGTATGGCTATTGTGGCCGTCGATACCCCAGGAGTGAAGAATCCGTTGATGATAGAGCAGCTCATGGCCCGGCCGGCCGACGTGATACATAATCTCGTTGCGACGCTCTTCTTTGAGCGCCTTGCGCACGCGGCCGGCGATGTCATCGAGCACTTCATCCCAACTCGCCCGTTCCCATTTCCCCTCGCCGCGTTTGCCGACGCGCTTCAGCGGATAACGAATGCGCTCGGGGTCGGTGACTTGATTGAGTGTCGCCGGCCCCTTGGCGCAGTTCCGCCCGCGGCTGCCAGGATGTTCCGGGTTGCCGTCGAAGCGGCGAATCTGGTTGGTATCCTTTTCCACCACAGCGACGAGGCCGCATGCGGCTTCGCAATTAAAGCAAATCGTCGGAATGATCCGACAATGCTTTTCGACTTTACGCGGCCACTGGGCGGTGTCGTATTCGACCCAGTCATCCCATTTTTCCACCGGCGGATAATTGATCAAACCATTGGGTTCCAACTTCAAAGCGTCGGGATTTAGCGGGATGCGCTGTTGGTTCATGATTCACGGTCCTTCTTCATTAACATTAGCTGTCAGTTATCAGTTGCTAGTTGTCAGCCGGAGAAAAATTGGCTCTACCGACCTCTGATCGCTGACTTCTGACCACTGACAACTGCTAGCTCAGCGGCACGGCCTGGCCGGCTTTGATCCACAGATTCTCGTACATCCACAGACCGAACAGAACTAAAACCGCGGCGATTACGTTCGGCACGATGGAGCTGATCGGCCAGAGCATCAAGATGATCGGCGCCACCGTGCCAAGGCCGATGGCAAAAAGCCAAAACGATTTAGCGAGCGGACCGGTGAGCAACAATTCACCGGCGCGCACCGACTCTTCGGCGCCATGTTTCATAAATAACTCACCGAAGATCATCGCGAGACTGGCCAGCAGCGCAATGACCAAGGCCTGATTGAGCCAAGCAAACATCGCCGGCGACATGAGCGCGTAGGGCGTCAGCGCTTCGATGCCCCGAAGTAAAATAAACACCGCGGCGCCGGCGGCGAACGCCTGGACGATTAAATGCCAAAACAATAACGGGCTTTGCCAAAAGTCACGACCGCGCGCCTGAGCGAAAAGAAATGCCGAATAACCCGCCGAGGCCACCGCGAACATCGCGGTCAACCAGACGAGCCACGGGTAAAGCATCGCGCCGCTAAAGATGAGCGCCAACCAGGCCACCA
>CAYZJE010000075.1:0-2887 GCA_964478485.1 uncultured Syntrophobacter sp. | reverse complement strand
CGGCGTATACATTTGCCGCGACGGCATCGCTTTCTCGTAAGCCTGCTGGCGCACGGTATTGTCGTGACTGGCAAGCGTGTCACGCCAGCCGATATAGTCCCAATAGTCGATGTTAAACGATATGGCGACGACATCGGGGCGCTTTTGCAACTCACCCCAAAGCAGATCAGCCGCCGGACAAGACGAGCATCCTTGGCTGGTGAACAATTCCGCAAAGACGGGCGACGCTTGCTGTTCAGCCCTAAGCGGCGAAGCAAAGAATACTGCACCCGCCACCACCAGGCAGCCTACGCCAAAGATTGCAGAACGCGCTGTGTTCATCATGGCGCCAAAACCCTACTCGCCGTGAGAGCCGCTGCCTAGTCACGAAGCAGTGTTTGCTTACGCGGCCTTCGCCAAGCCACGCAGCACATAGTGCAGAATTCCGCCGTTCCTGAAATACTCGACTTCGTCAACCGTATCGATTCGCGACATGACCGGAACGATTTCCCGTCGTCCATCTGCATAGGTTATGTTGACGCTCATCATTTGACGCGGTTTCAGTTCCTGCTCAAGCCCCGGAATATCGACGAGTTCCGTGCCCGTGAGCCCCAAACTCTTCCAACTTTTGCCATCAGTAAATTGCAACGGCAACACACCCATACCGACCAAATTGGAACGGTGAATGCGCTCAAAAGTCTCAACAATTACCGCTCGCACACCCAACAACCGTGTACCTTTCGCCGCCCAGTCGCGCGATGAGCCGGTGCCGTATTCTTTTCCGGCGATGACGATCAGCGGCGTGCCTTCCTTTTGATACTGCATCGCCGCGTCATAGATTGACATCGGCTTCTTGTCCGGCAGATGCACCGTCACGCCGCCTTCGGTTCCCGGCGCCAACATGTTTTTCAGGCGGATGTTGGCGAAGGTGCCGCGCATCATCACTTCATGATTGCCGCGCCGCGCACCGTATTGATTGTAATCCTTCGGCAGCACGTCGTTATTGGTGAGATAACGCGCCGCCGGGCCGCTTTTTTCGATCGAACCGGCCGGCGAAATATGATCGGTGGTCACCGAGTCGCCGATCAACGCTAACACGCGCGCGCCGGTGATCGGTTTGACCGCGCTGGGAGTTTTGCTCATGCCGTCGAAGTAGGGCGCTTCACGCACGTAGGTCGACTGCATGTCCCATTGAAACAGTTCGCCTTGCGGCACCGGCATGCCCTTCCAGCGCGCGTCGCCTTCGCCGGCCTGGCTGTATTCTTTTTTGAACATTTCTTGGCGCACCGACTTGTTCATAACTTCTTGGACTTCCTGCGGCGTCGGCCAGATGTCTTTCAAATAAACCGGCTTGCCGGTGGAATCGTTGCCCAACGGGTCATTGTATAAATCGACATCCATGCTGCCGGCCAGCGCATAGGCCACCACCAGCGGCGGCGAAGCCAAATAATTCGCCCGCACGTTGGCGTGTATCCGCCCTTCGAAGTTGCGATTACCGGAGAGCACCGCCGCCGCGACCAGGTCGCCTTCTTGGATGCCGTTGGCAACCGGCTCGGGCAACGGACCGCTATTACCGATGCAAGTGGTGCAGCCGTAACCGACGATGTTAAATCCAATTTTTTCTAAATAGGGCAGCAAGCCGCTGTCCTTTAAATATTCCGTCACCACTCGCGATCCCGGCGCCAAGCTGGTTTTCACCCAGGGTTTGCGCGTGAGCCCCTTCTCGCCGGCTTTCTTGGCCAGCAATCCGGCGCCGATCATCACCGACGGGTTGGAAGTGTTGGTGCAGCTGGTGATCGCCGAGATCACCACCGAGCCGTGTTTGAGATCGAACTTGTCGCCGTTCATTTGCACCGCGACTTTCTTGGTCGCGTCTTTTGATTTCATCAGTGAAGGCAAAGCCTCGGCAAAGGCTTTCTTGCTGTCGGTGAGCGCGATGCGGTCCTGTGGCCGGCGCGGTCCGGAAATGCTCGGCACCACGGCAGCAAGATCCAATTCAAGAGTATCGGTAAACATTGGATCGGGCGACTCATCCGTGCGAAACATGCCCTGCTCTTTGGCGTAGGTTTCGACCAGCTTGACCAGGTGCGGATCGCGTGCGGTGAGAGTCATGTAACGCAGCGTCTCATCGTCGATGGGGAAGTAACCGACGGTGGCGCCGTACTCCGGTCCCATGTTGCCAATCGTCGCGCGGTCGGCGAGGCTCAAGCTCGACAGCCCTGAGCCGTAGAACTCGACGAATTTTTCCACCACGCCTTTTTTGCGCAGCATCTGCACGACGGTCAAAACCAAATCCGTCGCCGTCGCGCCGGCGGGCAATTTGCCGTGCAGCTTAAAGCCAATCACTTCGGGAATCAGCATGATGATCGGCTGGCCCAACAGCGCTGCTTCCGCTTCGATGCCACCGACGCCCCAACCGACGACGCCGAGGCCGTTGATCATCGGCGTGTGCGAGTCGGTGCCGACAACGGTATCGGGATAGGCGAAGTGCGTGCCGTCTTTCTTGGCGCGAAACACCACGGGCGCGAGATATTCAAGATTGACCTGGTGGCAAATACCGACATCCGGCGGAATCAAGCGAAAATTATCGAAAGCCATTTGGCCCCAACGCAAAAACGCATAGCGTTCAACGTTGCGCTCAAATTCGATCTCGGAATTTTTCTGAAACGCGTCGCTCGAACCGAAGTAATCGACTTGCACCGAGTGATCGATGACCAGATCGACGGGCGCCAGTGGATTGATCTTCTTGGGATCGCCGCCCAGCCGCTTCATCGCCTCGCGCATCGCCGCCAGATCGACTATGGCGGGCACCCCGGTCAGATCCTGCATCAACACCCGCGCCGGCATGAAGGCGATCTCTTTCTCGGATTTTACTTTGGCATTCCAGTTGGCCAACGCTTCGATGTCG
>CAYZJE010000074.1:0-3086 GCA_964478485.1 uncultured Syntrophobacter sp. | reverse complement strand
AAAACTGCACCTTGCCGCAGCTCTGGCATTTCTGCAGGAGAAATTTGTTTTTTGCCGCGCCTTCCCAAAAAGGCCGGTCGACCGGGTTGATCTTGGGCAAACTTTTTTGCGGTGCTCTTGCTTCAGCCATCACTTTCTCCTTTCCATGACCAGCGCGGCCGTGGTGCCGAGATTGCGCCCGTAGTTGAGCCAGCCGATGCCGGTGACCAGGGCGCGCTCGGCTTTCTTCACTTGGTGGCCGTCGGCTTCGCCGCGCAATTGGCGCAGCGCTTCGACGACGTGGAGGAAGCCGCCGGCCAACCCCGCTTGTCCCACCGACAACTCACCGCCGCCGGTGTTGACTGGGAAATCGCCGTTGTAAGTCAGATCATGGGCGTCAATAAACTTACCGCCGTCGCCTTTTTTGCAGTAACCGAAATCCTCAATCTGGATCATCACCGCGATGGGATAGTCGTCGTAGATCTCGAACAGGTCGATGTCCTCGCGCTTCACTTCTGAGAATATTTTCTCACCCACCGCCTTCATACCGAAAGTCGTTTTCTCCGGCAGCATGTTGGCGACCTGGTAGTGCACTTTCTCGGCGTCGGTGACTAAATAAACCAGCTTGTCGGAAATCTGTTTGGCTTTTTCTTCGGAAGCGAGAATCAGGCACTCGGCGCCGGAACATGGCATGACGCAATCGAACAAACGAATCGGATCGGAGATCATTCGAGAGTTCAAATAATCCTGCATGGCCATCGGCTCGCGAAACAGCGCCTGCGAATTGTTCATCGCATTGAAGCGCTGCGCCACGGCGATCTTGCCGATCTGCTCCAGGGTCGTGCCGAAGTTTTCCATGTGCAGGCGCTGGATCAGCGCCATCAGTGAATTCGGCCCGCCGTAACCGTAGACGTCGACAAAGTTGCCGCGCTGATATTCCAGCGGCCGCTGGTGCGCTACGCTCCGGTCGAAAGAATTGCCGCCGACCAAGAGCGCGACATCGAGATGGCCGCATTCTATTGCATCGGCGGCGCGGCGCACCGCGCCGACTCCCCCCGCCCCACCATAGTCGGCGTTCAAAACCCAGTCCAGCTCGAAGCCCAACTGCTCCGCCACGTGCGGCGCCGTGTCCGGACTCGCCTGCGTAGTTATCGACAGGCCATGAATATCTTTCTTCTTGAGCCCCGTCTGATTGAGCGCCGCGCGAATCGCCGTCGCGTAATGGCCCAACTGCGACTCCTCCGACTTGCGCGAGTACTCCGTCGAACCGTAACCGACAAAACAAACTTTGTTGCGTCGCATGCTTTTTTCTCTCTCTCTTCGCTCTCAGGCATTAGGCATTGGGCATTGGGCAATAGTTAAGAATGAACCGCAAAGAACTTAGCGCAGCAGAGCCGCAACCAAATGGGAAAGAATTTTCACCACGAAGGTCACGAAGGACACGAAGGGTTCGAAAAATTATTATTCCGAACTTCGTGCTCTTCGTGTCCTTCGTGGTGAGATTGGATTTTCTCATTGAGCACGGCAACTTAGGAGCACGGAACGGAAAATTTGCGCAAGCCACGCAAACTTTGAGGTATTGCAGTGCATAGAACACAAAGAATAATACTTTGCGACCTTTGAGTTCTTTGTGGTTATCACTTTCCTCTTATCTTTTCTGTTGCCTATTGCCTATTGCCTGTTGCCTACTGCCTATTGCCTATTGCCTTAAGAATTTCTCGCCCGCCGCTCGATTCATTTCTTCTTCGCGCCCGTAAAGCAGTCGCATCAGACGCGTTTCGCGATAAAAACTCTCGAACGGAAACTCTTTACAGACGCCGTAACCGCCGTGGATCTGGATCGCCGTGTCGGCGGCTTGAAATGCCATTTTCGCCGCCCGCTTCTTCGCCAATGCCGCCTCGTCAAAATAGGTCTCGCCGTTATCGGCGCGCCAGGCTGCTTCCAGTGTGAGCCAGGTGCAGCTGCGAAGATCAATCGACAAATCGGCGAGCATCCATTGGATCGCCTGGCGCTCGGCGAGGCGCCGGCCGAAGGTCACACGGTTACGCGCATGCTCGATGCAAGCCGCCAGGCAGCGCATGCCGATCCCCAGCGAGCGTGCCGCGATCCTTAACTGCTCGGCGGCGATGATCGCGCCGGATTCGTATTCGTAGCCGAGCAACTGTTCGTTGGCTAGGCGGCAGAGATGCAAGTTCAGCCGGGCGACGGTCGCATCGGTGGTCAGATCGACTTCATCGGCGATCAAGGTGCCGGATGCATCGCGCTCGATCGCGAACAGTCCGAGCCGCTCGGTTCCTTGTTCTCTGGCGGGGAACAGAAATAAATCGGCGTGACAGTCGAAAAGGTCGATCCGCGCATCTTGCAGGATCGCGCCGTCGGGTTCTTGGCGATAGAGATTTTTAAGCTGAGATAGATGGCCGGTTTTATGAGCCGCGTCGAAGGCCAAGGAGAGCGACAGCACGCCGTCGGCGAGCTGCTGGCCGTACTTGCTCTCGAACATGAATGCGGGAATGGTCACCGGCGCGAACGGCAACGCCGAACGGCCGAACTCGCGGTGAATCAGCACGCGCATCAGCGCAGTCGTCGGCGAACCGCCGAAAGCCTCGGGCAACTCCAAGCACCACAGGCCGACTTCACGCGCGAGCTTGGTCAGCTCTGATCGTATCCCGCCATCGAGCTCGCGGCGCATCGGCGCGCCGGGCGGCAGAAACGCTTCGGTCTGCTTGAGGAACGCCCCTTCACGCCCGATCAGTTCCCGGTCGACGAACTCCGCCGCGGTTTTTTTGATCAGCTTCTCTTCATCAGTAAGTTTCAAGTCCATAAAAATCAGGCACTAGGCAACAGGCATTAGGCAATAGTTAAGAGTCTGAATTTGGATTCCGATGTCCATTACTATTGCCTGTTGCCTACTGCCTATTGCCTTCCTACTGTAGTTCCAGCAGCCCGGCGCCGTCGCGGAACAGCGCGCGCTGAATGATGTGGCGCTGCACCTCGGACGGCCCTTCGACGATGCGTCGCGCCCGCGCGTGGCGAAACGCCCGGGCGATGACATGCTGTTTGCGCAGCGCCGCCGGACCGGCGGCTTCCAAAGCGAAGTCGATCACTTT
>CAYZJE010000073.1:0-10926 GCA_964478485.1 uncultured Syntrophobacter sp. | reverse complement strand
GGCATCAAGATCGTCAACACCGCGCTGCCGCCGCTGGCCGACGGTTCGTCGAATCCGTCGCTGTTCAACGTCGCGAAAAATCTTCGCGCGCTGGGCTACAAGACGCTCATCGACGAAGATATTCTCAAGCCGGTTTCGGATCATTTCACTTACATCGCCAAGCGCGAAGGTTTTCCCATCGGCGCGCCGGTGGAGTACGACTACTCCCAATATCAACATCAAGTGCCCGGCGGCATGATCTCGAATCTGCGCTTTCAGTTGCGTAAAGTCGGGCTGGAAAACAAGATTGATCAAGCGCTGGAAGAAACCATGCAGGTGCGCGCCGAGCTGGGCTATCCGATCATGGTCACGCCCCTGTCGCAATTCGTTGGCAGCCAGGCCGCGATCAACGTCATCGTCGGCGAGCGTTACAAGGAAGTGACGGATCAAATCATCCAGTACGCGCTCGGCTATTGGGGCAAAGAAGGCGCCGAGCTCATGGCGCCGGAAGTCAAAGCGAAGATTCTCGACCGGGCGCGCGCTAAGGAATGGGCCGAGCGCCCGCCGCCGGAACCGTCGGTCGCCGAGTTGCGCAAAAAGATGAACTCTGAGAATTGTTCCGACGAGGAATTCCTGTTGCGCTGGAATCTCGAAGTAAAAGAAATTGAAGAGATGAAAGCCGCCGGCGCGCCCAAGGAATACTTAACCGCGAACCAGCCACTGATAAAATTGATCGACGCCTTGAGCCAACGCAAGGATTATCGGCAGATCGTCATTCAAAAAGGCGAGATGATCGTGTCATTCAATCGTGGCGCGCCGCAAGCCTCGTAAAGTCAGCATCGGATGAATTAACCGCAAGAGGCGCAAAGGGCGCAAAGAAGGGACGGGCGCAATAAATTGCGCCCCTACACCGGATCAACCCGCGGCGTCTTCGACAGGGTAATAGTCAGGCAGATTCCGGTCTGACGTAGGGGCGCGATTCATCGCGCCCTCTGAAGCAAGCTGCGGAGTCTATTTACCGAAACGAGCGCAAAAAAATGAGAAGCATTGCCGCCGACAACTCAGCCGCGGCTATTCGATAACCGATTACGAATCACGACCCAACCCATGGACCGCTTCTTCTTCAGCGCCGGCGCCATCGCCGCTTTTATCGCCGTCGCTCTGGGCGCCTTCGGTGCCCACTCCCTGCGCACCAAGCTTACGCCGGACATGCTCAACATTTTCGAAGTCGGCGTGCGCTATCAAATATATCACGCCTTCGGCCTGATCGCGGTAGCGTGGGCGACCTCCAAATGGCCGGAAGCTAACTTGAATGGCGCCGGCTGGTGCTTCATCGTCGGCATTGTCATCTTCTCCGGCAGCCTTTACCTATTGAGCGCCACCGGCATGCGCTGGCTAGGCGCCATCACACCGATCGGCGGCCTAGCCTTCCTCGCCGGCTGGGCGATCCTCGTGTGGTCGCTCAACCGGTGAGCGAAGATTGGAGTGATGGAGTATTGGAGTGGTGGAGTGTTGGGTCCGGAAAGCATCACTCCATTACTCCAACACTCCAGTACTCCATTCCCATTCGTTGACACTCCGCCGTGCATCGCGTAGCTTTTCGGCATGATCATCGGCGTCCCGAAGGAAATCAAAACAGAGGAAAATCGCGTCGCCGTCACTCCGACGGGAGTGGCCGGTTTCGTCGCGCGCAATCACAAAGTGCTGATCGAAAGAAGTGCCGGCCTGGGCAGCGGCCTCACCGATCAGGCATACGAAAGCGCCGGAGCGGTCATTGTCGATACGGCACAGGAGGTTTGGCGGCAAGCAGATATGATTATGAAGGTCAAGGAGCCGCAGCCTGCCGAGTTCCCGCTGATGCGTGGCGGCCAAATCCTTTTCACCTACTTACATCTTGCCGCGACTGAATCAGTCACACGCGCGTTGCTTGAGCGTAAAGTTACGGGCGTCGCCTACGAAACAATCCAGCTCGATGACGGCTCCCTGCCGCTGCTCGCGCCGATGAGCGAGATCGCCGGACAGTTGTCGATCCAAGTCGGTGCTTGGTGCTTGCAAGCGGAAAATGGCGGCAGAGGAGTTCTCTTAGGCGGCGCGTCGGGTGTGCGCCCAGCCAACGTTGTCATCATCGGCGCCGGCATATCCGGTACATCGGCTTGCCAGGTCGCCGTCGGCATGGGCGCCGACGTCAGCATTCTCGATATCAATCCCACCAAGTTGCGTTACGTTCACGACATCCTCGGTGGTCACGTTACCACCTTGATGTCTAACCGAGCCAATGTCGAGGAAGCGGTTCTCGGCGCCGATCTGGTCATCGGTTCGGTTTTGATCCCCGGCGCCCAGGCGCCGAAACTCATTCCGCGCACGCTGGCGAAACGTATGAAGCCCGGCGCGGCGTTTGTCGACATCGCTATCGATCAAGGCGGCTGCGCCGAGACTTCCCGTCCGACGACGCATCGCCAGCCGATTTATGTCGAAGAAGAATTGGTCCACTACTGCGTGACGAATATGCCCGCCATCGTGCCGAATACGTCGACCTACGCGCTGACGAATTCGACACTGACCTACGGCCTTGAGCTAGCCAATCGCGGCTTTCCTCAAGCTCTTGTTAGAAACAAGGCACTAGCCAAAGGCCTAAACACATTTGCTGGCAAGGTCACGTACGAAGGCGTCGCGGGTGCGTTCAATCTACCTTATACGCCCGTCGATGAGGTGATCCGATGAGACTCGTCACCCGCGCCGACTTCGACGGACTGGTCTGCGGCGCTCTCGTCACCAAGTTCGAAAAGATCGATGATTATCTATTCGTCGAGCCGAAGTTCATGCAGGACGGCCTGGTCGAAATTCGCCGCGGCGATATCATCACCAACCTGCCCTATCATCCCAACTGTACGCTCTGGTTCGACCATCACATCACCAACACGACTCCAGACTTTCCCAAACCGATCATGCTCGGCCAAGGCGGCTTTCGTCTGGCGCCGAGCGCGGCACGGGTCGTCTACGAGTACTACACGAAGGTAGGCACTAGGCAACAGGCAACAGGCAATAGGAATTCGCCAAAGGAAATCGCCGAGTTCCTTGGTACAGCTCGCATGCAGCATTTGATGCATGAAACCGACCGAGTCGACGCCGGCAAATTGGCGCAAGAAGACGTGCTCAACCCGCAAGGCTACGTGCTGATTTCGATGACCACGGATGGAAGGAATGCCGGCGACCAGCCGTATTGGCTGAAAGTGATCGACTTGCTGCGCGACACTAGCTTGGAAGAAACCTTGAGCGATCCGGACATCAAGCAGCGTTGCCAGCGCATTCAAGACGAGCAAGAAAAGCTCCGCAAGCTGCTGCTCGAACGGACGGCGTACAAAGGCAACGTGATCTACTGCGACCTGCGCGGTGTCAGGGAAATTCCCGACGGCAATCGTTTCCTGGTCTTCACGCTATTCCCCAAAGGCAATATCCAAGTGAAAGTCGCGCATGACCCTCAGCGCGAAAACACCACGGCGATCTCTGTCGGCTACAACATTTTCACGCCGACCTCGAACGTCAACGTCGGCGAGTTGCTGAAAAACTACGGCGGCGGCGGCCACAAAGTCGTCGGTTCGAGCCGCGTGCCCAATGACAAAGCCGAACAAGCGATCAAAGAAATTCTGGCGGCGGTGACTGAACAAGAAAGGCAATAGGCATGAGGCAATAGGCAATAGAAAAACACCGGACGGACTATCTGAACTGTTGCCTATTGCCCACTGCCTTCTGCACAATGAAAATCATCAAAATCAATTCAGCGTTGAAGCGCCTTAAGAAAATCAACGACGAAATCCGCTACGCCGATTGCTTCAAGGAAAAACAATTCACCAGCGGCCTGATCGCCTTCCGCCCGACCAAAAACTCCGACCGGAAACAGATCAATCACAATGACAAAGACGTGGTCTGCCAAGTGATCAAAGGCAGCGGCCGCTTGCGCATCAACGGCAAACGCATCCCGCTACGGCCTGGCATCGTCTGCCACATTCCCAAAGGCACGCCGCACGATTTTGCTGCGGGAAGAGGCGGTGAGTTGGTCTTGTTTTATTCGCTGATCAAGACGAGTTAATTGAGCGGACTGATTGGTCTGATCGGTCTGATTGATTCGGACGATCGCAATCCCAGCGGCGCTTGCTGTTTGCAATCTAAAATTTGCAATTTGAAATTTCGCGCGCCGGCGCGAACCTACCACCACTTCGCCTGCTCATACTTGGCGCGATAAAAACCATCCCACACCGCCGACGCCGGCTTGGGACGCTTGTCACTGGTTTGCATGCCGGTAAAGGCCCAGATGCGCGCGATGTCGTCGAGCGGCGGGCGCAGTTTGGCGACCAGGCGCTCGGAGTCGGTGGTGGCGAAGTTGATGACGAACTCATAATTGTCACGGGCTGCGGTCTTGAGCAGCAGTTCGGTAAACTGCTGCTGGTCGGCATCCGATCCCTGGAGCGTGGTGCCGTAGGATTTTAGTTCCACGTTGCGCGAATTCATGCCGCTCTCGGCCACCACGATGGGTTTTTTAAAGCGCGTCGCGAATTCGAGAAAACTGGGCGGCACTGGACGCGGCACCTCCAGGCTCATGTGCGGATAAAAGCTCATGGCGAACATGTCGCTATAGCGCATCATTTCGCCGACTTCTTTTTCCTGGGCGGAGCCTTTGGCGTCGCGCGCCAGTCGTTTGTAGTGCAACACTTCCGTGGTGAAGAAAACCGGCAGCGTCTTATGCACTTTTTTCACCGCCGTATAGGTGTCGCGATGCAGTTCCATCAGTTGGCGCCACTTGGTGCCATCGCGCGACAACAGCATGTTGGACTCGACGCCGATGGCAAGATAATCCGGCCCCATGGCATCCACCGCACGCAAGACAAAATTGAGATAGGCTCGCTTCACCCGCGCGCTGTTGAGAGGCTCGCTATCCCACGGTTTGGGCAACGGCTGATTTTCCGCATTACCCCAGTAGGGCGCCATCTCTCGGCGATCTTTATTGAGCGGCGAGATTGATAGAAACAATTTTTTGCCCGGCGCGGGCCGCTGGATCATGCTGTCCTGAACATTTCTTGAAAACGGTTTGCCGTCGAAGGCTTCGGGCCAAGGAATGCCGCCGATAAAACTGATCGCCACGATATCGCCGCGCGCCTGCGCATAGTCCCGCGCCACCGCGACCCCTTCGTCAGAAAGATCGGCCGGCCAATGGGTAAATCCCATCAAGAACGGCCGCGTCGCCGGGCCGCGGAAGTCGGCTAGTGGCGGCGGAGCCGGTCTTGGCGCAATCGGCACGGGTGCGGGAGCGGGACGCGCGGGCTCGATCATTTTGTCGCCGGCGCATGCCGATAGCTGAAGCACTACCAATGACAGAGCCAACCAGACTCGAAAAGGTATTCTCATACCTTTAATTATTGGATTTTCAGTCGATACGGTCAAGTTTATTTCTGTTTAGAAACATTGGCGCGACCGATCGACCAGAGGCGATGCAACCTTGACAAAAACACAATGGGCGAAACTTATCCGAAAAGCGCGAAATTATGCCCTGGATTACCAGGCCCAGGTTGGTTTCATTGAGCCGTCGCCAATTCAAGCAGCAGCTCCGCCGGATGTTTCGCTTTTCTGCCCGCGAGATGCTCGATCTGCTGGCGGCAGGATATGCCGGGGGCAACGATCTCGCTGTCATCACTCGCGGATTTCACCGCCGGAGCAAGACGGCGGTTGCCGATCTTGGTCGAAAGATCGTAGTGTTCTTTTTCAAAGCCGAAAGACCCCGCCATGCCGCAGCAGCCGGAGTCGACTTCGCTGACTTCGTAACCAGCGGCTTTGAGCATCGCCACCGTCGGCGCGGTGCCGACGAGAGCTTTCTGATGGCAGTGGCCGTGCAGTAAAACTTTCTTACCCTTGGCGTTGGCATTGATTTTTAATCTGCCCGCGTTCACTTCGCGCATGACGAATTCTTCCAGAAGAAAACTATTCTCGGCAACCTTTTTCGCCGCGTTGGTGCGAATGAATTCCGGATATTCGTCGCGCAGTGTCAGCAAGCACGACGGCTCCAAGCCGACGATCGGCGTTCCCTTTTCGGCATAAGGCAGGAGCCGCTCGACGTTCCATGCGGCGTTCTCCTTTGCCGCACTGAGCATTCCTTTGGAAATCATCGGCCGGCCGCAACACTTCTTGTCGACCAGCAGGACGCGATAGCCTGACTTCTCCAAAAAGCGCGTCGCCGCGATGGCGACGTTGGGTGTGTTGAAATTGTTAAAAGTATCGTGGAACAAAACTACCTCACCCTTCGCTCCGTCCCCTTCCACCTTATGCCCGCGAAACCAATCCGCGAAGCTCTCGGTGGCGAACTGCGGCAGCGGCCGGCGCCGGTCGATGCCGGTGAAGATTTCCATCAACCAGCGATTGGGCACTGAATTCGCGAGCCAGTTCGAAACCGGCGCTAGCGCCGAGCCTACACGGTTCAACGTTTCGATGGCGCCAAACATCCGATTGCGCAGCGGCAAGCCGTTGGCGCGGTGGTAGTGATCGAGGAATTCGTATTTGATCTTCGCCATGTCGACGTTGGACGGGCACTCGGCCTTGCAGGCTTTGCATTCGAGGCAGAGATCCATCACGTCGTACAAGCGCTTGCCGGTAAACTCTTCCTTCGGCACTTTGCCCGACAGCACGCTCCTGAGCGCATTGGCGCGCCCGCGCGTGGAATGCTCTTCGTCGAGGGTGCCCATGTAGGACGGACACATGGTGCCGTCGAGTTTCTTGCGGCACTCGCCCATGCCGCTGCACATCTCCACGGCGCGCACGAAGCCGCCTTGCTCGCTAAAATCCAAAGTCGTGCGCGGTTCCCAAGTTTTGTATTGCGGGCTAATTTTCAACGACTCGGTCATTGCCGGCGAGTCGACGATCTTTCCCGGATTCATCAGATTCTTCGGATCGAAGGCGCGCTTCACCTGGCGGAAAGCGTCGTAGAGCGCTGGGCCGAACAGTTTTAAGTTAAAATGGCTGCGCGCCAACCCATCGCCATGCTCGCCCGACATGGCGCCGTTGAATTCGAGCACGAGAGCTAAGATTTCGTTCGCGATGGACACCATCTTTTGCTTCTCGCTCTCGTCCTTGAGATTGATCAGCGGGCGAATATGCATGCAGCCGACCGAACAGTGGCCGTAATAACCAGCTACCGTGTCGTGACGGGTGACAATCTCGCGGAAGCGCTTGATAAACTCCGGCAATTTCGCGGGCTCCACCGCGGCGTCCTCGACGAAGGCAATCGGCTTCTTGTCGCCCTTGGTGCCGAGCAGCAAACCTAAGCCGGCCTTGCGCACGCCCCAGATCGCTTTCACTTCTTCTGGTTTGAATGCGAGCGTCGACGCATAGCCGATGTTCTCGCGCTTGCGGACTTCTTCGAGCTTATGGACTTGGCTTCTCACCTCCTCTTCCGTCTCGCCAGCGTACTCGACCATCAGCAGCGAGCTCGGGTTTCCCTGGACGAAACCCAAACGCTGCGATTGCACGATGTTTCCCCGCGCTAGGTTGAGAATCATACTATCGGTAGATTCCAAAGCGTAGGGTGCGGTTTGCAAGACCACCTGCGCGCACTCCAGAGCCTCGATGTCGTCGTTGAAGTGAATGACATCCATCGCCGTCCACTTTGGCTTGGGCACCAAGCGCATCTTGGCTTCGACGATGGTCGCCAAAGTCCCTTCGGAGCCGGTGATCATGCGCGCGAGATTAAAAGGCTGAGGTTTAATGAACTCGTCGAGATTGTACCCCGAAACGCGCCGCATGATTTTCGGATAACGCGCCAGGATTTCGTTTTTGTTCTGCTCGGCCAGGCGAAACACTTCGCGATACGCGCGTCCTTCGATCGTGTCGTTTTTGCTTTTGCGCTCAACTTCATCAGGCGCCAAGTCCTTCAAGACCACTTCGCTGCCGTCGGCAAGCAGTATCGTCAACTCGATGACATGGTCCAAGGTCTTGCCGTAGGTGAGCGAGTGGGCGCCGGCGGAATTGTTGCCGATCATGCCGCCGATGGTGGCGCGATTGGAGGTCGACGTGTCCGGACCGAATTGAAGACCCAGGCCACGGACATATGCATTCAATTCGTCTTGCACCAAACCCGGCTCGACGCGGCACCACAGTTCTTCTTTGTTGACCTCCAAGACGTTCTGCATGTATTTGGAAAAATCCAACACGATGGAGTGACCGACGGTCTGCCCAGCCAAAGACGTGCCGCCGCCGCGCGGCAACACCGAGACGCCCAAACGATTGGCGATTTCGATCACCGCTTGGACATCACCCTTGTGGCGCGGCACGACGACACCGATCGGTTCGATCTGATAAATCGACGCATCGGTGGAATAAAGCAGGCGCGAAAACTTGTCGAAGTGAATGTCGCCGTCGACGCGCTTCTTCAGCTCCGCCTCGATTTCAAAATAGTCCCTACCCACGCTCATCGCGTCCTCCCGAAATCCCAAACTGTGATTTTAACTTTTTGGCTCTTCCTGACTATTCACCACAGAGGCACAGAGTTCACATGGTTCGACAAGCTCACCACGAGCGGAATTTTTCGTAGCCGCCCATCCTGAGCTTAGTCGAAGGACGCGCCCTCCGCGCCTCAGCCTTGAAAATTGTGGCTGATCCGTGGTGAACCACATAGAAGCCTGAATCACCAAAAATTTAAGTATTTTTGCCGCGATTCATATTTTTCGTTGACCACCCTGCTGGCAGCGTGGAACCACTTGAATGGAGATTCCAAAGGGGGTGAGCATCCCCTTTGGTCCATTGTATTCTACGGCGGTGTCAACACTCCGCTCGCGCAGTGGCTTCGTTTGTTGAGGTTTGAAACGAAGGAACTTACTCGAATATTTCACTAACGGCGCATTCAAAACCGGGCAGAAGTTCCGTAGTGAGGACGTCGTTAGTTTCTTTGCTCAGCTCTGAGGCGCGCCCGTATCCGTTTTGCGTTAACTTGAAAATCTTTACGATCTCCAATTCGGGGTCGACAATCCAGTACTCCTGGACGCCAAAACGTTCATAGAGCTTGCGCTTGGTCACTTCGTCCTTTTTGCGGCTCGACTCGGAAAGGATTTCGACCATGAGATCCGGCGCGCCCTGGATGTTGTCTTCCGTCACGATGGCAGCGCGCGCAGTGGAGACAAACAAAAGATCGGGCTGGATCACGTTCTCATCCGAGAGGACCACGTCGCATGGCGCGGTAAAAACCAAACCGAGTTTATGTTGTTTGGAAAAGGATATCATAGCCGTTGCTAGGTTGCCCGATATTCTCTGGTGCTTCGTTCTTGGCGCGGGAGTCATGTAGTGATCGCCCTCGACGATTTCATGACGCTTTCCATCGTCGGGAAACTGAAGGTAGTCCTCATAGGTGAGCTGGCTGCTATGAATCGCTTGCTTAACCATGGCATCTCCGCCCGCACATCAATTGAACGAAGTCACTTCGCGGGCGGGGATTTAACCCCGCCCTTGACCAAAGGGGATGCTCACCCCCTTTGGAAACTCCATTTAATTGTTCCCGCTTCAAGAGGCGGGATTAACATAGAATTCATTCTTACCAAAGGTCTCCGAGTAGCGCAAGGAAGCATTCGAAGCGCTTAGCGAGTAGACGGCCGCGGCACAGCGGCCGGTTCAGTGCGACGATGCGAACTTTAGCGCGTGTTAGACGGATACCGAAGAACCCCTTCAATTTTAGATTTTAGATTTCCGATTGTCGAACCCGCGTAGGGGCCGACCTGCGTGTCGGCCCTCCGAACGGGCGGACATCCTTCGATGGACTCAGGACAGACTCCGGTCCGCCCCTACCATTGCCTAATGCCTGTTGCCTTCTCTTCACTGAATCACCTTCGTTGCCTTCATCAGCGTCCACTGCGGGATCGTCAGGCCGATCTGCTTCGCCGTCTTCAGATTGATGACAAACTCAAATCTCAGCGGCTGCTCGACCGGCAGTTCGGCGGGCTTTGCCCCTTTAAGAATCTTGTCTACGTAAATCGCGGCGCGCCGGTAACTCTCAGCATCGTCGGCAGAATAGGACACGAGGCCGCCAGCATCGACGTACTCGCTTCTCTCGTACATTGAAGGCAGTCGGTACTTCATTGCAAGGTCAGCAATCGTTTTCGCGTAGGGGACGAGCGCAGTGTTCGTAATTGTTATTAGTGCGCTCACGCGCCCCTTGGCCGCAGTTTCGAATGCGCCCTCCAAATCAGGGTTCGGACGCTGTACCTCTAGGGCTTGAAGCGGAAGTTTTAGAGCTCGGGCCGTAGCATCGTAATTACTCGTGGACGTTGGGCTCGTCACCAAGAGGACTCCTAACCGCGACATTGTCGGGACCACTTCCTTAAAGAACTCCAGCCGTTTTCCACTTAACTGCCGGGTGAGTCTGGTGAGCCCGGTGATATTTCCGCCGGGGCGCGTCAGGCTATCGACTACCCCCGCTGCAACTGGATCTTGAGACGTTACAATAACAATCGGTATTGTCTTGGTCGCCTGTTTGGCTGCGATAATTAACGATGGAGCTGTAGAGACGAGGACATCCACCTTGAGTTGCACGAGATCGGCCACGAGCTTCGGGCTACGGTCCGGAATTCCCTCCATATAGCGATACTCAACCAGGATATTTTCCCTCTCAATATAACCGAGATTTCGCAGCCCTTGCCGAAATGCCTCAATATCAGGTCCAGGATTGTCAGCGTCGCCAGTCCCCTACACAAATCCTATCCGTGGGACTTTCTTCGTCTGCTGCGCGTGCGCTAGCGAAGCAGTAGTCAGAAAAAAAGTTGCCATTTGCCGGATCGCGGTCCTTCTGTTCATCTTTACTCCTCCGTCAACGGTTAAGTCGCGTAAAAGAGCCGGCTGGGTGATTTTGAAAAGTCCTAAATCGTTCCCGACACCCTTTCCGCTGGAATATTACCCCATGTATTTCAACCAAATCATTCT
>CAYZJE010000072.1:0-4903 GCA_964478485.1 uncultured Syntrophobacter sp. | reverse complement strand
GGGGGGCATACCGCCAGTCTCAGTCGAGCCTTCGGCGCGCTTAATTGCGCATAGCCATAATATACGCAACTATAATTCTATATACGCAATTAATTCTTGCGCATAGGATTGTATATTGCGCATATGTGTGCTTTAATTGCGCATATGAAGCGCTATGATTCCAATGCGCAATGAAGGAGCGATGTATGGCGAAACAAATACCCGAACAAGACCTGAAAGCTATCGAAGAGGCTGTACACCATCATCCCGGTGGCCTCACGCTCCAACAAATCGTTGACGAGCTGAAGGCCGATCTGCCACGCCGTACCCTCCAATACCGGCTGAAGTACCTCGTGAATGCGAAGCGCCTTGTCACGGAAGGTGAGGGGCGGTGGACGAAATATCGCCTGCCGCAACAACAACCCGCGGCGGTCGCCGAGGCCATAGCGGTGCAGGATGCATCCGAGGTCAAGCTAACTTTACCCCTCTCCAAAACATCCGTCGAAATCCAGGAGTATCTCCATCGGCCCACCACGGCCCGCAATCCGGTCGGCTATAACCGTGAATTTTTGGAATCGTACCGGCCCAACCTTACCGCCTATCTTTCTCCGGCGGTGCGCACGCGCCTGCGAGATACCGGAAGCCCCAAAATGGCGCCCCAACCCGCAGGGACCTACGCAAAGCAGATCCTAAGCCGGCTTCTCATCGACCTGTCGTGGAATTCAAGCCGACTTGAGGGCAACACCTATTCCCTGCTCGACACAAGGCGTCTGATCGAGTTCGGCGAACAGCCCGAAGGCCGGGAGCAGCTTGAAGCCCAGATGATTCTCAACCACAAGGATGCCATCACATTTCTCGTCGGCGCGGCCGACGATATCGGCTTCAACCGCTATACGATTCTCAACCTTCACGCCATACTCGCGAATAACCTGCTGGCGGATCAATCAGCGGCCGGAAGGCTGAGACGCATCGGCGTTGGTATTGAAAAATCCACCTATCACCCGCTTGAAGTTCCGCAGGTCATAGAGGAATGCTTTGACCAAATCCTGGCAACGGCCGCGGCCATCGAAGACCCGTTCGAACAGGCCTTCTTCGTTATGGTGCAACTACCATACCTCCAGCCCTTCGACGACGTTAACAAGCGCGTCTCGCGTCTTGCCGCGAACATTCCGTTCATCAAAGCCAATCTCTCTCCGCTGTCGTTCACCGAAGTTTCGCGCTCCATCTACACGGACGCCGTTCTCGGCGTGTACGAACTGAATAAGATTGACCTGCTCAAGGACGTGTTTATCTGGGCCTATGAGCGATCCGCCGCGCGATACGCAGCCGTCAGACAATCGCTCGGCGAGCCTGATCCTTTTCGCCTGCAACACCGTGCGCCACTGCGCCAGATCGTCGCCGAGGTCATACGCGCGCGCATGGACAGGAAGGCGGCGGTGGCTCACATCGCTAAATGGGTCCAGGAGAACGTGACTCCCGCCGACCGCGAGCGGTTCAGGGAGATGGCCGAGAGCGAACTGCTCGGCCTGCACGAAGGAAATTATGCGCGTTACGAAATAAGGCCCGCCGAATTCGCGGCGTGGCGGGAAACCTGGGCCGAAACAGCCGCGTAAAGAGCGTTGTTGACAGTTCCTATAGGTACGCTTTGACTAAGTGGACTAGCGTTGCTCACCAGCACAAGGGCGGTCCTAGGGGCGTCAAACGACCGGCCGGTCAGCCCAGCGCGTTTTCCTGCAACCAGGCCGAGAGGTCTGCGAGGCTTCTCGGTCTGATTTCATGTCCCATCTCGTATTCCTTAAACGTTAACGGCACTTTCATTTCGCGCAGCCGCTCTACCGAACTTCGCGCGCGCTCGACCTCGATGGTCGGATCTTGTGTGCCATGGTGCACCAGCGTCGGCAGCGATTGGACGGCGTCGCTCACGTTGAGCAGGGGTACCAGCTCCGGCGGTAACCAACTGCTGAGGGCCACAAGCGCGCGGAACCGCGCCGGATTCGCCAGCGCCAAGCTGTACGCCATCACGCCGCCTTGGCTGAAACCGAGAACGAGCAATCTTTTCTCATCGATCGGATAGCGCGTGAGAGATTCGTCGAGAAACGCTTGCAATTGTTTCTGTGAGGACAGCATGCCCTGTACATCCGGCGGGCCGCCTAGGCTCATTGCGTACCAAGCAAAACCGACCGCGTCGGGGCCGATGGGTGTTTCCAGCGGCGCCTGCGGGCAGATAACAAGAAATTTCCCGCCGCATAGATAAGGCGCGAGGCCAAGCAGATCGAAGGCATTGGCGCCACGGCCGTGCAAAGTGAGGATGGTCGGATGGGGCCCGTCACCGGGCGGCTGATAGATTGTGTGAGCTAGTTGCAAGTTCGGTTCTCCTCGTGAGAGTTCTTTGGTTTGGCCTCGCAGGTTGCTGAAAAACCTCTATCGGAGTCCTTCGACGGGGCTCAGGACGAACGGGAGATTTCATTTCAGTGATGATTTTCCGTTCTGCTGAGCCTGTCGAAGCATGAGGTCATCGAAGCATTCCGAAGTTTCTTTCAGAAAACTGCTAGTCATTAATTCTTTCCAAATTCTTCACGCCGAGCCGCAGCGAAACCGCGACCGTGACGATCGTGAGAGCTAACACGATCAAGAGCGGCGGTGCAATCGTCCAGATCTCCGGCGCGGCGATCTTGCCGCGGCGAAAGGCTTGGATCGCCAAGTTGTAGATCGGCCAAGCTTCGATCATGACGGCGAGGCCGATGAAGCCGACGCTGAACATCATGCAGACCGCACCGCCGAAGCTGGTCGGTATTTCCGCGGCGTTGTCATAGTTGAAATTGGGATAGAGCGCGCCGAGGCCGACGCCGATGGCGGTGATCCCGAAGGTCATGAAGAAAACCGTGATGAGCGACAGTGTCATCATCCATGGCGGAACCTGGAGCAAGAGGTTGCTCAAGCAGACTAGCACCTCGCCAAGCACGAATAGCGGCACGAAGTTAAGCCAGAACTTGCTCCACAAAAGCGAACGCAGCGCGATGGGCGAGGTCTGGAGCAGCCAGAACGCCTTGCCCTCGAGACTCACCGCGGGGAACGCGAAGCGCATGGCGATGGCGCTCAGCACGAAACCGGCGAGAGCGAGGTTGGCGAACGACACGATGGTGCGGATCGTGCCAGCGGGCATGGGCGAACGATCGAGCGGCAGCACTTTGAAGTTATAGAGGTAGACGACGATCAGCGCGAGTAGAAGAAACAGCTGCGACCATTGAGTCGTATCGCGCAAAAAAGTTTTGATGTCCTTGAGCATGAGCGCGCCGATAATTTTCGGAAACGGCCGCGTGAGCCATGCCAAAAGACTATCTAACCAAGCAAGTTTTCGCCGGCCTTGTCTGGATTCCTGCGCCTTCGACCAGCCGTCGAGATAGAGCGCGCCGCAAACCCAGTTGGCGGCGACCGGCAGAAACAGCGCGTAGCTCGCCAGCAGCGCGAAGAAGAAGCCCGGCTCGGTGTCGCGCTTGAACAAGCTTGCGGCGAGGATTTCCGCCGACCAGCTGCTGGGCAGAAATGGCGATGATGGTGTCTCCATGGCGCTTAAGAATTGCATGAAGTTGCCGAAGGATTCCGGCTGCACCAAACGCTCCGGCTGAGAGAAGCGAAATAAAAAGTACATGATCAAAAAAGCAAATAGCCCGATAAAAAATAGCATGTCGCGGATACGCCGGGCCGGCAGGCAGTAGACCAGGATGTGCGTGATCAGAATGCCAACCGCCGCTGGAATGACCAGAAACAGCGGCAGAATCGCCGCGACCCATAGGTAGAGCGTGATTCCGCCGCCAAACACCGAGCCGTAGGCGGCAAAGATCGGCAGGCTGAAGAACAGCACCATCCACGATGAATTGATCGTCGTGGCGATCAGCCGCGCGTAGAAGAACGCGCTCGGGGAGACCGGCGTCGACTGTATCAAGTCGAGGTCGCGGGCAAGAAAGAAAGTCGACAAGGCCGCCACCAAGTTGCTGAACAACAGCATGGAGAGAAAAGTCAGCAAGATGATCAGCAAGAGTTGAAACGCCAGGGCGGGGCCGAGCTCGAAGACGGTCTCGAAGTAACGCAGCACGCGCCGAATCAGCAGGAAAGCTCCGAACCAAAAGGACAACGCGAGAACGGCGAGCAAAAAACGGCGGCTCCACGACGCCTGGCCGCGGAAGAAACTGTTCTTCCAAGTGAGCCAGAGGGGCGAGAGTAAAAGGACGATGGAGGACATTTTAGAAGTTCAACAGAACCACGTTAAAAGAATTTGTCGCGCCAAGATGTTGGCTGACAAAATCCGAAATCCGAAGCACGAAATTCGAAACAAACCGCAGCCAAATAAGTCCCAAACACGGAAAATTCAAAACCCCGATTCCGGTTCCTCCTGTTTGGAACATTGAATTGGTTTTGTCATTCATCGTTTTGAAATTGTTTCGAATTTCGATATTCGGATTTCGTGCTTCGAATTTATTTGGCACCCTTAGTGCCGCCGCGCACCATCGTGCTCGTTTGAATCCAAACAGGATCACGATCACGAGCCACGACCTTCGCCCTCCGCTTCGCGGGTGAGTTCGAGAAAGACGCTCTCCAGGTTGCCGTTGCTGCCGCTGGCTTGGCTGTGAATTTCCGCCATGGTGCCGCAGGCGATTAGACGGCCTTTCTGAATGATGCCGATGCGGTGGCAAATCTCTTCGGCGACGCTGATGCTGTGCGTCGACAGAAAAACCGTGGTGCCGTTGGCGGCCAGCGAGCGGAAAAGATCTTTAAGCGTGCGTGCGCCTTTTGGATCCATACCGACCATCGGCTCGTCGATCACCAGAATACGCGGCTCATGGATCAGCGCGGCGCACACCACCAGCCGTTGCTTCATGCCGTGGGAGTAGCTCTCGACCAGCTCATCCTTCCATGGGGTGAGTTC
>CAYZJE010000071.1:0-2078 GCA_964478485.1 uncultured Syntrophobacter sp. | reverse complement strand
ACAGCGTGCCCTCGACTACATGTTCACTAACAAAGAGGAAACGGCGAAGATATGGATTCGCCGCGCCGAGTTGAAATTCCCGGAATCCGCCGTGCTCGGCACCTGGGACTTTTACAACCGCGCGGCGATGAACTTAAAACCCATCCGCGGCCTGCAAGCGATCATCGACGATGGCGTAAGAAATAAATTTCTAGCCCAGCCGCTGACTCAAGCCGAGTTGAATAGCCTAATCGACCTGAGTTTTTTGCCGTAGACAAGGGACAACAAGAATTAAGACAATAGCCGCAGAGAACGCATCGAGCGCAGAGAAATCCCTTTTGGCGAATTTTGCGTCCCGATCGCCCTGAGCTTGTCGAAGGGTGCGGCCAACACATCCGAATCATGTCTGAAAGCACACGACTCACCGCCTGGCGACTGGGCCTGATCTTCGGCGCGCTCTTGATCGTCGAAACCTCGGTGCGCGCCGGCTGGATCAGCACGTTTTTTCTCGCCGCGCCGACCCGGGCAGTCATCGTACTCTGGCAGCAACTGCTTCACGGCAACGCGCTGGTTCTGACCGGCATCACACTTTTCGAAATCACCGCCTGTCTCTTGATTGCCACGATTTTCGGCGTGCTCGCCGGCTTCTTTCTCTGGCGCTACAAGCTTATCGGCACGAGTTACGAGATGGTGCTCGCAGCGCTGTTCTCTTCGCCGGTGATTCTCGCCTATCCGATTTTTCTCGTTACCTTCGGCCGCACCAGCGCGGCGGTGATCGCGCTGTCGTCGATCTTCGGTTTGATCCCGATTATTATTAATACCAAGGGCGCGTTTCAGAACGTCAATCCGATCCTGCTCCAAGTCGGCGCCAGTATGAATCTCACGCGCCGGCAATTGTTCCGCCACATTTTGATCCCGGCCGTGGCGCCGACGATCTTCAGCGGCTTTCGCTTGGCGCTGACCTACATTCTCAAATCGGTGCTCGGCCTCGAATACGTCGCCCAGGTCGGCGGCGTCGGCATGTGGCTATCCGACGCGGCGTTCAAGTTCGAAACCGAAGAAGTTTACGCCGGCCTGTTCGGCACGATTATTCTATCCATCTTGTTTCTCTATCTAATCAACCGCTGCGAGCATTGGTTTAGGAGATAGCGATGACAACCGCGCGACCAACCACTGTGCCGCTGATGGCGCGAATTCAAACACCGCTGGGCGTGCGCGCCTTGACTCTTTTCGCGGTGATCGCCGGCTGGGAATTGATCGGCCGCACCGGCCTGCTGTTTCCCGATCTTTTTCCTTCGATCACGGAAATCCTCCAATCGCTTTGGACCTACGTCACCACGCCGGTGATGATTCCGCACATCAAAGCGAGTCTCTACGAAGTCGGCGGCGCCATCGCAATCGCGGCGCTGCTCGGCATCCCGCTGGGCATCCTTTGGGGCAGCAAGCAAAGCTGGCTGGAGATCGTCGAGCCGCTGATACTCTACGCCGCGGTGGTGCCGAAGATCGTCATCTTTCCCGTGTTCATTTTGTTCTTGGGCATCGACGTGCACTCCAAGCTCGCTGTCGGCGCCATCGCCGCGTTCTTTCCGATCTCGCTCTTAACCATCGCCGGCATGCGCGAAGTGAAAAAAGTCTACGTCGACGTCGCTCGCACCATCGGCGTCACGCCGGCAAAGATCGCCACCCATGTCTATCTGCCCGCCATCGCTGGCCACGTTTTCACCGGCATTCGCCTCGGCTTGGGCGCGGCGGTCACCGGCGCGCTGCTGGCGGAAACGAAAATCGCCAAGGCCGGCCTGGGCTTCATGATCGTCGAATACTACGGCCAGTTTCGCATCGCCGATATGTATTCATTGCTGCTGTTCATTTTCATTCTCGCATCGCTGGCCAACTGGGCGATGAAGTCGCTCTTCGGCGTGCTCTCGCCGATCTCGCGCCAGAGCGGCGACGCCGGCATGTACTTCTAGGCGCGGTCGATGGCGCGGGAATTGTGAAAGATTACTCACCACAGAGACGCGGAGAACACAGAGAAAGGGGATTGGAAAAACTCTCCGCGAACTCTGTGCCTCTGTGGTGAATCCTTCTTCACAGGAAACCAA
>CAYZJE010000070.1:0-4474 GCA_964478485.1 uncultured Syntrophobacter sp. | reverse complement strand
TAGCCGGGCGCGCTTGTTGCTGCTGGAAAACGTGCAAAAGACGATTCGCCGCGGCTTGGAGATCTTGGGCGTGGATGCGCCATATAAAATGGCCAACCGGGCCGAAGCTGCGGCTGCGCTAGACTGATTGTCGGTGGCAGGAGAAATTTTTCATGGCGGAAAATCGCAGGGGCAAAGAAAATCGTTTCTATTTCAGCCGCGGCCAGATGGTTTTGCTGGGCGGTGCATTCGTCATGGCATCTGCGGTGATATTTTTCCTCGGCATGTTTATCGGCAAGAGCATCGAGGAGCGAAAAATCGCCAAGCGGGAAGAGCCACTGGTGCGCATCCCGGTGAAACCGGAAGGCGCCGCGGCGAGCGGTGCGGCGGCGCAGAAACGAGATGAGGTTACTTTTAACGATGGCGCATCGAAAGCGCCGGCAGTCGCAGTAGTTCAAGAGAAATCGCCAACGGAAAAGCCCGCGGACAAAATCGCCAAGGCGGAGGCTTTGGCGTCCAAACCAGAGAAGAAAGCTGAAAAAGTCGCGGAGACGGTGCCCAAAAAGAGCGAAGCCGTCGCCACCGCGGAAGCTACCGATCAGGGCAAGATTTGGCGTGCGCAGGTCAACGCCTTTCCCGACGAACGGTCGGCCAAACTGTTGGTTGATCGGCTGAAAAATAAAGGCTACAACGCTTACGTGAGCGAGACCCAGAACCGGGGCAAAACTTGGTATCGAGTCAGCATCGGCCGGTACAATTCCCGCGAAGAGGCGGAGAAGATCGTCGAGGCGCTCAAGACCAAGGAAAACCACCCGAAGGCTTTCGCCGCGAGCAAATGAGACGACGGACAAGTCGATGAACATTCGCGAAGCGATCGATAAGCTGGTCAACCGCGTCAATCTTTCCGAGGCTGATACGATAGGCGTGATGAATCAGATCATGACCGGGGAGGCGACGCCGTTGCAAGTGGCGTCTTTTCTGACGGCGCTGCGCATGAAGGGCGAAACCGTGGAGGAGATCACCGGCGCGGCGCGGGTGATGCGCGAGAAAGCGCACCGGGTCAACGTCGGCGGCAAGACCGTGCTCGACACCTGCGGCACCGGCGGCGATCAGAAGGGCACCTTCAACATTTCAACAACCGCCGCCTTCGTCGTCGCCGGCGCGGGCGTCGATGTCGCCAAACATGGCAACCGCTCGGTGTCGAGCCAGTCCGGCAGTGCCGACGTGCTGGGCGCCCTGGGCGTCAAAATCGACGCGCCGAAAGAGCGGGTTGAGCAGTGCATCGCCAAGATCGGCATCGGCTTCTTGTTTGCACCGCTCCTGCATGAGGCGATGAAGTACGCCGTCGGACCACGCCGCGACATCGGCATTCGGACGATTTTTAATCTGCTCGGTCCGTTGACCAATCCGGCCATGGCGAGCCATCAGTTGATCGGCATTTACAGTGGCGACCTGGTCGGCGCTATTGCCAACGTGCTCAAGAATCTTGGCAGCGCGCGCGCCATGGTGGTGCATGGCTTGGAAGGGCTCGACGAGATTTCTCTATGCGGTCCGACCAAAATCGCCGAGCTGCGCGACGGACAGATAAAAGAATACGTCATCGAACCCGAGCAAGTGGGCTTGAAGCGTTGCCAATTGGCTGAGCTTCACGGCGGCAGCGCCGTTGAAAGCGCTGCGATTGTCCGCGGCGTGTTGGCTGGCGATATTGGTTCCGCGCGCGATGTTGTGCTGCTCAATAGCGGCGCGGCGCTCTACGTCAGCGGCAAAGCCGCCAGTGTAGAAGACGGTATCGTACTCGCCGCGGCGTCCATCGATTCCGGCAGAGCGCGGCAAAAACTAGACCAATTGGTCGAGTTAACCAATGCCGCCTGAACTGCCATGGCCGGAATCCTTGCCACTATTGCCGAGCATGTGCGCGGCGTCGTCGAACATCGGCGGCGCGCTATGCCACTCTCGGCGTTGCGTGAACGGCCGTTGTTCAGCGCGCCAACTCGCGGTTTCGCCGAAGCCTTAAGCGGCACCAGCCGCCGCGTCATCGCGGAAGTGAAAAAAGCTTCACCGTCCAAAGGGCTGATCCGCGCCGACTTCGATCCAGTCGCGATTGCCCAGGATTACGCCGCCCATGGCGCCAGCGCGATTTCAGTCTTGACCGAAGAGCGCTTTTTTCAAGGCGAGCTGAGCTATCTGGAGCAGATTCACGACGCGGTGGGCCTGCCGCTGTTGCGCAAGGACTTCATGCTCGATCCCTATCAGATCGTCGAGGCGAAAAGCTACGGCGCCGATGCGCTGCTGTTCATCGCAGCGCTGCTCGAGCCGAGTTTGATGCGTGATTTGCGCGCGCAGGCGACCGAGTTGAATATGGATTCATTAATTGAAGTGCATACAGAACTGGAATTGTCGGCGGCTATCGATGCCGGCGCGCAGGTGGTCGGCATCAACAATCGCGACTTAACGAGCTTCGAAGTCAGTTTGGCGACGACGGCGCGGCTTGCACCGCTGGTGCCCGCGGGCAAGCCGGCGGTGTGCGAGAGCGGTATCGATAGCATCGAGCAGATTCGACGCGTCGAAAAATTAGGCATTCATGCTTTTTTGATCGGCGAGTCGCTGATGCGCGCGCCCGCGCCGGGGCAGAAGCTGGCCGAGTTGTTGGAGCGGTAGAGGTAAACATCGCACTTTGAAATGATGAAATCCTCACAGTCAGCCGAAACCAAAGTCCGTCATGCCCGCCCCCGATCAAAGTCGGGGGCAGGCTCCGGCGGGCATCCAGGTTGGCGGTGGAGGGAGCAGCGTTACAAAGACTGGATTCCCGCTTTCGCGGGAATGACGGAACGGCGAAGTTGTCGACTTCGAATCGATAATTTAAGCCCTTCGGCTTGCAGCGGAGGAAATTCTGCTAGATCAATCAGTGACCGTTATGCCTTCGGTAAAAATCAAAGTTTGCGGCATCACTTCTTTGGCCGATGCCGAAAAAGCGTTAGAGTTTGGCGCGGACCTGCTCGGCTTCAATTTTTATCCGCCGAGCCCGCGTTGTCTTGCGCCGGAGCAGGCACGGGAGATTCTCGAACGGCTGCCGAAATCGACGTTCAATGTCGCGGTATTCGTTAATGAACAGCGCGACAAAGTGCGCTCGATCGTGGCGCACGGCCGGTTGAGTGACGGCTGGCAAGCTTTTCGCGGTTTGCAGTTTCACGGCGACGAGGACGCAAACTATTGCCGCGGCTGGGACATGACAGTGATCAAGGCGATTCGCGTGAAGGAGCAATCATCGCTCGATGTCATAAAAAGTGTAACGGCTGATTTTTATTTGCTCGATTCATTTTCGCTAGGCTATGGCGGATCGGGCGCACAGTTTTCGTGGCAATGGCTCGATGGCATCGACCCGAGCAAGCTAATTCTTTCCGGCGGCTTGCGCGTCGACAATGTCGCCCAAGCGATTCAAAAAATTCGTCCTTACGGGGTCGATGTTTGCAGCGGCGTGGAAGCGCGCCCAGGTATCAAGGATCATGCCAAACTCAAGGAATTTATCCGTGCCGCCAAAGCTGCCTGACCGGCGCGGTCATTTCGGTCCCTACGGCGGTCGCTATGTCGCCGAGACTTTGATGCCGGCGCTCGCCGAGCTGGAGCGCGCCTACGCCAAGGCGCGCCGGGACCCGAGGTTTCGCAAGGAATTCCAATTCTACTTGCGCGAATATGTCGGGCGCGAGACGCCGCTGTACTTTGCCGAACGGCTGACGCAAAAACTGGGCGGCGCAAAGATTTATCTCAAGCGCGAGGATCTCTGCCACACCGGTGCGCATAAGATCAACAACACCATAGGCCAAATTCTCTTAGCCCGCCGGATGGGTAAACAGCGCATCATCGCCGAGACCGGCGCCGGCCAGCATGGCGTGGCGACGGCGACGGTGGCGGCGCGCTTCGGCCTGGAATGCGAAATCTTCATGGGTAAGGAAGATGTCCAGCGCCAGTCGTTGAATGTCTTTCGCATGAAGCTTTTGGGCGCCAAAGTACGCGTGGTCAGTTCCGGCAGTCAGACCTTGAAAGATGCCATGAACGATGCGCTGCGCGATTGGGTGACCAACGTGCGCACGACCTACTATCTCATCGGCTCGGTGGCCGGGCCCCATCCCTATCCGATGATGGTGCGCGACTTTCAGTCAGTGATCGGCCGGGAAGCGCGCCGGCAGATTCTCGCCAAAGAAAACCGGCTGCCTGACTATCTCATCGCTTGCGTCGGCGGCGGCAGCAACTCCATGGGATTGTTTTTCCCCTTCTTGCGCGACCGCAAGGTCAAAATGATCGGCGTCGAAGCCGGCGGGCTCGGTCTTGGCACCGGTAAGCATTCGGCGACGATTCAGCGCGGCGCGGTGGGTGTGCTCCATGGCAGCAAGAGCTATGTCTTGCAGGACGACAGGGGGCAGATTACCGAGACTCACTCCGTTGCCGCGGGTTTGGATTATCCCGGCGTCGGACCGGAATTGAGTTACCTGCGCGATCG
>CAYZJE010000069.1:0-1723 GCA_964478485.1 uncultured Syntrophobacter sp. | reverse complement strand
TCGAGCGCCTTTTGCCACGTGCCGCGCATCGAGTCCCAACCCCATGTCGTGCCGTCGATTTCACCGCTTTCGGCGGCCAGCCGCATGTCGGCAGTTCCCTTGTAACCGGAGATGACTTGGATCGGCAAGTTGAGCGCCGCCTTGAGAACTTTAATGACGTTGTCGGTGCCGAAGGCACCCGGCGCGGTAGTACCGAGCTTTACCGGCGTTTTGGCGGCGAACCATCGCTCCATGCTGGTGATACCGCTCGCCTTGGTTAACGCGATGGCGCTCTCATCCCGAGCCACCGCGCCAAGGAAAACCAACTTGCGCGTGTCGTATTCGATCCCAGGTTGTCCCATGGCTTGGCTGAACGCGAAGCCGCCGCTGAAGTGGCCCATCGTGAGACCATCAGGCTTCGCCACTTTGGCAATATGATTAGCGGCGAGCAGGCTCCCCGCGCCAGTCATGTTCTCGACCAGAATAGTCGGCTGCCCCGGAATATACTTGGGCATGTGCCGCGACAGCATGCGCGCCAAGGCATCATAGCCGCCGCCGGGCGAAAAGCCGACAATGATGCGAATCGTCTTGCCCTGGTAGAAATCGCTTTGCCCAATTGCGAGATTTGTGCTCGCGACAAGCCAACTCGCGAGCACCGTCAGCGCGACAAATATTTTCTGCATGGGATCGTCTCCTTTTCTCCTGTGTATTCAATAAAGGTTTTAAATTAAGTAACAATAACTGCGGCCAAAAGTAGCGCCCTTCGCGCGATTCGATTCATTCAATTCTCCGTGCCGCGAACCTAGTTCAATCCATGCCATCCGTCAAATCGAAATTGATTTCGTCGCCGGTCGTATTTGTCCGACATTTGAAATCTGAAATATGAAATCTGAAATGGCGCTTCGCCCCCGGCGAAGCGCCCGGTTGACGCTCACAGCAATCCTCTGTTAGAAGTCGTTTATCTAGGTTCTGAAAGGAGACTTGCCATGTCTTTCACACTCGAATCGTTTGCCTCGGAGTGTCAGCGCATTCTCAAAGCGGATCCCGGCCGCGCCGGCCGGGAAAAAGTCCGCGATCTCGTCCAGGAAGCGCTCAAGGACGAAAAGTTCATCGCCACCCACATCAACGACAACACGCCCGACCGCCAGGTGATCTACGAAGATGCCGAATTGGGCTTCTGCGTCTGCGCCCACGTCAACCGCGAGGCGCGCGAAGCCAACCCGCACGATCACGGCAGCTCCTGGGCGATCTACGGTCAGGCCTGGGGTGAAACTGATATGAGCGACTGGAAAGTTCTCGAAGCAGCCGAGGAAGGGAAAGCCGGAAAAGTCCAGCGCGGCCAAGTGTACACGCTCAAACCCGGCATGGCGCATATCTACCACGAGGGTGACGTCCACTCACCCAAACGCACCGCCGCCACCGGACTCCTGCGCATCGAGGGCAAGAACACCGCGAAGATGAAGCGGCTGGCTTACAAGGCGGTGTGAGCGCTCGTTTTCGCCGATAGACAGCATAGGTTAGCATCAGGGGCGGGCTATCAACCCGTCCCGCCGTATTCGAACTTAATTTTGCGCTCTTTGCGGCCAATCCTTCCCGTCTGCCGGTCCAAGAATTCCTCTCGCCAAGACGCAAAGACGCCAAGTCCGGAACAGAATTTTTTTCTAAAACCTTGGCGCCTTTGCGAGAGATATTCCGAGATTCGGTTGCGGCTCACCCCCCACCTTCGTGGTAAATCATTCATTCA
>CAYZJE010000068.1:0-24446 GCA_964478485.1 uncultured Syntrophobacter sp. | reverse complement strand
CCGATCCATCGCGGCGCGGTGGGGTTCTACGACATCCGCGAGCTGACGTTGGGATCTTGGCGGCGCATGGGCGCGCAAGGCGCGTTCATTGAGCTTAACGGCTGCGGCGGGCTCCAGGGGATGTATGTTATCGAGGTGTCCAGTGCAGGCGTCATTAATCCTGAAAAGCACATGTACGAGGAAATCTTCTACGTGATTGAGGGGCGCGGCACGACGGAGATCTGGAGCGATGGCAATGCTAACAAGAAGCAGACCTTCGAGTGGCAGGCAGGTAGCCTCTTCTCGCCACCGCTGAACACTTGGCACCGCATCGTCAACGCCACCTCCAGCCCGGCTTTGCTACTCGGCGTGACCAACGCGCCACCGATTTTTCACCTGTACCGGAGTCAGGACGCGCTGTTCAACAACCCGTACCAGTTCAAGGATCGCTACGATGGCAGTGCGGATTATTTCAAAGCGCATGCTGATCTCGGCAAGGATTCGCGCCACGGTCGTGCGCGCAACTACGGTAATATAATTCCGGACGCCGATCATGTCGAGCTGCCGCTCGATGGCCAGCGTGGCGTGGGGCACCGCACTTTCTTTTGGAACCTGTCCGGGAATAGTTTTCAGGGGTTCATTGCGCAATACGCGCCCGGCCGCTATTCGCGCTGTCACAACCATGAAGCCGGCCCAGTGCTACTCTGTCTTGGCGGCAAGGGCTACACCATCACCTGGCCTGGCGAAGCGGGTACGACGCCCTGGGCTGACGGCAAGGGCGAATTGGTCCAGCGACAGGACTACAAGCCTGGCGGCATCGTGAGTGCGGCGCCCGGCGATGCCGGCTGGTTCCACGGCCACTATGGCGCATCTAAGGAACCCTTGCGTGTGCTGGCCTTCCTGGGCGGCTTTCCGAGGCGGGTGAAAGGTGTGCCTGGTGTCGATTGGCGGGGCCTGAATCTCGACATCAAACAGGGTGGTAGCACCATCGAGTACCGTGACGAAGACCCGCATATCCGTAAGATGTTCCAAGAGCAATTGGCAAAGGAAGGCGCAGACTTCAATATGCCTAACGAAGTTTATTCGTAATCTGTTCGAGCGCGCGTTCGCGAAGAGTCCGGTCCATGACATGAACGCGGAAATTATAACGGAACCGGTTCGCTGGACTCTGGATCAACTCAAAACTCGCCTTCCGTCAATGGTCGCGGAAGCCGGATAGGATGTCGTCGCCAAGATGATCGACTAACAAGCGATAGCGCAAAGTCTTTTTCAGGTTTAGCAGGAGATTATCGCCAACGTGATTGTAAGGATTGTGATTCTGCTGAAAAACTGGACAAACTTTATATCTTCACTCATGGCATCGTGTCCTCTGGGAAGATATAAAGACGTTGAGGAAGTTTATCGTTGGCTGGCATCGGAAAAGCAAAAGAGCGCTGTCCAGAATGTGACGCGTCGCTGACGCTGTGCATGTGCGCGGTTTTGCCGCGCTTGGATTTGAGCACGAGGATTGCGCTGGTGATCCATCATCGTGAGCTCGAGCGTAGCAGCAATACCGGTCTGTTGGCGCTCAGAGCGCTGGTCAATAGCGAGCTGCGCGTCCGCGGCGAAAGCCGGAAAGCGCTCGACTTGAGCGATCTATTGTCGCCGCAGTATCGAAGCTTGCTCTTTTATCCATGCGCCGGTGCCGTCGAACTAGACCGGGATCTCGTCGGTTACGACCCGCGGCCGATCCAGCTTATCGTTCCCGATGGGACGTGGAGACAGGCTCGAAAGATTCATTCCCGCCATGGTGAATTAGCAGATGTCCCAAGGGTGAAGATCAGCACGCCGAACCATGCGACCTTTCAACTGCGCGCGCAAAGCCGGCCGGAAGGGATGGCGACTTTGCAGGCGATTGCCAGCGCCCTCGGGATTATCGAAGGCGACTTGGTGGCGGCGCAGCTAATGAAACTCTATCGTGCTCGGCTCGATCGAACACTCAGCGCCCGCGGCCAGCTAAGACCAAGTTAGAGATTAATCATGCGCCAATAGATGCGCTGACAATATCAGCTTTTTGCACAATCTCCGGGCTCCACTCGTTGGCCTTCATGCAGGTCCGATGCATAACTGTTGCTTGTCCGTCCCTGTCCCGACACGTGCTAACCTCCGATGGTAGACTTTGGGTCCCTTGCGCGGGTGCGGCCCTGGTGATAATTATTTGCATAATCGTTTCATATTGGACAGCCGTTTTTACGGAGTTAGCATGCCATGATTAAAGGGAAGAGATGCGCCGAAATCTAAGATCAACAAAATGTTCGGTGACTTCAACTCCCATATTGAAACAGAGGCAAGCGTCCGGAGTGAGCATGACCGGGGAGAAAATCGACATACTTAAACGTGGAATAGCATGCAATCGCATGTGCGCCTGTGTTTGAGATTAAAACGCCACTGGACTATTCATGAAAAGAACTAAAGGCGAAATAACGGTCGGTAGGTTCCTGATCCCCTACCGACTCTATGGTGAAGGTAGCCGATTCTTGGTCTGTGTGAACGGTGCCCAACAAACCATGGCAGCATGGAGACCTGTGGTAAACTATTTTTCCAAGGACTACAGGGTGGTGCTCTTCGATTTTCCCGGTCAGGGGCGAGGTCAAATCATCTCCGGTTCTGCGGTTGTTGGCTTAGATGAGCAGGTCGAAGTCTTACATCAAGTTTTAGCAGCACAGAATGCCCCTGAAAAATCGATCGTTGCCGGCGCCTCCTGGGGGGGGGTCGTGGTCGCAGCTTTCGCCTCGCGGTTTCCTCACTTAGTGGACAAGATTGTACTGGCCAGTTTTGGCATCCGGGTAAATGAACAGTTAGTGCAGGCGATTAGAGAAGGCCAACAGTTAAATGGAACTGCAACCGGGGAACAGGTCGCCGGCGTAATTATCAAGTACTTCGGACAGCATCTAAACGAAGCCTTCAAAAAGAAAATGTACGACCAATTTAAAAATATTAAAAAAGAGCATTTGGAGAACTTTCATGCCCACGGCCAGTTACTCGAAGCTACCAAGCATATTAACGAAGTGGTGGATCTCCGTAGCATCAAAGCGCAAACCCTAATCATCAATGGCGAAATGGATAATGTCATGGATTTAGAGGATGTTACCCTCGCGGCCGCCCAGATCGCCAATTGCCTGGTCAAAATTGTTCCGGGTGTGGGGCACTTCTTGCACAATGAGAGCGATGATGTTCTAAGGATTTATAGGGATTTTCTTTCCTTACCTTCCGATCGTCAACTGAGCTAGGGTTTTTTTGACGGTGGGTCAAGAAAAGGTCCGGCCGGATCTTCATTCTGCTCTATTGGGCTTACACCCAAACTGTCCGGGTTCTGCTGATTTCTTTCCACGTTGCGCAGATTAAAGCGATACCGATAGGGTTTTGTTTCTGGCTCAGTCCTTGCCAAATACATTATTCTCGCACCGACAAACCTGGCCAGCTCCGGTCGCGGATTGTAAAGGCTGGATCGGTTACAATCGGATTTTCAACGAACAGGTAGTGTAGCGCCTGCATGCCTAATACGATCCCGGCGAGAGTGTCGATCAGAATGAAGGCCCGCTTCGGCAGCCATTTCCAATACCGTAGCACGTTGTGGATAAATGCCGGACGGAACAATCCGCTGGCGCGCAGGCGTTGGGGCGATAGAAACTCACGGAAGAGACGGGTTCCCTCGACCGTCTGCGAGAAGCTGAGCCAATTGGGTGAAAGAAAAGGATACTTATGGGTGCCGGCCACCACCGGCGGGAGCAGATCGGCGAAGGCCGTTCTCAAAATAAGTTTTTCCATTAAATCGTCGATATCCATGAAATGGGACGATTCGACGGTCGACACGAACTCGATTAAATCGCGGTCAAGGTAAGGCGTCCGGCATTCGACTGAATTCGCCATTTCAACCCGGTCGCCGAGACAAGGAATAATGTAAGTGACCAGTTGATTGAAAGTGATCAGCTTGGTGGCATTGAAGGGATCGAGTCGAGAAAGTTTTTCCGGCGGAAACTCGGATAGGAAATAGTCGTAAGGAGACCGATAGCTCGCACGTTCAACGACTTCGGGAGTGAGTATCCAGTTCATACCCCGGGTGGTGTCGACCGCACGCATTTGCTGAAAACTAGGATAACCAAGAACGAGATCGAGCTTGCGCCAATGGTTACTCCGGCTCCACAGAATGCCTTCCGAAGGGGTCTCAAGCTTTTTGAATCGTTTCCAGAGGGCGCGCCCCTGGCGGGCCTGCTCGCCTCCGGCCAGCATCATGCGCCAGATTTTTTCTAATTTGAAGTAAGCGTAGCCGCCGAAGACTTCGTCCGAACCTTCTCCGGTGAGGCATACTTTGTAGCCCTTGGAGCGTACCAGCCGGGAGAGCACCTGCTTGGCGATGGAATTGGGATTGGCGATCGGCTGTTCAATGTGAAAGATCGTTTTGAGAAAATTCTCGGCCAGCGCTTCATTGCTGCAATCGATGGCCTCAAACTGAGCACCGTAATGCGCGGCGGTTTGCCGGGCGGCATCCGTTTCGTCGTAGATCGTCTTGCCGAAGCCGACGCTGAAGGCCTTCAGTTTTGAGGTGCGCGCAGCCGACAGGCCGCAAACCAATGTGGAATCTAGTCCGCCACTCAGATAGGTGCCGACAGGAACGTCCGCAACCATTCGTCGTTCCACGGCCCGGGTGAACAACCGGCGAACCTCCTCCGTGGCCTCAGTAAAGGAAATGGCGGGATTCGTTTTGAACGTCGGTTGCCAGTAGGGCACCTCGCGCGAGCGGCCGTTAGACTCGACGATAAGGAAATGTCCCGGGTTCAAATTGCGGATTCCGTCAAACGCGGAGATCGCGCGTGGAAACACGCCCAGCAGGGGGCCGATCATGTAATCCGGATTGATACTCCGGGGCACCCGATTGAGCGCGAAGATGCCCTTGACCTCAGAACTGATCAGGATTTCCTGTTCGTTTTCCCAATAAAAAAGCGGCTTAACTCCGCAGCGGTCCCGCGCGGCCAAAAGCCGGCGATGGCGGGCATCCCAAAGAATAAAGGCGAATTCGCCGTTGAGCTGGTCGATAAAATCCATGCCATGCTGCTCGTAAAGGTGCACGATGACTTCCGTGTCCGAATGGGTGCGGAAACGATGGCCCTGGTCGATCAGTTCCTCGCGCAGCCGTTTGTAGTCGTAAATTTCACCATTGAAAGTGATGCAGATCGCGCCGTCTTCGTTGTAGAGCGGCTGGTCGCCCTCCTGGAGGTCGATGATGCTTAGGCGAACATGGCCGAAGGCAAGAGCACCACTGTCGAGCAAGGCGTAGCCCGCGCCATCCGGCCCACGGTGGCTGATCGCCGAACACATCCGCGTGATATCTTCGCGCTCGGCAGGACTTCCATCCTTTCTCAGGATCACGTTTATGCCACACATGAGGTACGCCGTTCCTTGTCCGTGCAGTTTGACTGAGAACCGATAGTTATCACTCATCAGATCTAGCACCATATGTTATAAAGGCCCAACACTCCGCTGGCACGACATGGAATGATAGAGTTTTGATTCTATGTTAACCCCGCCTCTTGAGGCGGATACAACTAAATGGGGTTTCCAAAGGGGGTGAGCATCTCCTTTGGTCAAGGGCGGGGTTTAAATCCCCGCCCGCGAAGTGGCTTCGTTTAATGAGCGGCTCTGCCGATCGATCGCGCCGGCTAAGAGGTGAATAATGGCCGAGACTATTTTTCTGATTCATGGAATGTGGGGCGGGCCGTGGTATTGGGCGAATTACCAACGCGTCTTCGAGCAGCAAGGTTACGGGTGTATCGCAACAACCTTGCCTTTTCACGACATGGCTCCGGACGATGTTCCCGATCCGCGCCTTGGCACATGCAGTCTCCTTGACTATGCTGCGGCCATGGAAAAGGAGATCCGACGAATTGGTTCAAAGCCCATCTTAGTAGGGCACTCCATGGGAGGATTGCTGGCGCAAATTCTCGGAAGCCGCGGATTGGCTAAAGCGCTTGTACTGCTGGCGCCCTCAGCACCGGCTGGAATTATCGGCTTGAGGTTTTCGGTCATGAAGGGTTTCTGGAGCGCGCAAACCCAATGGGGCTTTTGGCGAAAGCCGATGCGCCAGACATTCGAGGAGGCGACTTACTCGATGTTGCACCTGTGTCCGGTAAAAGACCAAAAGGAGATCTACGACAGATTCGTCTACGAATCCGGGCGGGCGGCATTCGAGACCGGATACTGGCCCTTTGACAGCCGCGGCGCGTCTAGGGTCGACGAATCAAAAGTGACTTGCCCGATGCTGGTCGTTGCCGGCGCGCAGGACCGGATCACACCAGCATCCGTCGTCCGGCGTGTGGCGAAAAAATACCAGTCGGTCGCGACCTATCGGGAGTTCGATAATCACGCCCACTGGGTTGTCGCAGAGCCTGGGTGGCAGGAGATCGCAGAGTATGCAACCGCCTGGATCAAGCAAATCATCCCGGTGGGGAACAGTTGAGACTATCTGCGCGCTGGTGCTCAACCAGCGTTGCCGCCACGCGCTAGAGCGCTGCTGAACTTCACCGCATGTTGCATGTTCATTGCCCCTGGCGACGACGCAACATGCTCTAACCGCGACGAAAGTTATTTTTTTGAATGCATTTTAAGCACCCTGCTAGACTTTCTTAATCTCTAATATCCTGCAAGAACCAGTCCGTGGGAATCTGCTGGCCCAAGCCCCGACGCTTTGCTTCGCGCACGACGTAGCCGGCGGTGGCGGCGAACTGCAATCCCTGGGTGCCACTGTTGGCGAAGAAGGTGACTTGATTCTTATCCGTGCGGCCTTTGAGCTTCCCCGACATCACATCGGTCAGAAGCGGAAATTCTTTGGAAAAAATATCGACCTTCGGGTTGGCGATCCGTTTGATTTCCTCGGCGTTGCCGGCGACCACCGCCGCTTCGCCGCCAATGCGGATCTGGCCGACGTCGAGATTTACCGTCGGACGGCCCATGCGGATGACGAGGTCGGAATTGTTGACGATCTCGGGGCTCCACTCGTTGGCTTTGACGCAAGTCAGATGCATGCCCGACTCGATCAGGTCGGGGTCGCTGACGATGACTTGAATCGAATCGGTGCAGGTGGCGACGATGTCCGAGCCGCACAGAACATCTTCCGGTTTCTCCACGGGAATGATTTCTACGCCCAATTTTTTGCCCATCTCATCAGCGTAAGATTCGCGATTCTTCTTAGTCGGACTATAGACTTTTACTTTGGTGATCTTGCGCACTTCATTGAATGCCAGCAAGTAAGTCCGCGCCATGCCGCCGGCGCCGAAGATGCCGATGACACTGGAGTCTTCGCGCGCGAGATATTTCACGCCGAGACCGGCGCAGGCGCCGACGCGCATATGCTGGATGATGCCGTCGTTGATGATCGCCAGCGGCTCGCCGTTGCGGGTGGAGAAGACCATGACGAAGCCGCAATAGGTGCCGGGTTGAACGCAGTATTTTTCCACGGTCTTGCCGTCCGGCCATTCGAGCATGTCGGACTTCATCCTGATCGCGAAAGTTTCAAACGATCGCGACGCGCCTTCCATGGTGCCCCAGCGATACATGAGCTTGGGATCGTCATTAGGCACAAAAAAATCGTAGCGGCCGCGGTAGTTGGCCCGCTCGTTGACCAGGTCGCGGTAGCCGGTGTCGAGGGCCTCGATGCAGCCCTTCATATCGAGAATCTGTTCGACCACTTGATTGTTGATGAGCAGCATGAATCCCCCCGAGAATCGCGATGACGAATCTATTTCGTAGAAGCCAGTCGAAAGCAAGCGGTGAAATCAGTTGTTGTGGGCTTCCCGTGAAGAAGAATTCACCACAGAGGCACAGAGTTCGCAGAGTTCGGAGAGTTTCTTAATCAAAAAACTCTTAACTCCGCGCCCTCTGCGCCTCGGCGGTGCGATCTCCGAACCGTGCTTCACAGGAAAGCCTAAAGACCCAAAAAAAACGCCGCACAGTGGCGGCGCTTTCGATTCGACGATGCTAAAATTGCCGGCTTAACTATCCAGCTCTGGTTTCGGCAGCGGAATGCAAGGGATTCCCTCTTCGACAAGCTCTTTAACTTCCTCACCGGTGGCGGTGCCGTGGATCGGCCGTTCCTCGGCTTCCCCTTTGTGGATCTGCTTGGCCTCTTCGGCGAAGCGGGGACCGACATCCTCGAAATTCTGCTTTACGTAGTGATGCACCTTGATCAGCATCTCTTTAAATTCGGCTGCCGTCGGCGGCGCGGGTGGGGTGACCTCTGCGGTCTTCGCTGGGGGCGCCGGTTGTGCCTTTTTTACGTGGACGGCGCAGGCATGAGGCAGCTTTTCGACTTTGGTCGTGCCGCAGGTCGGACAAGAGATAAGCTTTTTGTCGGCTTGCTTCTGGAACTCTTCGAAGCTCGGAAACCAGCCTTCAAAGCTATGTTTTTTCTTGCAGAGGAGATTGTAGATCACCATAAATTACCCGCAGGTAGGTTAATCAATAAGGTCACAGGGGCGGGTTGTCAAGGGTAGGGTCCGCAGGCGGCGAGACCGTAAGCCGGAGTCGCGCCATTGATACAAGCCTTTGATTTGAGCCTCTGATTCCAATGTTGGGCGCAAAAGTATAAAAAGGATGCGGAACTCGTGCTAGGATTACGTCGATGGCCGATCAGATCAGTTTAAGAGTCATTCAAAATATCGCCGACGTGGCGCGCGAACGGTGGGACGCGCTGGCCGGCGGGGCGACACCTTTTCTCAAGTGGGACTGGTTGGAAAGCCTGGAGCGGTCCGGCTGTGTGAACGAAAAGAGCGGCTGGCTGCCGCACCACATCGTGGTGGAAAAGGACGATAAATTGGTCGCGGCATGCCCGATGTATTTGAAGCTCCATAGCATGGGCGAGTTCGTTTTCGATTATGAATGGGCCGAGGCGGCGCACCGCGCCGGCATTCAATACTATCCCAAAATGCTCGTCGGCGTGCCGTTCACGCCGGTGACCGGAAACCGTTTCTTGACCGCCGATGGCGAGGAGCGCGGCCAGCTAATTCAGTTCATGGGCCAGGCGCTGGCGAAAATCGCCGCCGATAATAAAATTTCTTCGGTTCACGTCAATTTCTGCCTTACTGACGAGCGCGAAGCGTTGGCCGCTGTAGGTTTCTTTGCGCGCAACGGCATTCAGTATCACTGGCAAAACCGGCGCTTCAACTCGTTCGACGATTATCTCGCGAGTTTTCGCAGCGACCGGCGCAACAAGGTCAAGCGCGAGCGGCGCGAAGTCACCGAGCGCGGCATCACGATCCGCGCCTATGAGGGCGCGGAGTTGACACGGGATCATCTGCGCACCATGTTTCGGCTCTACAAAGGCCATGTCGACCGGCTCTATTACGGCCGGCAATATTTAACCAAGGAGTTTTTCGACGAGCTGCACAAGCGCTTTGCCGCCAATCTCTCCCTGATGCTCGCCGAGCGCGACGGCAAATTCATCGCCGGCACCTTCAACGTGCGCGATGACAAGGCGATGTACGGGCGCTACTGGGGCTGCTCCGAGGAGCATCCATTTCTCCATTTCAATGTTTGTTACTATTCCGCCATCGAGCATTCGATAAAATTAGGCTTAGACCGCTTCGAGGCCGGCGCCGGCGGCAGCTTCAAGCAACTGCGCGGCTTGGAGCCGGAGCATACCACCAGCATGCATTACATCGTCGACGGCAAGTTTCGCCGCGCCGTGGCGGGCTTTCTCGAACAAGAGCGGGAGATGATCCGGCGCAAGCGCGACATGCAGCTCGAACATAGCCAGTTAAAGCGCGAACCGCAGGAGCCCTGAGGTGGTCATTTGCCACGCTTTTCTTGACACTCCCGGAGCTTTCCATTAACGTCGGCGCGAAGTGCAGCTATGAAATCTTCTTGGAAAAACGCCGCTGAGCCGGTGATTTTTTTTCTCGTCCTGTTGGTGTTGTGGGAGATCCTCGTCGAAGTGATCAAGGTGCCGAGCTTTATCTTGCCGCCGCCGCGCGATCTGTGGACGGCGTTTTTTAAGAAACTGCCGATTCTCGGCCACCACGCCTGGATCACGTTTATTGAAGCGTTTGGCGGTTTCGTTTTGTCGTTGGTGCTGGGAGTCGGTTTCGCTATTTCAGTGGTTTACTCGCGCCACTTGCAGAACACGATTTATCCATTGATCGTCATTCTTTACGCCATGCCCAAGAGTGCGTTTGCGCCGCTAATGGTGATCTGGGTCGGCTATGGCCTGTTTTCCAAGATCGCCATCGCTTTCCTGGTGGCGTTTTTCCCGATCGTCGTCAACACGGTCGTTGGACTGAAAGAAGTTGAGCCGGAGCTATTGGAGTTGGCGCGCATCAATCGCGGTTCGGCGTGGGACGTGTTTAAGAAAATTCGCCTGCCCAATTCGTTGCCCTATATGTTCGCCGGCATCAAAGTCGCCATCGTGCTTTCGGTCACCGGCGCCATCGTCGCCGAATTTGTCGCTGCTAATGAAGGGCTTGGCTATTTGGTCTTGCAGGCCAACTACAGTTTGGACACGGCATTCGCATTGGTGATCCTGCTCATTCTCGCGGTGTTATCGCTGGTGCTGTTTTGGCTGGCGGAATTTTGCCAGCGCAAATTGGCGCCGTGGAGCGCGGCGGTGCGCGAGGTTGAAGGTTCGTTTTGATTTTTTCGCTTGTGGAGGTTGCATGATGTTTTCGAAAAGACAGATCGTTCGAGTCGGCGCGATTGCCTTCGTGCTCGCGATTCTTGGCTTTCACGCCGGGGCCGCCGAGCTCACGCCGGCGAACATTCGCTTGGATTTTATCATCGGCGGCAAGCACGCGCCCTGGTTCGTCGCCTTGGAAAAGGGTTTTTACGCAAAGCGTGGATTGAAGGCGACGATTCTAGGGAGCACCGGCTCGGCCGATACCGTGCGCACGATCGGCGCCGGCGGCGCGGATTTCGGTTTCGCCGATATTGGCACCATGATCGTCGCCAAATCGCGCGGCGCGCCGGTGCAAGCCGCGGCGCAGTTCGGCTACGTTCCGGCGACGGTCATGTGGCGCGATGATACGGACATAAAGACGTTGAAGGACCTGGAAGGCAAGTCTTATGCGATCAGTCCGGGGCAGGCCCAATGGTATTTGATGCCGGCCTATTGCCGCATCAATAAGGTCGACTACAAAGCCATCCGCATTCAGGAAACCGCCGCGCCGCTTCAACCCGCGGCCCTGGTGGCGAAGAAGGCGGATTTTATCGTCATGTACCGGGCCTCCAACGACGAGGTGGCGGAGTTGGCGGCAACCAAGCAAGGAATAAAGCTTAAACGGATTTTCATGAAAGACACCGGCCTCGATATTTACGGCACCGGCTTGATCGTCAAGGACGACGACATAAAGAAGCGCCCGGAGTTCGTGCGCGCCTACGTTGAAGCGACTTTGGAGGGGCTGCGCTACACGCGGGATAACCAAGAGGAGTCGCTCAAGATTCTGCTCAAGCACAAGCCCGAGCTCGATGCCGTGCTGACCACGATGCAGCTGAAAAATGCCCTCACAGAGGTATTTTTGCCGCTCGAATCGGTGAACATCGGCTTAGGCTATATGAAGCCTGAAATCACGGAAAAAACCGTGAAGATCGTCAACGAATTTTTCGATGTTGAGCGGAAAGTGACGTCGAAAGAAGTTTTTACTAATCAATTCATCAAGCGATAAGCGCTGCAAGCCGCCAGAGTCACGCCGTGCCGCCGCTGATCGCCGTTGAACAGGTCTCGCGAGTTTTTAGCGGCGGTGCCAGGACTGTTACAGCGCTGGATAATGTCTCCTTCGAGATTCACGCCGGCAACTTCGTCTCCATCGTCGGCCCGAGCGGCTGCGGCAAGAGCACGCTGTTAAAAATTATTTCCGGACTGTTGCCGGCCTCTTCCGGCACGACTTCCGTGAACGGAAAACGGGTCGATCAGCCGCTGGCAAACGTCGGCATGGTCTTTCAAGCGCCGGTGCTGCTCAAATGGCGCTCGGTGCTCGGCAATATCTTGCTGCCGGTGGAATTCGCCAAGCTCGATGTCGCGAGTTATTTGGACAAAGCCCGCGCGCTGATTCAGTTGGTCGGCCTCGACGGCTTCGAAGAGATGTACCCGCACGAGCTCTCCGGCGGCATGCAGCAACGCGCTTCATTATGCCGCGCTTTGGTGACCGATCCGCAATTGCTCTTGATGGACGAGCCCTTCGGCGCGCTCGACGCGATGACGCGGGACGAGCTTGATATTGAGCTTCTGCGCATTTGGGAAGAGCGCAAGAAGACCGTGCTGTTCGTCACCCATAGCATTCAGGAAGCGGTGTTTCTTTCCGACTTGATCTTCGTCATGTCGGCGCGGCCAGGCAGACTGATTGAAACGATTGCCGTCGAGTTGCCGCGCCCAAGGACGATGGAAATGATGAGCACGGCGAAGTTTGGCGAATACACGCTCAAGATTCGCGCGCTATTAGCCGCCAGCGGAGCTTTGGGTTCGAAAACCGGCTCCACCGTGTGAATTTCTTACCCCGGTGCGCTATCATACGATCTACGTCGGCAGCAACCTGCCGCATCCATTTCCTAGATACGATTGAACATGGCTCAAGGACTCACTTACGCCAAGGCCGGCGTTAGCATCGAAGCCGGCGATGAACTAGTGCGCCGCATCGGGCCCATCGCCAAACGTACTCAAGTTCCCGGCGTGCTCGCCGGCGTCGGCGGCTTTAGCGCGCTATTCGATTTGCAATCGCGCGGTTACCGCGAGCCGATTCTGGTGTCGTCGACCGACGGTGTCGGCACCAAGCTCAAGATCGCGTTCATGACTGGCGTTCACAACACCATCGGCATCGATCTGGTTGCCATGGGAGTTAACGACATTCTTACCCAAGGCGCCGCGCCGCTGTTTTTCTTGGATTACTTCGTTTGCGGCAAGCTCGATGTGAAAATCGCCGAAGCGGTGGTGCGCGGCATCGCCGCGGGCTGCGCGCAAGCGGGCTGCGCTTTGATCGGCGGCGAGACCGCCGAGCATCCCGGCGATTTTGCCAAGGGCGAATACGATCTCGCCGGCTTCATCGTCGGCGTTTTGGAGAAAAAGAAAATCATTAACCCGAATTTTATCATCGCCGGCGATGTCTTGATCGGTATTCCTTCGAGCGGCTTGCACAGCAACGGCTATTCGCTGGCGCGCAAGGTGTTGTTGGAACGCGGGCGTTTGAAATTGCGCCAACGCATCCCTGAGTTGGGCCGAACTCTGGGCGAGGAGCTGCTCGAACCGACACGCATTTACGCCAAGATCACGGCCAAGCTGTTCTCTGAGTTTGCCATCAAAGGCGCGGCCCATATCACCGGCGGCGGTATTACCGGAAACCTCCCACGGGTGCTGCCCCCGGGGCGCCGCGCGGTGATCGAGCGACAGAGCTGGCCGGTGCCTGGGATATTCGATCTCATTCAAAAAATCGGCGGCGTCGCTCAGGTCGAGATGGATTCAACCTTCAATAACGGGCTCGGTCTGATCGTGATCGTCGGCAAGAAGCAGGCGGACGGGGTGGTTCGGGCGCTCCGCGGCGCGGGGGAAAAATCATTCATCATCGGCGCGATCCACAACGGCGCGCGGGGCGCGGCGATTCGATCCTAGAGGAGTCTATGGCGCAGCAAATTTCCATCGGCGTGTTGATATCCGGCGGCGGGACCAATTTGCAGTCAATCATCGACGCCATCGAAGCGAAGAAGCTCGACGCCAAGATCGAATTGGTCCTGAGCAACAAAGCGGATGCCTTCGGTTTGGCGCGCGCCAAGAAGCATGGCATTGCGACTGAATGCTTGGACCACAAAGCTTATCCGAGCCGTGAGGCGTACGATCAAGCGGTGGCCGACCTGTTGCATGGGCGCGGCGTTGAACTCGTCGTGCTCGCCGGCTTCATGCGCTTGCTCTCGCCGGTCTTTATCAAAGCTTATTCCAACCGCATCATGAATATTCACCCGGCCTTGCTGCCAGCGTTTCCCGGATTGCACGTGCAGCAGAAGGCGGTCGAGCATGGAGTTCGCTTCGCCGGCTGCACGGTGCATTTTGTCAACGAAGAATGCGACGAAGGGCCGATCATCATTCAAGCGGTGGTGCCGGTTTTTGCCGACGACACGGAGGAAACCCTTGCGGCGCGCATTCTCGAGCAGGAACACCGGATTTATCCCCGCGCAATTCAGCTTTACGCCGAGGGGCGGCTGCACGTCAGTGGACGCCGTGTGCTCGTCGATGGCCTCAGCACGGATGAGGGACAGGTCCTCATCCAACCGTCGCTAGATAAATGAAGAAAGCCAAGCCCGTCATCATTTTTTTGCTCAAGCTGCTCGTCAGCGCCGGACTGCTCGCCTATTTTCTTTCGCGCGTGCATCCGGAGCGTTTTTTGCAAACCTTTGCTTCGGCGAATTATTCCTGGATCGCGCTGGCGCTGACGGTCTATCTCTTCGCGCAAGTGTTGAGCGCGGTGCGTTGGACGATGGTCGCCCGTCCTCTCGGCATTGCGACGCCGTTTAAGGATTTACTCAAATATTACTTGATCGGCATGTTCTTCAACCTGTTCGCGCCGGGCACAGTGGGCGGCGACGTCAGCCGAGTTTATTATCTCGTGCGCGACGAAGCAGCCCACGCTAAGGGGCGCGCGGTGCCGACCATGCACGCCGCGATGTCGGTGTTGATGGACCGGGCGATCGGCATGGTCGTGTTGGTCTGGCTCGGCGCAGCGGGCCTGTTGCTGTATCCACAGTACGCGGTGCCGCATACGGTTCGCATGGTCACCTTCTTGTTGGCGTCAGGATTTGTCATCGCGGTTTTGCTGGTGCCCTTATTGAGACGCTTGTTGCCCGAGGACGGCCATCCGATCGTCGTCAAGGTGAGGTTATTGTTGCGCAGCTACCGGATGCAATGGCGCGCCTTGGCCGCGGCCGCTTTACTGTCACTCGTGGTCCACCTGATTCAAACCTGGATGCACGTCGTGATGGGACGCGCGCTGGGTTTGGACTTGCCGTTTACGTTTTGTCTCATCGTTTATCCGTTGGTGGGAACTTTTGCCGCGATTCCAGTGAGCTTGAACGGGCTCGGGCTGCGCGAAGGGGGTTACATCTATTTGCTCGCCGTTATCGGCATCGGCACGGAAACAGCGATCGCGTTCGGTCTTTTGCTTTTTCTGATCGTGGCGCTCGACAGCTTGATTGGCGGCTTGCTGTTCTTGCTGCAAAAGTCGGCCAAACCGACCGCCGTAATCGCCGAGAAGGCGGTTTAGACCAGATAACTACGAAAGATCGTCGCCAGGCCGAGAAAAGATAGAAAGCCAAAAGCGTCAGTGAGTCCGGTGACGATGATGCCGGAGCCGAGCGCGGGATCGAACTTGAGCGCCTTTAACAGCAGCGGAATCACCGCGCCGGCGAAACCCGCCATTAATCCCAAATTGAAAATCATCGCGCCGGCGAGCACGAGTCCTAAATAAGCATTGCCTTTCCATAGCGCGGCGGCGACGGCGATGAGCGCGCCGGCGGCGAGGGCGATGAAGATATTGACCATGACTTGCTTGACGATCGCTTTCCACGCCGAGGAAAATTCCAGCTCGCCCAGGGCGATGGCGCGGATGATCACTGTGGCGGTTTGAGTCGCGCCGTTGCCGCCGACACCGGCGACCACCGGCATGAACGTCACCAGGGCGATGATGTCTTGCAAGGTGTGTTCGAACAGGCCGACGACGGATGCGGCGAGGGTGGCGGTCAGCAGGTTGACGAGGGTCCAAGGCAGACGCATCTTGACCGAGCGCGCCACTGGCGTGAAGACGCGGTCTTCTTCGGCCAAGCCGACCATCTTGTACATGTCCTCGGTGCTTTCTTCCTTGATGATATCGATGACATCGTCGACGGTGATGATGCCTTCCAAGTGTCCGCCTTCGTCGACGATCGGCAGCGCCAGCAGCTCATATTTCGCGACGATTCGGGCCGCCTCTTCTTGATCCATGAAGACATCCGCCTTGATCGGATCGGCGATCATCATCTCGTTTAGTGTGCGACCGGGGGGTGCGATGACCAAATTTCTGATCGGTACGACACCGATCAGCTTGCCAGTATCGTCGACGACGTAGAGATAGAAAAAAGATTCCAGTTCTCCACGTTCGCGAATCTTGTCGATGGCGCCTTGGGCCGTGGTGTCTGGCGACAGGGCCATGAAGTCGGTCGTCATCAGCCGGCCCACGGTGCCTTCGGGATAATTGATCAATTCCCGCACCGCGGCCTGGCGCTCGGGATCCAACAGGCCCAGGACTCGCTCGCGGCGTTCATCGGGCAGGCTGTCGATAAAAGTCACGGCGTCGTCGGGGTCGGCGCGGACGATCAAGCGGCCGACTTTTTCGTCGTCGATCAAGGCGAGAATGTCCGGCAGTAGCTCCGGCGGCAGTTCTTTGAGTGTTTTGGCGGCGCGCCGGGATGAAAAGAGCACGTCGAATAGCTGGCGCACCTCCGCCGGCTCCAATCCTTTGAACAGCAAGGCAATATCGGCAGGATGGCTCTTGCCGATAAATCGTAGCACGCGGTCCGGTGTCGCCGTGCGCAACATCTCGCGGACGGTATCGTAATCGATCGGTGCCGGTTTCATGTCTTGGCTTTCATAAAAAGGTCGTTACTTCATAACGACAGTACGGGCTATTTGCAAATGTCTTGGACGATGTTGGCCGTCTTTCACTCTCGGTGGAAAATTTGCTAGTGTGTATTTGTCACATGGAGGACAACAAACAACGCCGATGAAATCTGGCAAACCATCAGCGCGGCCATTGGCCGGCTTGATATTAGAAATTTTCCTCGGCTTGCTCTTGATGCTCGGGCCGTCGAGACCACTCGATGCGGCGACCCTTGGCGCCTTGGACGGCAACCGGCCGCCGTCCTTTGCCGCGATCGCCAAAAAAACCATGCCCGTGGTGGTCAATATTTCAACTTCGTCACATCGCGCGGGACGTGGCGGCTCCAACGATCCCATCGAAGATTTTTTCAACCGGTTTTTCGGCGAAGCGCCGCCCAAGGAAAACAGCCAGCGTAGTCTCGGCTCCGGCATCCTGATCAGCAAGGACGGCGAAATTCTGACCAACTATCACGTGGTGCGCAACGCGGACACGATCAAAGTCCGGTTGGCCGATCAAACTGAATACGAGGCGCGACTGATCGGCAAGGACGATCGCACCGATTTGGCGCTGATCAAAATCAGGCGATCGGGCGGTAATCTGTCCTTCGCCCGGTTGGGAACCTCTGGCCAACTCGATGTTGGCGACTGGGTGATGGCGATCGGCAACCCGTTCGGCTTGGAGCACACCGTTACCGCCGGTATTGTCAGTGCCAAAGGACGCGTTATCGGCGCCGGCCCCTACGACAATTTCATTCAAACCGACGCGTCGATAAATCCCGGCAACAGCGGCGGGCCGCTGATCAACGCCGACGGCGAAGTCATCGGTGTCAACAGCGCCATCTTCAGCCAGTCGGGTGGCAACGTCGGCATTGGCTTCGCGATTCCCGTCGACCTGGCAAAAAAAGTTGTCGACCAGCTGCGCAAGAACGGCCGGGTAGTGCGCGGTTGGCTTGGCGTGCGGGCGCAAGATGTCACGGCGACCTTGGCCTCGTCATTGGGACTCGCGCGCAATCCTGCTGAGACCGCGTTGGTCACCGAAGTCGCCGACAAGAGCCCGGCCGCCGAGGCAGGGGTTAAAATTGGCGATATTATTGTCGAGTTCAACGGCAAACCGGTGCCGAAAAGCCATGAGTTTCCCGGCGTGATCGCCGACATAGCGCCCGGCCAGAAGGTGACCCTAAAAATCTTTCGCGAGAAAAAAGAACAATTGGTCAGCATCAGGATCGGCGAATTAGCCGATGAGAGTGACGCTAACCAGCAGGCCGAGGCTAAAGATGCCGAACTTGGCCTCCGCGTGCAGCGCATCACGCCCGAAGCGGCGCGCCGTCTAGGGCTCGCTTCGGCGAAGGGCGTCCTGGTTGTCGAAGTCCAGCCAGGCAGCCCGGCCGATCAAGTGGGAATCGAACCGGCCGACGTAATTCGCGAGGTTAACCAGCGGCCGATCAGTAACGTGAAAGAGTTCGAACGGGCGACGCGCTTGGGACGGCGCGGCGATCGGATTCTTTTGCTTGTGCAACGCGGCGATAACGCGGTATTCTTCGCCGTGAAGCGCTAAGCCTAGGAGGAACCATGTTTGGACTTGGTGTGCCGGAACTGATGGTCATTTTAGTCATCGCCTTGGTTATATTTGGACCGAGCAAGCTGCCGCAAATCGGTAGTGGGCTGGGCAAAGCGATTCGCGATTTCAAAAAAGGCGTTACCGAGGGCAACGACGAGGACGCCAACAGTGAAGCCAAGAAAGACGACAAGAAGGATCCGAAAGATTTACCGCGCTAAACTGCTGAGAATTTCTCCGTATTTGAAATCCCTCGCCAATCAAGGCGAGGGTTGTTTAGATCGCCCCTAAGTTAAAGCTCGCGAGCGGGGTGGTAGCCGTTGGTTTCTTTCCTGGCGAGAACGACGGTGTAGAGGGAAGTTTTGTTGATTTTATAAACCTTCTCGACGGTGAGCCCGGTAGCGGCAATGAAAGGTTTGAGCTGGAGATCAGTGCGCCAACCCAACCAACGCGTGAGCGGATCCATCGATCTGGTCAGGCTGCCGAGCACCGGGACATCGCTGGTGAAGTGATTGACAATGGCGATTTTGCCGGTCGGTTTGCACACCCGTTTGGCTTCGGCGATCATGCGTACCGGGTCGGGAACCACGGTGACGACGTGAAACGCCATGACGAAGTCGAAACTGTTGTCGGGAAATTTTAGATCGAGGGCATTCATCTCGATAACTTTGAGATGATCCCAGCCGTTGTCTTCAATTTTTTGCCGTGCCCGCGCCAACATGTCCGGCGCCAGATCGACCCCGGTCACATTGCAATGGTTTGGATAGGCTGGAAAAGACGTGCCGGTGCCGGCGCCGACTTCGAGAACCTGCGCACCCGGTGGAATGTCCAAATCATCGATGACTCGTTCGAGCCGGTTGTAGAATATTTTGCCAAAAATCCGATCGTAGAGCGGCGCGAACTCCGAGTAGAGTTTGCTTTCATGTGCCTCGACGTCCGCCATTTTCCCCACCCCAATCGGCCTCGCTGTCAAGCGTCGCGAATGTCCTTCGGTTGTTTCTTATAAAACACCGAGATGTCACGTTTGCGAAAACGCCATTGCTTGCCTTTTTTGAAGGCGGGCAGGATGTTTTTGCGGGCAAATTCATTGACCGTGTCGGGGCTCATGTCCAGAATTACGGCGACTTGCTTGCTATTGAGCAGCTCCTCTTCTCTGTCCAACATAAATGCTCCCCCCCGAGGAAATCCCATTGGCTAAAAAGTTCGTACTATCTAACAAGTTCACCCCAGGCTGTCAAGGAAGAATAAGGGGAAAATTCTGCCAGGATTCTCGCCAATAGCTTTTCCTGCCAGAAGACAACGATATCGGCTCGCTCAGTCTCTTGCGGGACACCGGTAGTTCCATTAGCATTGGCGTTGCTAGACAACCGAATCTTCCCGCCGCCGGCGGACGACAACGAGTTTCAGCGATCCACAATTGTCCATGAGAAAAGCTCTCAAATTTATCGGCTTCATTAGCGTTACCTTGGTGCTTTTCTTTATCGTTTCGAGTTTGGCGTTTTATCATCTGATGCGTACCGGCGAATTCCGCCACTTCTTGATCGATGAGATAGAGCGGCAAACCGAACTCAAGGTCCAGCTCGGCGAAGCCGATTTGGAAATCGGCTGGATCACCGGCGTGACATTCGGCCAATTGGGTTTGTCGGAGCCGGGCGCGGCGAAACCTGCCATCACGGCGGAAAGAATCACCGCGCGGGTGGCATTGACGCCACTGCTCAATCGGCAAGTCGTTTTCTACGAGATCCGCTTGCAGAAACCGATGGCGGTGTTCGTGCGCGATAAAGATGGCCGTGTGCCATTGCTCGACCGGCTGCTCAATCTGCCTTTTCTAAAACGGCAAGAGAACCAGTTCAGTCTGGATCTTCGCTCGATCAAGGTGCAAAACGGCGTCATCGATTTCACGGACCAATGGACGAACGGCGCCATTGGCGACTGGCGTTTGGTCAATGCCAACGTCACTCTCGAACGGGTACGCGGTGAGCGTCTGCGCAACTTCATGAAGGATCTCTTGACGCGACCGGTAGCGGATCCTACCGGCGCGGCTTTGCAGTTCGATCTCAAAGGCGAGCTAATCAGGGGCAGCGCCAAGGTGAATCTGAAGTCGAATGGCCGTTTGCTGTTTCCCAAGGAAACCATGGAGATCCACGAAGCGCGTTGGAACGCGGATATCGAACTGGTGAATTTTCCAGCGACGCTGGTGAAAGACTATCTCGGCGGCCGCGTGCCGATCCATTCGATGTCTGGCCAGCTGGCCCAACGGATTCACGTCGATGGCATTCCGGCGCAGCAGCTCCGGCTCAAAGGCGATGTCGATTTCAAGCAGCTCGCCGTCGATGCGCCTGAGCTATTTCTCGCGCCGCTCACCAGAGTCGACGGCAAGGGCAGTTTCGAAGCCGAATGGAGCCGGCAGAGTTTGCAAGTGGCGCGCGCCGACTTTCGCGCCAACGAGGTCAAATTTTCGCTTCACGGTGCGGTCAGCGCGCTCGACAGTAACGATCCCCATGTCCGCTTGAATCTAGCCGCGTTCAGCGCGCCGCTGCCGGCGCTGCGAAAATATTTTCCGTTTAAGATCTTCGAGTCGCCGCAATTGGAAAGAACCATCAACTCGATCCAAGCTGGTCAGCTCGAAGTTAAAAAGGCTGGCATCGACGCCAGTCTCACCGGACTTCGGCGCTTGGCGCAAAGCGGACCTGGCAAGCAGCTTTGGTTCGAAGCCGAGCTGCGCGATGTAGTTTCGAACTCGATCATCGACGGGGCTCTGCCGCTGCGCGCCGCGCAGTGCCACATCAGTTTGGCCGACGGCGTATTGAGCCTGCAAAATCTTCGAGGCAGCTACGGCGACTCAAACCTTGCCGATGTCGACGGCCGCTACGATTTAAATTCGTCGGCCGCCGGCAATCTAGAGGTACAAGCGCGCGGCGATGTTAATTTGGCCGAACTGCGCGCGCAGATGCGCGCTGGGCTTGTGTCGAAGCCGGCGGCGAAGTTCGCCGCATCGGTTCAGGAACTGGCCGGCCGTAGCCATATCGATTTTGCGCTCAAGCATGGCGCCAACGCGCCGATCGAATTTAGCGGCAAGCTTCTCTTGGACAATGCCCGGGCACGCTATGAAGGTTACTCCCTAAGCGATCTCAAAGGCGAGATCGCCTTTACCCCGAAGGATCTCAAGGGCGAAAACCTGCACGCCCAACTGAGCGGCGCGCCGGTGCAGATTCAGTTGGCTTTGAAAAATTACGCCGGCGACGAGGGAGTTTTCGATCTGGCGCTGGAATCGCCCGGCATGAAGGCCGGCGTGATCACCAGTCTCTTGCTCGACAGCGGCACGCCGCAGGACCCCGGCGTGATTCGCGGTGGGGTGCGCTACAGCGGCTCTTTCGGCCACAAGGAGCGGCGTAAATTTACCGGCAACTTGGAACTCGTCAACGTGCAAGTTGCCCTCTTCCCGTTACTCCAGCCGCTGCGCGAGCTCAACGGCAAGGTCGCCATCGATGAGAAGGGCGTGGATTTTCAGAATCTCAAGGCGATCATGGCCGGGTTCCCCGCTAGCGCCAACGGTCGCTGGCGATTTAACGAGAAGCCGCAATTGCTATTCGATTTCGCCGCGCCTAACTTGGACGTGACTTATCTGATTTCCCAGATCGATCCGGATCTGGGCGAGTTCTACGCCAACTTGCAGGCCGAGGGGAAAATCGCGCTCGCCAAGGGGCGGATCAAGAATTTTGAATTCGGCGAGCTTAAAACCGATGTAACCATCGATCGGCGGGTTTGGCGCTTGCACAATTTGGCGGCGCGCTCGTCCGGCGGCACCATCGTCGGCGTCACGACCATCAATGACCGGTTGGATAGCCTCGGCATCGTCGCGGCGCCGAAGATCCAAGCCGTGCCGGTGGAAGCGTTTCTGCGCTGGTTCAATATCACCAACACCGAGATGACCGGGCGGGTAAATCTCACCGGCAATCTCGAGACCACCGGCAAAAACGACCCGGAACGAAAGCAAAACTTAAACGGCGCGTTCAATTTGCGCATCGAGGATGGCACCATCAACCGGATGCGCATCGTCGTGCAGATTCTCAATCTGCTCGATCTGTCGCGTTGGTTTACCTTGCAGATGCCCGATCTCACCAAACAGGGGATTCGTTTTCGCGCCATCACTGCCGACTTCAAGGTGACCAAAGGCATTTACGCGACGGAGAATTTAGTCGTCGACAGCAGCGACTTGCGCATGACCGGCGCCGGCAAGATCGATGTGCCGAACGATGAGATCGATCTGGTGGTGGCCGTGCGGCCCTTCGCCGGCATCGAATCGGCGTTCAATCAAGTGCCGATTTTAGGCCGGGGCGTCGCCGCCATCATGAATTCCTTCCTGGTCGCGAGTTTTAACATCAAGGGGCGCATCGAAGAGCCCGCCATCACGCCGATGCCATTGGGAACTCTATCCGAGATGTTTTGGAGCGTGCTCGGCATCCCCAAGAGCATCCTTACCCTGGGCGACGCTGAGAAAAAAGAAGAGCCCAAGGAACCCGCCAAGGTACCCGCGACGAAATGACGCCTAAGCTGGTGCTCTATACGCGCAAGGACTGTTGCCTGTGCGACGACATGAAAGGCGTTGTCGAAAAAGTCGCGGCGAATCTGTCATTAGAAGTTGACGAGATCGACGTCGACAGCTCGTCGGAGTTACGGGAACAGTTCGGCGACCAAGTGCCGGTATTGTTCATCGGTGGACGCAAGGCGTTTAAGTATCGGTTGACGGCGGCGGAGCTGACGAGAAAATTGCGTCAAAAGCGCCGGCGGTTTTGGAACCGGTTACTTGGCGCTGTCGGAAAGGAGTCACCATGACGACGAAGCTGCTGCAGGGTTGGTTACTGTCGATCGTCTTGCTTGTTAGCGTGACTTGGAGCTGGGCAGCCGAGCGTCTCGTCGGTGTCCAATCGGCGCGGGTGATGTCGCAGTCGATGCCGTGGATCGCCGAGGAGACCGGCATCTTTCGCAAGTACAATTTAGAATTTCCGCTGGTCTACATCGGTACTTCACCGCTGGCGACGGCGGCGATGTTGGGCGGCGACGCGCAACTCTTGATCGACGGCGGCGTCGGTCTGGTGCGCACGGTGGTGGGTGGCAACGCCGATTTGGTGTTCATCGCGGGCATCAAGAACCATTTGACCCAGAGCATTCTGGCCAAGCCGGAGATCAAGCGGCTGGAAGATTTGCGCGGCAAAAAGATCGGTGTCACGCGCATCGGCGCGACCACTCATTACTTCGCCGTGCAAGTCTTCAAGCGGCGCGGCATGGAAGCCGGACGGGACTATTCGATGATCCAGACCGGCGGCGCGCCGGAAATGCTCGCCGCACTGCTCTCCGGCGCCATCGATGCCGGCACCATGTCGGCGCCCTGGGACGCGCGCGCGATCTCTCAAGGCTATAATTACATTGTTTACGGCCCCGACCTGCGCATCGCGCAGGTGGCGGTGTCGTTTATTACGCGCCGCTCGTTCATCGCGCAGAGTTCACCTCTGCTCAGCCGCTTCATGCGGGCGATGGCGGAAGCCGCGAAAATTCTCCACACCGATAAGGAAATTGTCATCAAAGTCTTGAGCAAGTACCTGCGCATCGAAGACCGCAAGGTGCTCGAGCAAGCCTACAACGCGGAAATTAAAGCGCTCGAACCGCGCATGGAGTTGAGGCTTGAAGCGGTCCAAGCGATCCTCGACGACATCGCGCCCACCGATGCGCGGGCAAAGAAGTTCAAAGCGCAGGAACTGTACGACCGCCGTTACTTGGACGAAATGGAAAAGAGCGGGTTTATGGACAAACTGTGGAGCGGCTCGTCAGCGCGATGAAATTCGCTGTGTGGTCGCTGACACGCGAATAATTGTCACGTGACTAAGACAACAGCAGTCCGCTAAAAAACTTGCACGGTTTCGGGATACTAGGATTGGATTGTATGAGAATACAATCAGTTCAATACTACGCTGCTGATGCGTTACTCGTTTGTGTAAATCCGCTCCGGCAAATCTCTCCACATGAATGGCTCCTTTCCTGAGGGTCTTGTCATATCTCTACGACAAAACCACCCGTAAGCGCTATTCCGTTTATGTGATCAAAACAGTTGAATCACGGTGCTAACGTAAAGATCGGTGTTTGCACTCGGTTTGCTGATCCGCCGTCCCCTGCATCTCGGGTAAGTTCCGCGACATGTGCCGGGAATTAACGGGAATTAAATCGACATCTGATGTCAAGCGTAGGCGAAACGCGTAACGAATCATCCGTGTAGGCAATTTG
>CAYZJE010000067.1:0-7523 GCA_964478485.1 uncultured Syntrophobacter sp. | reverse complement strand
CTCCGCCGATTTTCTCGATGAGTGGTTCGACACCGACGTGCTCAAAGCGACCATGTCCGCCAGCGGCATTATCGGCACCTTCATGGGACCGAGATCGCCCGGCACAGCCTATGTGCTTTTGCACCATTACATGGGCGAGCTTGACGGCGCGTTTCGTTCCTGGGGTTTTCCCCGCGGCGGCACCGGCTCGATCAGCCGGGTGATCGCCGAGGCGGCGCGCCACCATGGCGCGGAGATAAGAACCCAAGCGCCAGTCGACCAGGTGTTGATAAAAAACCACCGGGCCTATGGCGTTGTTCTGCAATCGGGCGAGGAAATTCACGCCAAAGTCGTCGTTTCAGGAGTCGATCCCAAGCGGACATTTTTGAAAATGGTCGACAGCCAGCACCTCGATCAGGAGTTTTCAAAGCAGATAAAGGATTTCAAAATCCGCGGCTCCTCGGCGAAGGTCAATTTATCCCTCGACGCGTTGCCGAATTTCACCGCCATGCCTGGCCACGGCCTGCACCTCGGCGGCGCGATCTCGATCAGCCCGAGTTTGGACTATATCGAGCGCGCCTACGACGATGCCAAGTACGGCGACTTTTCGCGCCGGCCCTATATGGACGTCATTCTGCCATCGATGCTCGATCCATCCATGGCCCCGCCGGGAAAACATGTCATGTCGATCTTCGTCCAATACGCGCCGTATCACTTGAAGAGCGGCACTTGGCCGGAGAAACGCGAAGCCCTCGGCGACACCGTCATCGACACGCTGAGTGAATACGCGCCGAACATAAAAGACATCATTCTGCACCGCCAAGTGGTCACGCCGTGGGATATTGAACAAGAGTTTGGTCTTACCGAAGGAAATATCTTTCAAGGCGAACTGACCCTCGATCAACTTTTCTTTCTGCGCCCGGTAGCGGGCTGGGCGAAATATCGCACGCCGATCAAAAACCTCTACATGTGCGGCGCCTGCACTCACCCCGGCGGCGGCGTCATGGCCGCGTCGGGAAGACTGGCGGCGCTGGAAATACTCAAAGATCTACAGTGGCCAAGAATTTAGGATTCGGAGAATTAGCCGCACCCTTCGACACGGCTCAGGGCGATCGGGACGTAAAAAACGCAAAAGAAGAAATAGGATTATCTCCCGCAAAGGCGCAAAGGCGCAAAGGTAAGAGCAAATTGTCATTTCGACCAGAGGGAGAAATCTATTTCAGATCCCTCGCATCGGCTCGGTATGACGGGCACCGCCCGTCACTTTGCGCCTTTGCGGGAGGAATATCCGAATCCGAGAGTCATCGCCTCTCGTGAGGTGCTAAATTGACCGCGCCCGAATCAACTATTCTCTTCGTGCTCGCGGGCCTTAATATCACCATCCCGCGCTTGGTCATCGGTATCGGCGTTCTCATGCTCATCGCCGAACGGGTGCATCCGGGCCGCAACTGGCCGCGAGTGAATGGCTGGTGGGCACGCGCGCTGCTTCTGAATGGCTGCCAGGTCGGCAGCGTCTATCTGGCGGGCTTTCTCTGGGACGACTGGCTGGCGCGCCACCGGCCATGGTCCGCGGACAGTCTCGGAATCGCCGGCGGCGCGCTCATCGGCTACTTGGCAATCACCTTCGTCTACTATTGGTGGCATTTCTGGCGTCATCGCTCGCCGTTTCTCTGGCGCTGGCTACACCAAGTCCATCACAGTCCGCAGCGCATCGAAGTGATCACGAGCTTTTACAAACATCCCTTCGAGCTCATAGCGAATGGAATTCTCTCCAGCGTAATTCTCTATCTCGTCGTCGGTCTCGGCCCGGTGGCGGCATCCCAGGCGGTGCTGCTCTCCGCCGTCGCCGAACTTTTTTACCACTGGAACGTGCCGACGCCCCACTGGCTCGGCTTCGTCATCCAACGCCCCGAGAGCCACTGCGTGCATCACCAAGAAGGGCTTCACTATTATAATTTCGGCGACTTGCCCTTGTGGGACATGCTGTTCGGCACATTTCGCAATCCGAAAGAGTGGAATCTCCGCTGCGGCTTCGCCGAGAGCGAATCAAGGCTCGGCGAAATGCTCCTCGGCGTCGATGTGAATCAGACAGTGAAGACATGAAAAATCTCGCGGCAATCGGACTCGTAATCCTCGGCCTCGCCCAAATGGCCGGCGATCTGGCGAATCTGCCGCCGCTCAAAGCCATCGCCGCGGCGACCGGCGCATCGCCCGCGCCGAAAGTTTTCTCCGCGGTCAAAGGATTGGAAACTTTTTCAACTCGTTTTTTCGTGGAATGGGACGACCGCGCAGGCAAGGCGAATTCGCTCGAACTCACTCCCGAAGTCTACGCTCGCCTGCGCGGCCCGTACAACCGGCGCAACGTTTATGGCGCCGTGCTCGCCTACGGTCCGGTGCTCGTCAGCGATCCCAACGGCAAACCGATGTTCGACGCCGTGGCGCGCTACGCGCTCTGCGGCGATGCGCCGTTGCTGCGAGAATTGGCCATCGATCCGAATAGCGTCGCAGGCCGCGTTCGCATTCGCTTCGAACCGCGTCCCGGCAGCGATCTCGCTTTGCTGCCGAAATTTTTGGCGCCGCCATGCCGCTAAGCAACGGATTGTCCATCAGATCGACCAACGGCAGAAGTAGCGACTGGACCGGCGGCCAGTACAGTCTCTTTCGCGCGCTGTTCGGTCTATATCTTTTCTGCCATTTCGTCGCCTTGATTCCTTGGGGCGGCGAACTATTTTCCAATCGCGGCGTGTTGGCCAACGGTGCCGCCAGCCCTCTGCTCTATCTGTTTCCAAACATTCTCGCTTGGTCCGACGCGCCGTGGTTAGTCACCGCGTTGTTAGTCATCGCGTCATCGGCCAGCATTTTTTTCGCTCTCGGCGCTTGGGATCGTGCCGCCGCGATCCTCCAATGGTATGTGCTCGCCTGCCTGTTCGGGCGCAATCCCTTGACGGCAAACCCATCTCTGCCCTTCGTCGGCTGGATGCTTTTAGCCCATGTTTGTTTGCCCAAGGCGCCTTTTGGTTCGATGGCGGCGCGTAACCGCCTCGATCCGCGCGGCAACTGGCAGATGCCGCAGGCAATTTACCACGCCGCCTGGATCGTCATGGCGCTTAGCTACAGCTACAGCGGCTACACGAAACTGATCAGCCCGTCCTGGGTCGACGGTTCGGCGCTATCGCGTGTCTTGGACAATCCGTTGGCGCGGCCAACCTTGCTCCGTGAAATCTTTCTGGCATTGCCGCCGGTCTTTTTGCGGCTCGCCACTTGGGGCGGGCTCGGCTTGGAATCACTTTACGCGCCCCTCGCGCTCTTTCGCCGCCTGCGGCCGTGGCTCTGGCTGCTGATGGTCATAATGCACCTGGGACTCATCACGCTTATCGATTTTGCCGATCTCACACTCGGCATGTTGCTGCTCCACGGCTTCACCTTCGATCCGGCGTGGATCGCGCCGAAATCGGTGGGCCAACGGGCGACGGTCTTCTACGACGGCCACTGCGGCCTCTGCCATGGCTTTGTCCGATTCATCCTCGCCGAGGATCGCCGCGGCGCCAACATTTTATTCTCGCCGCTCCAGGGCGAGCGCTTCGGTTCGTCCGTCCCGCTCAACCAACGCGCCGGGCTCCCCGACAGCGTCGTGGTCCAGACCGGCGCTGGCCGTTTGCTCGTCCGTTCGGCGGCGGTCGTCGAGGTCCTCCAGCGGCTCGGCGGAGTTTGGCGGCTAATCGGCGTCGTGGCGGCATGTTTGCCGCGAAAGCTTCTCGACGGCTGCTATGATCTGGTCGCGCGGCTGCGGCTAAAGCTCTTCACCCCGCCGGTTGCCGCCTGCCCGCTCTTGCCGGCGGATTTACAGGAACGGTTTCAGCCATGAATTGCACCACTCGACAGCTTCTCGAATGTCTGACATGGTAACTGCCGAAATCATTTTCAGCTCTTCACCGCGATGAATAAATACCACGCAATCGTCATCGGCGCCGGCCACAATGGCCTGGTCACGGCGGCCTATCTGGCCAAAGCCGGTAAAAAAGTCCTGGTCTTGGAGCGCCGCCCGGTGATCGGCGGCAGCGCCGCCAGCGAAGAAATCTTGGCGGGTTTTAAGTACGCCACCTGCGCTCACCTTGCCGGCGCGTTTGCGCCTGCCATCGTTTCTGATCTCAATCTCCAAAAGCATGGTCTGGAATTTCTTCCTCTCGATCCGCTGCTCTTCGCGCCGAGTCTCGATGGCAACTCACTTTTGATTCCGCGCGATCCAAATCGAGCGAAAGAAGAAATCAGCCGCCATTCAACGCGCGACGCAGAGAAGTTCGCCGAGTTTTGCGCGCTGACAAAACGGCTGTCCAACTTTCTCCTTACCCTTTATGCCTTACCCCTTCCCAATCGAGCTACGCCCGGAGAATTCCAGCCGATGGAGCTCGTCAAGGCCGCTTGGAAATTTCACCGCCTGGGCAAAAAGGAGATGTACGAGTTTTTGCGCATCCTGCCGATGAGCATGGCCGATCTGCTGGGTGAATGGTTCGAAAGCGAAACGCTCAAAGCCGCCATCGCCGCGAGCAGCATGCTTGCGTCCTTCGTCGGTCCGCACCAGCAAGGCACCGCGTACAACTTTTTGCATCATCAAATTGGCGCCGCCGCCGGCGCGTTTCGCGCCGCTGGCTTTGTCCAGGGCGGCATCAAGCGCATTCCCCACGCGCTCTCGCTCACCGCCCAGCAACATGGCGCGGAGATTCGCACCGACGCCGAAGTTGTCACGGTCACGACGAAAAATGGCGCGGCCACCGGCGTCGTGCTTGCCAATGGAATAGAGTTTTCGAGCGACATCGTCATATCCAGCGCCGACGTCAAAAACACTTTTCTAAAGCTGGTCGAACCGACCTACGTCGATCCGCACTTTTTGCTTCAGGTCAAGAACATTCGCTGCCGGGGCACGGTGGCGAAAGTAAATCTCGCGCTCGATGCCCTGCCGAACTTCAAATCGTCCACGCCGCAAGCGGCGGCGCTTGGCGGCATCACCCAGATCGGGCCGACCATCGAGTACTTGGAACGGGCCGCCGATGACGCCAAGTACGGCCGATTTTCCCAACGACCGTTTCTGGAAATCACGATTCCGTCGATCGCCGATCCGACGCTCGCGCCCGCCGGCAAGCATGTCATGTCGGTCTGGATGCAGTCGGCGCCCTATCACTTGCGGGAAAGCAACTGGAGCAAACAGCGCGATGCGCTCGGCGATACGGTCGTGAACTTAATTGAAGACTACGCGCCCGGCTTCAAAAACTCGATCCTGCACCGCCAAGTGCTGACACCGCTCGATCTCGAACAGATCTACGGTTTGACCGAAGGCCACATGTATCATGCCGAGTTAGCATTGGATCAGATCTTCTTCATGCGCCCGCTGCCCGGCTGGGCGCGCTACCACACGCCCATCGACAAACTTTTTCTCTGCGGCTCGGGCACACATCCGGGTGGTGGGGTTACCGGGCTGCCGGGTTACTATGCCGCCAAAGAAGCGCTGAAACAAAAGTAATCAAAGGCGAGCCCCGGCTACACGACCGTTTGCACAAGCAGCTATGCCAGCAACCTGGCATCAACCGAATCCAGAGTTCAGCGCAAATCGATAAAACCAAATTGAATGGTCCAAGCCGGTCATAAACCTGGCAAGTAGTTGACCCAATCTGGCTTGTGCCCTGCCCGACCATCTTGTAGACTTTGGACCATGCGTACAAAGGTCACAAAACGAGGCCAGGTCTCAGTTCCGTCAGAAGTCAGAAAGAAACTCCATATCCGCCCCAACACGACTTTGGAGTGGGCCATTGAAGGAAATACCGCGAGAATCATTCCCATACCGGCCGATCCGATTAACGCCTTTAGAGGTTCCGGTCCGAAAGGCCAGGTTCAGCGTCTTTTGAAAGAACGACAGCGGGACCGCCGCAGAGAGAATGGCCGTTAAGAATCTCTACGTTTTAGACACATCGGCGCTACTCGCATTGCGCGTTGACGAACCGGGTGCGGATCGGGTTGAAAAGCTCCTTCAACAAGCCGCGCGGAGACAATGCCGACTCTTAGTTTCGTTCATGACCAGGATGGAGATTCTTTATCTGATTTGGCGCGATGAAGGCGAGCATCAGGCGCGAGAAGCGCTTCGGTTGTTAGACTCGTTGGCGATCGAGTGGGTCACCTGTGAGCCTCGAATTCTCGAAGCTTCAGCCTACGTAAAGTCCCAGGGAGGACTTTCGGTCGCCGACAGTTGGATCGCCGCCACCGCTATCAATCGTGAAGCAACCCTCATTCACAAAGATCCCGAATTTCAAAAATTCAAAGAACTCGACCAAGAGCTACTGAGCAAGTAAGTATCGTCCGTACCCTTTGACCTTCTGTGCTATCGGACGTGAAATCCCTCGCGGTCCGTGATAGACGAAAGTTACTTTTTCACTTCATTCGTAAGGGCTACATTGATGAAACTTTATCTCGGACTATTGGAAAGCTCACCGCCGGATCAAACCAGAATCTTCGGCGAGATCGATGGCAAGCTGTTCGATTTAACCTTCGCCTACGCCGCTTATCTCACACAGACGCAGGGCCATGCGGCCAATGCCTATGAGCTGGCAGCCTATTATTTTCCCCAAACCATCGCGGCGTTCCTCAACCTCGGCGAGGCGGCGAGAAAATCATTGGACGAAGTGGTCGCATTCGTGCGCCGAAGCGGCGTGAGCGATCTACGCGGCCCCGCCGGCGAAAAGATCGCCTACGACATGAACGAAATCCGCCTTTTGCCGCCAGTGCAAAATCCAGAGAAAAGTTTTGTCATCGGCTTTTCCGACCGAGCAAGAGTTATTGACGCGCTACCGCAAGCGGAAATCCCCACCGGCTTTTACAAGCTGCCGCAAACTTTCGTTACTGACGGCGCGCCCGTCGTCTGGCCGAAATTCTCGGAAGCAGTCGACGCCGACGGTTGCATTGCAATCGTCATCGGCAAGGCCGGCAAAAGAATCGCGCCGGAGAAAGCATGGGACCATGTTGCCGGCGCGACGCTGATGATCGACATCACCGCCCGCGACATCAACAAGCGCGAAGGCCTCACCAACAACAACTTGCTCGGCAAGAATTTTCCATCGAGCACCTGCCTGGGTCCAGCCGTGCTGATCGGCAACTCTCGAAATGATCTCGAAGCGCTTGAAGTCGAGCTATCGCTCGACGAGGCTGTAGAACAAAAATTTGCGCTGCGCGATTGTGTTTTTACGGTCGAACAAATCATCGCCCGCTGGTCGATCCTCGGCATCAAGCCGGGCGATTGGCTCGCCATCAGCGCCAGTATGGCGCTCCGAGGCGACCGACTACAGAATTCCGTGCCGCTAAAAATTGGTTCGACAATCCGTTGTTCATCGCCGGCCCTCGGCGCGATCACTCACCGGGTCGTCGCCGCAAGAGGAATGAAGCGATGAAGCTGGTAACCTTTCTTCTCGATAGCCAGGAGAGAATCGGCGCCGCCATTGAAGGGGCCGCCGGTCGAGTTGTCGATTTGCATAAGGCCTATGCGTCCTATCTGCGCGATGTGG
>CAYZJE010000066.1:0-3061 GCA_964478485.1 uncultured Syntrophobacter sp. | reverse complement strand
CCCATCGGGCCGAGTCCGCGATTGATCAAACCGAACATCGACATAATGCGGCCGCGATTGGTTTCATCGGTGTGCATTTGCAGGAGCGTGGCCACCGAAGAGAGGAAAGTCGTTTGGAAGCCGCCGGCAAAAAAAAGAAATAGCAGCGAGACGGGAAAGCTGCGCGAACCGGCGAAAAGAAATATCGCGGTGCCGAAGCCGGCGGCGAGGAAAAACAGCAGATGGTGCGGTTTGGGAAAGCGGCGCACCGAGGCGAGCGTGAGCCCGCCTAAGATCGCGCCGGCGCCAGGCGCCATTAGCAAAACGCCGAGGCCAGGCGCGCCGACGCGTAGAATGTCGCGGGCGAACACTGGCATGAACTGCGTGTAGGGTTTGGTGCAGAAGCTGACGATGGCGAGAACCGTGAGCAGGGCGAGAAAGATCGGCGTGCTCCAAGCGACCGTAAAGCCTTCGACCATATCGCGGGTGAGAGTGGTTTGCCGCGCGGTTCGGCTGGCAGGCACGATGTGAATCATGAAGATCGTCGCCAGCACGAGCAGATTGCCGATGGTGGCGACGAAGAAGCAGCCTTTGGTGTCGATCCACGGTATCAGCATGCCGCCGATCGAAGGGCCGAAGAGCATCGAGCCGTTGAAGACCATTTGATAGAGGGTGACAGCGTTGGGCAAATCCTCGCGTGGCACGAGGTTATGGAGAATCGACTGGCGCACCGGCTGTTCGAAGGAGACGAGAAAGCCGGTGAGCGCCGACACCATTAACAAGTGCCATACGCGAATGAGCCCAAGGTGATGCATCACGCCGAGAAAAAGCGCCATCAAGAAAAAGCTCGCTTGAGTGACAACGAAAATCGTTTTACGGTCGCCACGGTCGACCACCGCGCCGCCGAAGGCGGAGAAAAGCACCCTCGGTAGGCCGAGGCAGAGTCCTTCCAGGCCCAAGTAAAAGGGCGAATCGGTGAGCTGAAAGATCAGCCAACTTTGCGCCGTAGCTTGGATCAGCGTGCCGGTATGCCCAAGAAACAGGCCGAGCCAGTAAATGAAATAATCGCGGTGGCGAAAGGCCCGGAAAGTGTTGGCGAAGAACATGCTCTAACAAGAAAGCACGAAATCCGAAGCACGAAATTCGAAACAAAATCAAATGTTCAAAATACGGAAAATTCCAAACAAACTTGACTCGGATTCGAGGTTTTGGATTTTGCCAGTTGGGGATTCATTTGACTGCGTTTGTTTCGGTCCGCGGGGCCGCTTTCGATATTCGGATTTCGTGCTTTCCAGTAAGGTGGTGGTCCCAACGGGAATCGAACTTGAAACACCAAAAAAGAAGGATGAAGGAAAGCGCTAGTAACTGCAAGAGATTACGCCGCTTTGTGCGTTATGGGTTGGCGATGCCTTTCCCTAATGGTTGCCGGCGGCGATATCGGCGCACTTAAAGCATTGAGTATTGGCATGGCCGCTGGAAGATGAAAGCGGCGCTCGCAGCGTACTGGAAGAGTATCTGACAATTGCCCAAGTCGCGGCGCGGCTTAAGATCAAGCCGAAAACCATCAAAAATAAGATGGCGGCCGGAATCTTCCGGAAAGGCGTTCATTTTTTCTCGCCGGCAGGACTTGGGCCACGGTTTAAGTGGTCTGCCGTGGTTGCGTGGTTGGAACAAAGCCAAGAACCGCTAACCGAGAACGACGGCGATTCAATCCCGATGGCGCGTGAATACAAACTTAGAACGCCTTATGCTGATTAGAGAGTTACAGAGGTTAGAACTGTTTTTCCAAGCCGGCTTGCTTCAGAATGGCGGCAGTAGCTAAAGCAAACTGGCATACTCTTCCACGCTTAAGCCAGCGCTTCGGATGAGGCCACGTAGAAGTCCCGGCTTTAGTTCTCGATGAAGAGGAACGGTGAGCACGACGGGGTTGTTCGGTTTCGTGAGACTGACGTGGCTACCTTTTTGCCGGTCCTGTTTCCACCCAGCTTTTTCGAAAGCTCTTACGGCATCGGCACCGGAACAGACAGGAAGCTTAGCCATTGACGGCTAGTTGAACTTCGGTGATCTCTACCGGCGTGATTTGAACGGGTGAGCCTTGAGCCTCTCTGGTTTCCAGGCTCAATTGAATGGCTTCCCGGATGTTTTCGATAGCCTCGTCTCGCGTCTCGCCTTGGGATAAACAGCCGGGCAATGAAGGACATTCGGCCACGATTCCACCGGTTTCATCTTCAGTGAGAACGATAACGAATTTTCTAATCATATGGCCTCTCGTGTCCTCCCGAATGCTCTCACTCAGTCACGAAGCGAAATCATCGCTTCCCGATGGGCGATCAGGTTCAACGGAATCTCGCGGACTTCCGCGTCGAGAGTGCCGTTGGCTTCGAGCAGTTCGGGAACCATGATGGCAAGTTTTTGCTGGAGCGCTTCGACGGTCTCGGCCTCGGTGACAAGGCCGGGTAGATCGTCGCTAGTGGCTACCCAAACCTTGGCCTCTGCGTCCCATTCGGCTTTGACTTCGATTCGGTGCATGAGCAAAAGCCTATGCGATCAACCGGCGCCTGTCAAACGCGGCTTATGGACGAAACGGTCGTCGCCCATCCTTTTACGACACGGGTTACGCTTTTTCGAAGTTGCTCGATTGGACTTAACGTTGATGGACGATTCGTCTATAAAAGCAATGTGACCGGGATTGCATTCAAGAAACTGCACGAAACCATCGGGCACACGCAAGCGAGTCTATCGAAAGAGATCGACGTGACGATTCGCAGCTTGACGCGCTGGGAAACTGGCGAGACCCCAATACCGAAGATTGCCGAGGTGGCTTTGAAGTACATTGTGGAGCGAAGCCAGGGAAAGAAGAAACGTTAATGGCTTGCAAGGTAAAAGTGAACCGTCGCGGCTTTTTGGCTTTCCGGCCATGTTGCGCGTGCTGAAGATTCGCCCGCGGCCATTCTACAACATTCGCCACACCTTCATCAGCGTGGCGCTTACCATCGGATGCAATCAAAAGTGGATAGCGGAACAAACCGGAACGAGCATCGCCATGATTCAGGATCATTACGGACGGTATATCCGCGACGAC
>CAYZJE010000065.1:0-20754 GCA_964478485.1 uncultured Syntrophobacter sp. | reverse complement strand
TGAGAGACTGTGTCGCAATTCACTCGGAGCCCTTCGACACGCTCAGGGCGAACGGATAAGTAGTTGAATTCGCGATCGAGCAATACCGTTCGTGGTGAGGTTCTCGAACCATGAACGGTATTGCGACACAGTCTCTGACGGGGGAAGATTAAGATGGGGGTGCGAGAAACCGCGTGTGAGGCTCAAGGTAGCTTTTCAAATCCCGCCTGAACAAAGTGGTGGTCGAACGCCAGAGCTGTACGGATGCCGAAACGCTCCATCGTCACAAATGATATGCAGTCGGTTAGTGAATAGGATTTGTCCGCGTGCTGGTTAAAATACCGCCAAGCGTCGAAGAACAAGACCTCATCGACATGCACCAACTGCACGGTTGGACTACGTAGCAGGCGGTTGCCGATCTCGCTGGCTTTCCCATGTTGGTTACGGCTATTAAAAAACGTCACGACTTCGTCGAAAACGTATGACGTAGTAACGAGGGGCGCTATCTGGGCAGTGAGGCCGCGCCAGTGCCGTAGCGCAGCGTCATGGTGCTGGTCATCGACGGCTTCCAGCGCGATGAGGTAGCCGGTGTCGAGAAAAACAGGAATCACGAGGATGAACCGTACAAATACTTGTCATGGTGCTCAGATGCATCCACGACACCGCACTCCACGGGATTTTTCCCGAGGTCCAAGATTGGATCAATTTTTGTCGAAGGTACGATCACTACGAGGCCGTCTGACTTGAGGATCTCGACTTCTTCGACTCCCTGAAGGAAGTCTTTGGGTACGACCACGCCATTTTCTGTGACCCTTGTCTTCATAAGTACCTCTAATACTTGCGCCCTCAGTGTCTAGAATATGCCGTGGGGATGGAAAGAGTCAACCTTTGTTTGATCCCAACGGTTTCATCTCGCCTCAACTGTAGCGTTTGACAGCGTCTCTTCGCACGTGTTAGAAGCCGCCAGCTCTCGATAGTGAATAGAGCCGCCGGACTTTCGGTGGATACGACTTCGACGATCAACAACAAAGCCCGGTGGGTCTGACCCATACGGGATTTTGTTATTTTTGGTTACCAGAGTCGGATCAGAATCAACTCACGCAAGCGCGCCCGCCTGCCAGGCTGCGGGCAGGCAAAGCGCGCCAAGAAGGAGTAGAATATGAGTAAGAATAGCATGAGATTACCGTGGCTAAGTCGTGTGTGTGATCTTACTCGCGTGTTTTCTTGTAACCCACGCTAACGCGACAGTACCAATCAATCCCGCATCTGAAAAAATTTCCGCAGCTGCCAGGAGCCGCATTCAAGCTACTTTTCTAAAAGCCCCACTTCCCTTTTTTTCCTGATGCGACATCTATTCTGACATAGGGGGTAGCTTGGATGAAGTGAAACGCAATCCAGGAAAACGCTAACCGACCTTGGAGACCTTTCGCTTGCTCGCCGTGAGTTTGATCACGACTGCCTCTTGGTTTCTGGCCTTTAGCCGACGCAGGGTCTTTTTGTTTTCTCGCTCCAAGACCGGGTCTCCGTCCGGTAGAATCACTAGAGCTTGATCACGGCGTATCTGGTCCAAGATTTCGGGATGATCAAAGGCGTATTTCATAAATTCGTCTAGGAGATTCAGGTTTTTTTTAATCGTGCTCTCTCTCTTCATTGCTTCAGCTCCTTCTCGTAGCCATAACGGTACCAGCGCCAGAGACTTTTGAGGTCCTGGACAGCGAACGTAAAAGCGAGATTCCAACTCGGAAAATCTAGGGGCTGCTTATCCACTGATCCATCCGGGTGTAACACATCGCGATGAGTAAACCGATGCGCAGTATCGTAACGGACAATGGCTCTCCACCGACCGCGAATGAACGCTTCGTATTGAACCACAAAGCCCACGATTCTGCCTCTGTTTTTGTTTGCCCTTACTCTCAACCGATCCTGGAGATCCGAGGACAACGGGTAGATAAACTCGATTCCATTCACCCAATGTCTCTTTTCCCTGATTACTCTTTCGGCCCGCTTCTTGCAGGGCGTAACACAAATCAGAAAGTTCGAGGCCCAGCTTGAGATTTTCGCTTGGTGTGCGTCGGGCGACCGGCCGCGAGTTCATACGAGACGGACGTCGCCGCTGGCGCTGGCGTAAAGAAAGATCAGCGGTCGATCGGTTCGATTTTGACTTTGGTGCTGCCATCTTGAGTTCAAAATACCAGAAGCGTCCTAGGCTTTCTAGAAGAACTATTCGGCGCTGACTGCGTTGCAAGGCATGGTGATCCATGAAAGATTAGCGCGGAAAGAATTTCATACCGGTCAAAATTCTTGACAACATCACCGTCATCACTTTTTACAATTCGCCACGTCAAAGCAATAAATCTGTTGACCAAAAAATGAAACGTTTTCTATCCATTGTCGCATTGGTCCTGCTCCTGATAATGGCACCGACGCGGAATCCGTTGCGAGCCCAGCCCGTGCGCGCGACGACACCGGAGATTTTCAAACAATACTCCGAGCATGTGGTGAAGATCGAAGTGGTTGAGACCGGTTCAGCGGCGAAGGCGTCGATCGGCACAGGCTTTTTTGCCGACAAACTTGGCCGGATCGTCACCAACTACCATGTGATCTCTAAATTAGTTCACTCGCCGGAACGTTATCGCATCGAAATCACGGATCAGGCCGGGCAGACGGGGGCGGCATCCGTGCTCGGCGTCGACGTGGTGTACGATCTGGCGGTATTGCGCAGCGAGCGCCCAGGAAAAGGATTTCTCACCCTCGAATCGAAAACAGTCGAGCAAGGGACGCGGCTCTATTCGCTCGGTCATCCGCGCGATCTCGGCTTGACGATCGTCGAGGGGACGCACAACGGTCTGCTCAAACATACACTTTACCCCAAGGTTCATTTCACTGGCTCGCTCAATCCGGGCATGAGCGGCGGACCGACGCTGACGCAAGCGGGGAAAGTCGTCGGTGTCAACGTCGCCACCGAAGGCAATCAGATCAGCTTCCTGGTGCCGGCAGAGCGCGCCATGATTTTGCTTGAAAAGACGGCGCGTAAGGAGATCCCCACCGCGGCGAGTTTCCTCGCCGACGTGGGCCGCCAGATCCACGCCAATCAATCGCGCTACCTTGACGGCATGTTCGGCGCTAACACACCGCGCATCGCGCTCGGCCCCTACGATCTGCCGACTAAGCCCGCCGAGTTTTTTCGCTGCTGGGCCGACGCCGTGCGGCGCAAGGAACTTCCTTATGTATCGGTGAGTCACGATTGCTCCACCGACGATTATATTTTCGTTTCCAGTGAGCAGTCCTCCGGTATCGTCCATTTCTTCCATCAATTGCTGTCCACCGCGGAACTAAACCCGCTGCGCTTCTTCACGCTCTACGCCGGGCAATTCCAGGCCGGCAATGTGGCCATGTTCGGCACCGAAGAAGAAGTAACGCCGTTTCGCTGCCAGACGCGCAACGTCGACACGGCCACGGGCAAACTCAAAGGCGTGTTATGCGCACGGCAGTATCTCAAACTGCCGGGTTTGTATGACGCGGTATTCAAGACGGCGACGATCGGCGCGCGCAACGCCGGCTTAGTTTCGACGCTGAGTTTGTCCGGCGTGAGTTTCGACAACGTCCAAACCATGAGCCGGCGCTACATGGAGAACATCCAGTGGCGCCGCTAGGCTACATTGAAATTCTCGACGGCAAAGGCAACGTGATCGAGCGCCATGGGGTCGAAGCGTTTCCCGTCAACATCGGCCGCGCTTACACCAATCAAGTGATCGTCAGCGATCCGTATGTTTGTCCGATGCATTTAACTATCGCGTCGGACGAACAGGGGCGCTTGGCCGCGCGCGATTTAGACAGCGTGAACGGGTTGCGCGATGGCGTTCGGGGCGAACGCGTGACCAGGTTGGAAATCCATTCGGGAACCCAGTTTCGCATCGGCCATTCGCTTTTGCGCTATTGCAGCGTCGATCATCCGTTGGCGCCGGCGGCCGTCGACCGGATCGCCAAGGGATCACGCCTGACGTCGCCGTACGCCGCCGTCGCCGCCGCGGCGTTGGCCCTGGCGGTGCTTTGCGCGGAGTCGTTTTTGTCCAGCGTCGAGCGGGTGACGGCGATCAACATCGTCAGTGAGCCGTTGCCGATCATCGCCACCATGCTTGGCTGGGCCGGCCTCTGGGCACTGGCGAGCCGGCTGATCGTCAGCCATTTTTCTTTCGCGCCGCACCTGACCATCGTCTGCGCGGCATTTTTGACGATGAGCATCCTCGGAGTCATTTCCGAATGGTCGGAGTTTTTCTTTCCGGCGATTCCCATACAGTGGCTCGCAGGCTTGTTGGGATACGGATTGGTCCTCGCCGGATTGGTCTACGGTCATTTGGGCTTCGCTTCGGCGTTGCGGCGGCGCGCTCGGCTCTGGGCGGCGCTGGCGGTGAGCGTCGCGGTGGTTGGGATGAATACGATTTCGTATTTCGCGGCGCGCAGCAAATTTTCCACCGTGATGGAATACACCGGCGTGCTCAAACCGGTCGACGCGGCTCTGCTGCCGGCGATTTCAGCGGATCAATTCATTGCCACCACTCAGAAACTCAAGGCAGAGCTGGATCGCCTGGCGCAAAAAACCAAAGCGTCGCAGCCCTAGCGAAACACGCACCGATAATTTGCCATTGCGGTTTGACTTGGCTGGCGCCATCTGGCTAGTCTACCCGGTAATTTCGTTCAAGATTCAAGGGTTCAAAAGTTCTAAACCCGAGAAGGAAAGAATCATGATTTTCGATGTCGAGATAAATTCCGCGGCGCATTATCCGGCGCAGGATGTGCCGGGGTTGATTGAGCTCGCCGAGCAAGTCGGCTTCGGCGCGTTTTGGAAAGGCGAATCGAACAGCACCGATCCGTTCGTGATGCTTTCGGCGGTGGCGAGCCGGACCAAGAAGATCAAGCTGGGCACGGCGATCTACCATATTTATGGCCGCAGCCCGGTGACTCTCGGCATTCAATCGGCAACGCTGCAAGATCTCTCGGGCGGGCGCTTGCTGCTCGGGCTCGGCGTCGCTAACAAAGCGATCGCCGGTTGGCATGGCGGCGTGTTCGACCGGCCGCTCAAGCGCGCGCGTGAATATATCGATGTCGTGCGCAAAGTTGCCGCTGGCGAGCGCGTCGAATACGAAGGCGAGATTTACAATACCGGCAAACGCTTTCAGCTGTCATGGAAGCCGAGTCATCCCAACTTGCCGGTCTATCTTGCCGGTCTCGGGCCGCAGATGACCAAGCTGGTCGGCAAAATCTCCGACGGCGTGTTCATCAACATGGCGACGCCGTCGAAGGTGAAAGAGATTGCCGCCCGGGTAAGAGAAGGCGCGATCGAAGCGGGCCGCGATCCGAGCAAGATCGAGATCATCGCCAAGTCGCGTGTCTCGCTCAATCCGGATAAGAACGCCGCCCGCGCCAAGCTGCGCCAAGTGCTGACCTTCTACAACATCGCCGATCATTACAGTGACATGTTGCGCGGCATGGGCTTCGATAAGGAAGTGAGCGCGATTCACGAGGCGTTTCAGAAAGGCGGCTTCAAGGCGGCGATGGGTGCGTTGACCGACGAGTATATGGATAAATTGCCCGTAGTGCCCGCCAGCGACGTGCGCGAGATCAAGGACAAGATGAAAGCCTTCGAAGAAGCCGGCGTGACGCGCATGGTGATTCCCTACGTGCCGGTGACCGAACCGGTGGTGGAAGATGCCAGGAGATTTTTCGAGGCGTGGGGGCGCGCGTAGGGCGAAGGAAAAAGGTAAAAGTAAAAAGTAAAAACTTTCGGAAAGATCAAGAACAAAACGGGGAGAGGAAGTAAATAGCTAAAATTGGCAAAGGGTGATCCGAACTTTTTACTTTTGCCTTGTTACTTTTTACTTACCCGACGTAGGAGGGGACATGTGTGATTTTGCCGCAGATGGGAAGGCCGCCGAGGAATTGATGTTGGGGCGGACTTTGACGGTGGCGCGGGCGCGCGAGCTCAACGCCAAGGATTATTTTTATCAGATGCTCAAGGACAACCCGGAGATGTTGAAGATCTATCCGGGCATCGAGAACGAGTTGCTCGACGGCGCCATCGATTGCCACATTCATGCGTTCCCGGATTTCGTGCACCGCTCGCAGGACATGATCCAGGTCGCCATCGAAGCGTCCAAGTGCGGCATGCGCGCCATCGCCTTTAAAGACCACTGGAACATCAGCGCCACGTCGGCTTACCTCACCCAGCGCCACATCGACGACATGATCGCCCGCGGCGAGCTTACCCACCGGGTCGAAGTGTACGGCGGCGTCGGTATGTGCTTCGGCATGCGCCCCGACTACGTCCGCGTCGGACTTCAATATCCCAACTTCAAAATGATTTGGTTCCCGTCGTTTACTTCCTACGGTTTCTGGCGCAGCGCCGGCCACCCGGATCACGAAGGCGTGCGCTTGTGCAGCGAAGACGGCAAGGTGTTGCCCGAAGTGAAACAGATCATGGAAATGGCGGCGGAGAAAAAAGTCGGCATCGGCTTCGGCCACACCGACTTCGAAGAGCTCTTGCCGTTGGCCAAGCTCGCCAAAGAGATCGGCAATCGCGCGACGCTGGATCATCCATTATTAGAATTGAATAAACTGCTGCTCGACGAGATGAAGCAGCTGCGCGATCTCGGCGTCTACGTCGGAACTTATTGTCAGCCGATGATACCGAGCCTGTACCAGCCGGTGGCCGACCCGATGGAAACCATCCGCACGATCAAAGAAATCGGCCCGGACCGCTGCATCATCGGCAGCGACTTCGGCCAGGTGCTGCATATGGACGCCATCGACGGCATGCGCGTGTTCATCCGCGCGCTGTTGGGCTTCGGCATCAAGCCAGAAGAAGTGAAGTTGATGCTGAAGGATAATCCGGCAAAACTGATGTGGTTGGACGGTTAGCAGGCAACAGGCATTAGGCAACAGGCAGTAGGGGCGCAGCATGCTGCGCCCTTCTCTTGCGGATTCATTGGCCGCAAAGAACGCAAAGTTTGCAAAGTAAGGGGCGGCCATGGCCGCCCCTTTTTCATGTCAGATCAATCAATCGTAAAATCCCAGGGGGCGGAAAGATTGTTTGACTAGCCGACCGGGCGGGTTTGAAACCCGCCCCTACGATTCTCGATTTTTTTTGCGAACTTTGCGTTCTTTGCGGCTAATATGGTCTTCAGTCGCATCGCGAAGCGGCCAACTCACTTCCACAATTGTTTCGTCGCCAGTCGTGCGCCTTCGGCCATCGCTTGGAATTTCGCCCAGACGATTTTCGGATGGACTTCGGGGTTGTACGTTGCTTGAGACGAGAAGCCGCAGTCGCTGCCGGCGATCACGTTCTCCCGGCCGACAAGTCTGGCGTAGCGCGTGATGCGTTCGGCGATCAGCTCGGGATGTTCAACGATGTTGCTGCAGTGGGTGATCACACCGGGGATCAAGATTTTACCCTCCGGCAATTTGACCGTCTCCCAGACGTGATACTCATGCTCGTGGCGCGGGTTGGCGGCCTCGAAGGCGTAGGCGCCGGCGTTCACTTTCAATATCAGATCGACGATCTCATTCAGCGGTGCGTCGTGGACGCGCGGTCCTTCGTTGATGCCGTAGCAAGTGTGAAAGCGAATTTTCTCGGCAGGGATGCCACGGATGGCGTGATTGATCGCGTCAACCGACCTTTCGGCGATCCGGCGCCGTTCGGCGGCGCTCAATGACGGGTCCTGGCTGTGGACCTCAGTCAACCAGGGGTCATCGATTTGTAGAATGAAACCGGCATCGACGATCGCCAGATATTCCTCGCGCAACGCATCGCCGACCGCGGCGAGGTATTCTTCGTCGGAGCGATAATATTCGTTTCTCCCCACGCCGCTCGGCGCCACCGCCGGCATGAACGCGTCTTCGACTTTCAAACCGCCGAGCGCGGCTTTGAGATTATCGATATCTTTTCGAATCGCGTCCTGCCCACGATAACTGACCGGCCCGGTGCACACCATCGGCGTGCGCGGCGCGATGCTGCCGCCCATCATGCGCCGGCTGAAATACTGCTCGTAGTATTCCGGAAATTCGGCGACCTCCGACGCCCACTGTTGCCAGCCGCCTGATGGCGCAGTCTTGGCTTCGAATCCAGTGAGCCGCTCACGCACGTAGGTGAAGAAGCCGGGTTTTCCCTGTTCGCCGTCGGTGACCACGTCGATACCATTCTCCGCTTGCTCGCGAACAATTTCATTGACTGCGCTCGAAATCCGTTTCGCGTACGCAGCTTGATCGTACGCGTCGCCGCTCAACTTCGCCTTCATCAAGTCGAGCAAGTCCTTCGGCCGCGCCAGGCTGCCGCAGTGGGTGGTGAGAATGCGATCGGTGCTATGTTTCATGAGAAAGCCTCCCTGCGGGTCTTAACCGAGCATAAGTCCGATTGCGAATGCTCGCCTCGGTGCGTCCACATCACCCTCGTTATCAATGCGCGTCAAACTCTCCCGACGATTGAACTTCCTTTAACAAAACATTGGAACAACCGTCAACCTAAGAGCAATTGGCGGGCGAGGGGAGATGGGATGATTCATCAGCCGCGGCTGCAAAGGTCACGTGATCCTGTAAGCGGAACACAATGATTAGCGATCTTCGATAGCCTCTACGTCTAATATTTGTGGTGACGAGATTCGTACTAAACGTCAAAGTTCAAGATGCGACCCCGATATGACGCCCGCGGCAGTTGGGGTCAACGGATCAACGCGCCGGCGCCGGTGCCTAACGCAAAGAGGACAAAGGCCAGCAGCGTTGCGATCTGCGCGGGCACGATACGAGTTGTCGATTCGGGAGCTATGAGCACGCGAAACGCGGCGAAAATTGCGAAGGGCAGCCCGGCCAAGCCGAGCCAGACACCGAGCGATAACCGCGCGACAAATGGCGCTGCAAAAAGCATCACGAAGGAGATTAATATCCCAAACACGAAAATGTAACTGGCGCGCTTTCGTCCCAGCCGTACTACCAGCGTCCGCTTGTTGCTCTTTCGGTCGGCGCTATAATCGGGAAATTCGTTGACCCACAGAAAGGCAACGATTAGCAGTCCGAGGGCCGTCGATAGCCAGACCACTTTCGCCGCCACCGTTCCGGTTTGCACGAGGTAGGTGCCTGCACAGATTAGTGGGCCGTAACACAGCGCCACCGCGATCTCGCCCAGTCCCCGATACGAAAGCTTGAGAGGGGGAGAATGATAGAAGTACGCACAGGCCACTCCAATCATTCCAATAGCCAACACCCGGGGGTCGCGGAAGGTAGCGATAAAAAGTCCCAATAGGATCGCCAGTAGATAAAACGTGGCGGCAATCCCGATGGTCTCTCGGCGGGTTAAGAGATGATCAACCAGGACTCGCTTGCCACCCGAGAAGGGGCTTCGATCCTGTGGCGCGACGCCAAGATCAGCGCCAGAATCGAAATCAACGATCTCGCCCGACGCGTTCTTTGCGATTTCCAGCGCAAAAATTCCCGCAATCGTAAGACCGAGCCAGCGCCAGTCGAGGGGCCGCGCAGTTGCCGCCAGGCAAGCGCCGAGAAACATGGATGCAAAAGAGGCCAGCGAAATCTTTGGGTCCGCAAGCCGCCAGAAACCAATCCAGAAGTTCTTGCGCAAAGCCTGCCACCTCCGCTGCTCATAGGAATCGAAGAAAATCGCTACTAGCAGGTATAAACTCATCGTCAGCCGCGGGCAATCTCTCCAGACATCCACGACCTGTGGAATTTGTCGCTACAATTTGTCGCTACGGGTCGGACCACGCTATGTCTCAGCGATTTCAGCGTTCTTCTCCCATAGGATAGTGCTGTCCAGCATTAGCGCGTCATTTTTACTGGCAAAATTAACCGCCTAAGCTTCACGTTGTTTCCGCAGTGCATAATACGCTGAGGTGACCGCACAGAAAATGGCGGTCGGCGCCGGGCAACGCTTGTCTCTTAGAGCATCTGTTTCATCTGAAAAAAGATGAGGCTAAGCGCCTCGGTCACTCCTGTTCCTTGATCTTATCTCACCGAATCAATAGGTTGGGCCGGTCCGACCCGATACTCAGATATTGCATCGATCGCGTTACTCCGCGGTGTGAATGTTAGCAACCATTTTTCCATTCCAACTCGCAGCCTCGTTACTGGGGCGGTGCGCAAGCGCACCCTACATCTACATCAATTGAGCGATCAGGCGTATTTCTTGACCGCGTTCTCGATGGCGGTGCCGGCTCTGGCTAGATCGTCCGGTATCATGACCGGATGAATCTCAATGCTTGCATTGAAAGCAAGGAACCACGGTTCAGCGATGGCTGGGATTTGCGACGCATCTTGCATGTCGAGAAAAATGAACGCCGTTCGTTGACCGTTGCTGTCGGTAAAATAAACGGCGTCGGGCTTCAAATCCGCCAGAATGGATTGGATGGTCGAGCCGAGCTTTCCGGCCTTCGCGGCCGCGTTGCCGGCTTCAACGGGGATGTTGACCTTCAGTAAAAATCTCATGATTCACCTCCTGTGGGTTTGGTTTAATGGATTCAAGACAAGTCACGTATGATGTGTATCACACACCGCGTCAATTTGCGCAGCGATGGTCGTAGGATGCGGTGACCGAAGGGAACCGCATCGATGGGGTCTGGGGCGGTGCGCAAGCGCACCCTACTTGACTCGTTAGGGTTGCGCACGACGATCTTGCCGGGTGGATTGCCGCGATTGGGATCAATCGAGACCGAGCTGCTTTTTCACATCAGCAGCTTTGACTGTCTTGGATTGTTTGCCGCGGGCGTCGAGAAGCTTCATTAAAGACTTGTTTTGCCGCGTGAGTTCAATTTCTCGATTGAAGTCATCGATCTCGGCTAAGATGAATTCCTGTCCTTCCGGTGAACGGAGAATGAGACCGCCCCGTTGGGCTTTTTTAAGCAACGAGGTGACGGTTGTTGCCTGTGTGGGGATGTTTACTGTCTTCATAATTGATATTCCTTTCCGCGGATGAACAACCGGCTACCCTCTTTGTGACCGACAGCTTCAATCTTAACAAGATTCTTATTTTCATCAACGTCGTAAAAAACACGAAATCTTGTTATCCGCAGCTCGAATTCCGCGACGCTGTTGGGGCGCAGTCGCTTTCGATTGCGGGTTTCGTGCGCCGGTTCGTAGGAAAGCTGTTCATCAATCTGGTCGACAATTAGTTGCTGCTCGTATTTTCTGAACCGCTTCAAATCCTCGATTGCTTCGAGAGTATATTCGATGTCGTACATGGTCGATCAGGAATGGTGAATTGGCGACCTCGAACCGGTTTTGCGGTGCGCAAGCGCACCCTACGCTGACTCCCGCGCGATGCGCTGCACTTCGTCCATCACTCGCAGAATATTGCCGCTCCAAAGTTTTTCGATTTGTTTTTCGCGGTAGCCGCGGCGGACAAGTTCTAGAGTCACGTTGAAAGTTTCGCTGGCGTCGTTCCAGCCTGAGACTCCACCGCCGCCGTCGAAGTCGGAGGAAATGCCGACGTGGTCGATGCCGATTAGCTTGACCGCGTAGTCGATGTGGTCGACGAAGTTTTTGACCGTGGCGGGTGGGTCGCCGGGGAGTTTTTCATCGATCTCGGCGAGTTTTGCTTCGTATTCTACTCGCTGTTCGGCTGACATCGCTTTTAGGCCGGCTTGCGCCCGGGCGCGTTGGCTCAACTTGTAAGGATCGGGGAGGTCGTATGGTTTTCTTGCCTCGCTGAGGGCGGTGATGCGCTCGGGTGAATCCGCGGTCGTGGTTTTAACGAAGCCATGGTAGGCGACAATTTGCATAACGCCGCCGGTTTTCTTAAGAACGAGCATTTGCTCATCATCCAGGTTGCGGCTGACGTTGCATAACGCGCGGGCGGCGGAGTGAGATGCAATGATCGGTGCTTTCGATAGCGCCGCGGTTTGCATCATTGACTCTTTCGACGCGTGAGAAATGTCGACCATCATGCCGAACCGGTTCATCTCCGCGACGACTTGTTTGCCGAGCGGCGAAACTCCGTTCCACTTCCAACCGTCGCGCTCGCCGGTGTGCGAGTCGCCCAACTGGTTGTGGCCGTTGTGCGTGAGCGAGAGGTAACGCGCGCCGCGCTGGTAGAATTCATTCACGCGGGTCAAATCTTCGCCGAGCGGGTAGCCGTTCTCGACGCCCATGAGCGCGGCTTTTTTGCCACTGGCGTGGATGCGGCGAATGTCCGCTGTGCTCAATGCTAATTCCATTTGCTGCTGCGCGATCTCACTAGTGAAGCAGTGAACGGCATCGAATTTTTCCACAGCGGCTTTGTAAGCGCGCTCGTATCCCGCGGTTTTGAGCGCGTCCGGATTCTGCGCTTCCCTGGTCTGGCCGACGTAAATGACGAAGAACAACGCGTCGAGACCGCCGTCGATCATGTTGGGCAGATTGAACTGGGTTTCGCCGCGCTCGGTGTAGTTGCGCGCGCCGGTCAGGTCTTCGGGCTCGAAATCGATGTGCGAGTCGAGAACGAGGACGCGGTCGTGAATCGCGCGGGCTTTAGAAGTTAACCTGTCATCAATCGGCCGAGTGACCGCAAACCGGGAGGCTCGTAGATCAGTCATGCGACCCGCTGCATCTTGTTAGCGAGGTCCCGCCCGGAGGTCGCGGGAGGTAACGGCTTGCCGTCTTTGCGATATAGCTCAATCGCTTCTTCGACGACGCCACAGAGTTGATCGAATACTTCCTTCTCATCGGCGCCGTGGCATCCTCCGTAAATCAAGCCGGGAGAACTGCCAGCATAACATTGATCCTCTTCCGACCATTCGACGATTTTTACATACCTGGCGCTGTCTTTCATTTCTTCGACTCCTCTATCGGTGTCAATTCTATAATCGCCGCCGAAGCTTGGCAAGTTGATTATACTTGAGTACCGAATCACTTTCTTGGCAGCTCAATTTCCGCTAGTGTGCCTAGACTTCTGATCGACAACTTCGGAGAAATTTGTTCATGGAGCGCAAATGGTGGCTGGTCATCTTTGGCTGTATCACGCACGCGGTGAATACCGGCTTTTGTTACTTCGGCATGAGCGCGTTCTTTCCGTCCATCGAGCGTGAGTTCGGCTGGAGCCGGACGGCGATCTCCGGGGCGTTTTCGTTGGCGCGCATCGAGTCGGGTTTGTTGGGGCCGGTCGAGGGGTACTTCGTCGACCGCGTCGGGCCGCGCCGGATCATGTACATCGGCATCGTGATTTGCTTCTTGGGATTTATCTCGCTGAGCTTGGTTCATTCATTGCCGATGCTCTACGCGTCGATCGTGCTTGGCATCGTGCTCGGTTCGAGTCTCGGCTACCATATGCCGATCAGTTTGCTGATCGCCAAAATTTTTCACCAGCGGCGCAGCTTCGCTTTCGGCGTCTTTCGCATGGGGCCGGGGCTGTCCGGCGCGATCGTGCCGCTAGTTGGCGCGATGATCGTGTGGTGGGGCTGGCGCAACGCGGCAGTGCTATCGGGCTGCGTGCTGCTCGTCGCCGGGTTGCCGTTCGCTTATGTGATCAATCGGATCGCGCAGGCCGAAGAACACGACGCCGAGCTGGCCGAGGCTGCGACGACCGGCACGCACGCTTCGCCGCGCCGCTCCGCGGACCCGCAGTTCACTTTGCAAGAAGTGTTGCGCCTCAAAGCATTTTGGTTTCTCTCCATCGCGATGGCGCTGCGCCACATGGTCACCGAAGGCGTGTCGGTACACTTCGTGATTCTGCTGGTCGACCGCGGTTGGAGCACCGAGGCGGCGAGCAGTTTGCTCGGCGTGTCGGCGTTGATCGGCGCGCCGACGCGCATTGGCATGGGTTGGCTGGGTGACATGGTGGATAAGCGCAAACTCATCATCGGCTTGTTAGTGGCGTTGAGCTTTTCCGTGTTCTTGATGGGGTATACCGCGGTAGCAGTCGTGTTTACGCCGTGCATGATCATCTACTCGCTCGCCTACGGCGGCTTGGCGTCGCTGCAAGAACCGATTCGCGCCGACTATTTCGGCACCAAGTCGTTTGCGACGATCCAAGGCGTCAGCCGCACCGTGACCACGGTTGGCACGTTCATGGGGCCGATTGTCGCCGGCTACTTATACGACGTTACCCATAGCTACACGATCGCATTCGGGATTTTCGCCGTGGTCAGTTTGTTGTCGATGGTGTTAATGTTTTTGGCCACGCCGCCGCAAGCCAAGATTTAGAATTAGCCGCAAAGAACCTAGCGCGGCGCAGCCGCAACCGAATCTCGGAATGTCTCTCGCAAAGGCGCTAAGGCGCAAAGGTTTTAAGAAATAAAGTCTTTTCCGAAGTTGGCGTCTTTGCGCCCCTTCGACTAGGCTCAGGACATGCTTGGCGAGAGGAATATCCGAGTCCGAGAGGTTTCCTAGATCGAAAAGTTTGCGCGAGCCGCGCAAACTTTGAGATATTGCAGTGCAAAGTGGGGATCGATTGAACGATTTAAACTGATTGAACGAATGCTTCCGGCTTATAGCTTGACAATAAATCCCGACTCGATAGATAGTGGCCACGAACCTTCAATCGAGAGGGCTGGAAATGCGCAACAATCGTTTTCCGGTGATCGACGGTGACGGTCACATCACCGAGCGTAGTAAAGAAATTCTCGAATTTCTCGGCGGCAATTATCGCGGCACTTCCAAGGACGAAAGTTGGGCGGATACCTTTTCGCCGTTTCCTTCGCTCGACGGCTGGGCGCGGCTATCCGGCATGAGCTCGCCGGGGCTGCGCGACTATCCCGACTGCGACACTTGGGGTTCGTTTCTCGATGAGTGCGGCATTCAAACCACTATCGTTTATCCCACCGCCGCGCTGGCTTTCGGTTTGATTCAAGACCCCGCTTGGGCCGTCGACATCGCCCGCGCTTACAATTCCTGGCTGCATGCGACTTACACGAAGAAAAATTCGCGTATCCTCGGCGCGGCGATCGTTCCCGTCCACGACGTTCCGGCGGCGATTCAAGAAATGCGCCGAGTGAAAAATGATCTTGGCATGCCCGGTGGCATGCTGCCTTCGGTTACGCGCTTACGCAAAGGCTACGGTCACGAAAGTTTTTTTCCGATCTACGAGGAAGCTTGCCGGCTCGATTGGCCGCTGGCGATTCACGGCGCGCCGAGCCGCGGCCTGGGTTTTGATTTTTTCGACAGCTTCGTCGAAGTGCATGCCCTGGAACATCCACTGCCGCTGATGATTCAAATGACCAACATGATTTTTCAGGGCGTGTTCGAGCTGTTCCCGCAGTTGCGCGTGGCTTATCTCGAAGCCGGCGCGGGTTGGGTGCCTTTCATGATGGACCGTCTCGACGAAGATTTCGAACGGCGCGGCAAAAAATGGGCGCCGCGGCTAAAGAAGCTGCCGAGCGATTACATCACCGGCGGGCAGGTATACGTTTCCTTGGAATCCGAAGAGCGTACCTTGCCTTATGTGCTCAAATTATTCGGTGAGGATCATATCTTCTTTGCGTCGGATTATCCGCATGAGCGCCAGCGCGCCCAGTACCTGCACGACATTCCGGAGCTGGAAGCGCGGCAAGACATTTCCGATATCGCGAAGCGAAAGATTTTGGCGGACAACGCGCGGACATTCTATCGGCTGGACGGCTGACGATATCGGTGGCGTGAACATGAAACGATTAAATATAGGGGTACGCATTGCGCTGACTCTCGGTCTGCTCTTTCTCCCGGGCCTGCAATTGCGCGGCATCGCCGAGGCGAAGCTCGATTGCACTCCAACGAGCAATACCAGTATCGCGCTGCCGCGCACGGTGGCGATCGCGTCCAATCTTCCCGGTACCGCTGCTCATGCGCTTGCTTCCGGACTTTCCGCGGTTGCCAGCAAGGTGACCACGATGTCGGCCAAGGTGCAGCCGTTCAATGGCCCCAACGCCTGGATGCCGTTGTTGGAAGAGGGCGAGATCGAATTTGGCATCATCAATATTCTCGATTCCAACATGGCGGCGACTGGAAGCGGTAACTATAAGAAGGCGTTTCCGACCATCCGTATCGTTTCCGGCGGCGTGTTTCCGTTTACCGGCAGTATCATGGTGCGCGACAAATCGGAGATTAAGACGGGCGCCGACTTGAAGGGCAAGCGCATGGCTTGGGATTTTGGCGGCCATGCGATCACGCAAACTTGGCAGAACGCGGCCATGGAAATCTTAGGACTCAAGCCGAGCGACGTGACGCAGGTGCGGTTTTCAAACTTGAACGACGCAATCCGCGCCGTGCCCGAAGGGAAAGTCGACGCAACCTTCGCCGCCATCGGTATCGGCATCAACGAAGAAGCCAACGCCATGGAAGCGATCCGCTTTCTAATCTTGCCGAATACGGCCGCATCCAACAAGATCCTCGCTAAATTCGGCGGCTCGATCGTTAAACAAGAGCCGACCGCGGGTATTCGCGCTGAGACCACGGTGATCGGATATCCGCTTCATCTCGCCAGTTCAACCAAAGTGAGCGACAAAACGGTGGCGACGTTGCTCAAGGCTTGGTGGGACAATCTCGGCGAGCTGCAGACGATGCACCCGCAATTTAAAAAGTGGACCAAGGACGTGCAGGCGATCACCAATTTTACCGTGCCGTATCACAGCGGCGCGGTGAAGTTTTACAAAGAGGCCGGGGTTTGGTCGGCGCAACACGACGCGCGGACGAAAGAGATCTGCGGGTAGATAAAAAATGGAGTAATGGAGTAAAGGAGTGATGGAGTAATGGTTAAGAAGATATTCGCGCTAACCTTGGCGTTTCTACTTATCGGGGCACAAGTTCAGATCGTTGACGCGAAACTTGACTGCGGACCGACGACCAACAAGAGCATTCAACTGCCGCGCACTATTGCCATCGGTACCAATCCCGCCGGCACCGGCGCGCACGCGATCGCTTCAGCGCTCGCTGCAATCGCCAGCAAAGCGACGCAGGTTTCCGCCAAGGTGCAGCCTTACAACGGTCCCAACGCTTGGATGCCGTTATTGGAAAGTGGCGAAATCGAGTTCGGTATTATCAATATTCTTGACGCCAATATGGCGGCAACCGGTACCGGCAATTACAAGAAAGCCCATCCGGGCATCCGAGTCGTCGCCGGCGGTGTGTTTCCGTTCACCGCCGGACTGATCGTGCGCGACAAATCGGAGATCAAACAGATGTCCGATCTTAAGGGCAAGCGCATGGCCTGGGACTACGGCGGTCACGCGATCAATCAGACCTGGCAAAACGCCGTCATGGAAGCGAGCGGCTTAAAGCCGTCGGATGTCAATCAAGTGCGCGTGTCGAACTTGAACGATGGTGTGCGCGCCGTACCTGAGGGGAAAGTCGACGCGTCATTTACGGCTGTTGGAATCGGCATCGTCGAGGAGGCCAATGCCATGGAGCATATTCGCTTCATGAGCATGCCCAACACGCCGGCGGCAAATAAAATTTTGGCGCGATATGGCGCGTCGGTGGTGAAGGCGGAGGCGGCGACGGGAGTTAAGGGCGATACTTACGTGATCGGCTATCCGCTCCATTTGGCCAGCATGACCAACGTCAGCGACAAAACGGTTTACACCATGTTGAAAGCATGGTGGGACAATCTGGCCGAGCTGCAGACCATGCACCCGCTTTTCAAGAAGTGGCCCAAGGAATCGCAGGCGTTAACCAATTTTACGGTGCCGTATCACTCCGGGGCGATTCAGTTTTATAAAGAGGCGAAAGTCTGGACCGCCAAGCAAGACGCGCGAACTAAAGAGATTTGCAGTTAGAATTTTTCACGGAGGCCGCGGAGAGATATTAGAGGGTCTTTTTTGCTCCACTGTGTATGGATGAAGTTCTTCTCTCGGAAGAAGTAGCTCGAACTCGAACTCTCACCGGCCCCCTGGGCCGGATCAATCGAGGGCTACTGATTCTTGTTCCCGTACTCGGCATCATCTTCTTGCTCGATGTGCCGCAGCGGATCGGCTGGCTCATTTTCGGTGAGCAGTACATGGGACTGTTCTTGGCAATGACGTTGTGCGCGACGTTCTTGTCGGTCCCAGAAGGGGCGTGGGGCCATCGCGATACGGTGCCTTGGTATGACCTGCTCGCCGCCTTGGGCGGGCTCGTCATCGGGCTTTACATCTTCGTTTTTTACCCCGGCATGGTTCACTCATTGGGCGAAATTCATCCCGACCGGGTGATCATGGGTTGCATCGCGGTCGTACTGCTCGCCGAAGCGTGCCGGCGGCTCACCGGCTGGTCGCTGGTGATCATCGCGGCGGTCTTTCTGTTTTACGCTTTTTACGCGTATTTGTTTCCCGGAGCGTTCTACGGCCGGGGCTGGTCGCTCAACCGGATCGCGACCTATCTCTATCTCGACCGCAACGGAATCTTTGGCCAATCGCTGGAAGTCGCCGCTGGTATCGTTCTCGTCTTCATCTTATTTGGCAATGCGCTTTATGCCATTGGCGGCGCGGCGTTCTTGACGGATTTTTCCCTCGCGCTGATGGGTGGTTTTCGCGGCGGGCCGGCCAAGATGGCGATCGTGTCATCGAGCTTGTTCGGCACTATTAGCGGCAGCGCGGTGGCCAATGTCGTGGTGGACGGCACCATGACGATCCCGATGATGAAAAAATCGGGCTATCCACCGCATGTCGCCGCCGCCGTCGAAGCCACGGCATCGACCGGGGGACAGATCATGCCGCCGGTCATGGGCGCGGCGGCATTTCTCATCGCGGAGTATCTGCAGATGCCCTACTCTGAAGTGGCGCTGCGGGCGCTGGTGCCGGCAGTACTGTTCTACGTGGCGCTGTTCGTTCAGGTTGACTTGCTCGCCGGCAAGCACGGACTTCGCGGTGTGCCGCGCGACGAGTTGCCCAAATTAGGTCCTGTCATGCGCAATTCGGCGGGCTTCCTGGTTCCGCTGGCGGTGCTGATCACGTTTCTCTTTTTCATTCCAAAGCGCCCCGAGGTCGCCGGGCTATTGGCGACCGGCTCCTGTTTCATCGTCGGCTGGCTTACGCCGGGCGTCAAACTGGGCCTTCGTGAGATCATCAACATACTCGCCGATACCGGGCGCGGCCTGCTCGATATCGCGATCATTACCGGACTCGCCGGCATCATCATCGGCGTGTTGGCGCTGACGAGTCTCGATTTCTCGTTGACCTTAACGCTGTTAAATGTCGCGCAATCGAGCATTATTCTTTTGCTGGTTCTGACTGCGATCGTGAACATGGTGCTGGGTCTCAGTTTACCCACGACCGCCGTCTATATCATGTTGGCGGTGCTGATCGGCCCGGCCTTGACCAAGGCTGGGATCATACCGATTTCAGCGCATTTGTTTATATTTTACTTCGGTATGTTGAGCACCATCACACCGCCGGTTTGCCTGGCGGCTTATACCGCGGCTTCCATCGCTAAGACCGATCCGATGAAGACCGGTTGGCAGTGCATGCGTTTGGGCGCGTTGGCTTACATCGTGCCGTTTATCTTCGCCCTGTCGCCGAGCCTGCTGTTGATCGGCCCGTGGCAGAGTGTCGCGCCGACGATCTTTACCGCGTTGATCGCGACTTTTCTGCTGGGAGTGGGGTTGGTCGGTTATTTGTTTCGTCCGATTGGCGCGCTTCGGCGGATGCTGTTTATTGTCACGGCCGCCGCTCTATTCGTTCCGATCATCCCATCAGGTAGTTTCGCCGTTATGAGCTGGTTAATTGACGGCTTCGGTTTACTGGCGGCGACTGCGCTAATCACCGTGGAATGGACGGGCCGGAGGGACGAAAATACGATCAGCGCGAATGAATCGGTGCGAGCACCGCTTAGCTAAAGCGGTCAGATTCAGTCGAGCGGTATCTATCTCAAGGAAGACGGCACAGCGGGCGTGGTGCAGGAATTGGAATTACTGGCTTAGCGTTGTCAATCACTCAATTACTTTGCCACCGATTACTTCATGCCATCGCAGATCGGCGCGAATTGATCCAGGTCGATGACGCCGTTGGTTTGATCGGCGGATTTGAATTCCGCGCCGAGAGTCAGCGGATTTTCACTCGCCTCACGAAGAAATCCAACGATCATCTGGCCGGGTTTCGGCCGCTCTTCGATTTTGACGATGTAACGAAATCCGCCCCGTTCGAGGGCCAACTGGCGTATGCTGCACAGTAGAAAAAATGAAGAACCCACGGATGAGCCGATGGATTTGATGTCGATTTGAACTACTGACGCGCGCTGGCGCCGTTCGATTTCCTTGACCACGATATCCATCTTCGAATTGCCAAAGCGCTTGGAGTCGGACTCAAACAACTGGCCGTGCGCCGGGGCGGCTAAGAAGTGCGCAAGTATCAAGACGGCAGCGCGGCAATAATCGGCGGTTCGGCGCATGGCGAGTTTCATGCCGATAGGATACGAATTCCCGGCGCGCTGCGCAAATCCTGACGGTGCTCGTTAGCGCAATTCGAACTCGAAAGTGCTGACGACGCGAAATTTTTTCACCGGGGTGCTGGTTGGGCTGTAGGCACCGGACTCGTCATTGCCGTCGCTGCCGAAAATTTGCATCGATCCTTGATTGGCCGAATGAATTTTGCCGACCGAGACGCCGGAGTCGGCGTCAAACTGCTGGGCGATGGCGCGCGCATTCTTGGTTGCGGCGCCGAGCGATTTTTGCACCTGTTCCACATTGGCCGTGCGCACGACAAATGAGTGAACCGGGGCCCAAGCCTGGATGGAAAGAAGAATCATTTGCCGAGCGATTTGAAGAAGCCCTCTTTTTCCAATTCTTTGAGAAAACGTGAATTGAAGAAATCTTCCGGTTTTTTATTCCTTACCGCGGGCACTCTTAGGGCGACTTCG
>CAYZJE010000064.1:0-12989 GCA_964478485.1 uncultured Syntrophobacter sp. | reverse complement strand
GAACGCGTTGACTACTTGAAGCTATTGAAAATCTTGAATGCATTCAAGCAGTCTCTGCAAGAGCTTCGCGATCAAGTGCTTTCATCGAATGAATCGGACAATTAACCCCGTTGAAAAAGCGACTCATCCGATCGTAGCTCTAGGGTAAGAAAATGGCCTCTCTGAACGCCGCAAAGTCATCAGCGACCCGAACCACTTCCACGCCGTTGATCCCCCATATCCTCGTCGTCGACGATGACGCAATGATCGGCGAACAATTGGAGCGCCTGTTCACCCATTCCGGTTACAAAGTAACGATCGCGAACCGAGCGGAACAAGCTTTAGAATTTCTTGAACATGAGGACGTCGACTTGGTGGTAACCGACATAAGACTTCCAGGAATTGACGGGGTGGAGTTAACCAAGCGAATCGCGGAAAGATGGAGCGACGTGCCGGTAATCGTCGTGACTGGTTACGCCGACATCGAAACCGCCGTAGAAGTGCTAAAGCTCGGTGCTAGCGACTTCATCGTCAAGCCGTTTAGCGCCGCGGCAATCCATGAATCGACCCGAGTCGGTCTGGAAAAAGCAAGTTTATTCATGGAGATTCGCCATTTACGCCATCGACTTAAGGAAAGCTGTGAGTTTGGCGGAATGCTCAGTCGCACTCCTGAAATGCATCGAGTCTTCGAGACCATTCGAACGGTCGCACCCACGGATAGTACAGTTGTCGTGGAGGGCGAAACCGGTACCGGCAAAGAATTGGTCGCAAGCGCGATCCATTACCAGAGTGAGCGGCGTGAGCGACCCTTCGTAACCATCAACTGCGGCGGATTTCCCGAGCAACTTCTCGAAAGCGAACTTTTCGGTTACGAACGTGGAGCCTTTACAGGGGCAAATCAATCAAGGCCAGGAAAAATTGAAATGGCCCATGGCGGCACGCTCTTCTTGGATGAGATCGAGAACATGCCGCTGAGCATGCAGGCAAAGCTACTGCTCGTGCTCAATAACCAGAGAGTCCAAAGGCTGGGCTCCAACCATTGGACCCGCGTGGACATGCGGATCATCGCCGCCAGCAATATTCCGCTGAAGGATCTCGTCGCACAGGGGAAAATGCGCAGTGACTTTTATTACCGCGTCAACGTCATTCTGATCGAGCTTCTTCCCCTGCGTGAGCGTCTCGATGATTTGCCGATCTTAATTCAAGATTTTCTCCGTCATCATCCGGTGGCGATACGGAAAAACATTACGGCAATCGCCAACAGTGCGGTGGATCACCTCATGCAATATAGCTGGCCCGGCAACGTGCGCGAACTGCACAATGTGCTCGAGAAAGCGGTCATCCTGGGCAAATCGCGCGTCATCAACGTTGCGGATCTCGACCTCGACTTCGGACACTCCACGAGCGAAGCGAAAGCTGAGACCAAGGCGCCTAAGGGAGCGACCGAACTCCCCCTCTATCTTTGGATTCGTGAAAAGGAAAAAGAGTATCTGATCCACAAATTGAGCGCATTTCGTGGCAGGATCGGCCTGACCGCAAAGAGCTGCGGCGTGGAAGTGAGAACCTTGCACCGTAAAATGCAGACTTACGGTCTCGACAAGAAAGCCTTTAGCAAACGGCTCTGAGCCGGAGGCAGTGTTTTCTATCGCCGGTCATTAAGCAAGCTTTCAATACTTGATGTTGACCATAGCGATTTCACCATGGAATCATTAAGTGGGATTTCCAAAGGGGCGGGAATCCGCTTGGTGAAGGCAGGGTCATCACCGCAGCGCGAATTGGCTTCGTTTATTGTTTCCACGAAAACAAGAAAACCCCCGATTGCTCGAGGGCTGAAAGTGGAGCGGGTGATCGGGGTCGAACCGACGACCTTATGCTTGGCAAGCATACGCTCTAGCCAACTGAGCTACACCCGCATCGGCACGTTTTCTACATGATCCCATTGGCTTTGTCAATTTCATCCTTGCTTGACCGCGCAAGTTACCAATGGCGTAAGCGAAAAAACTGCACGTGATAGTTGACACCCGACCAAATCGCCATGACAGCCGAGAGCGTGAGAAAATACACTCCAGTGGTGAAAAAATCCAAGCCCCAGTATCGGTAGTGCACCATCAGCGCGACGATGGCGAAAGCCTGAAGAATAAACTTGTACTTGCCTAAAGCCTCGGCCTGCATCACGACGCCTTCAGCAAGAGCAATGCCCCGGATCACTGTAACCGCGCTTTCCCGCGCCAAGATCACCACCACCAACCATGCCGGCACACTGGGTTCGTTGGGCCGGTCCATCGCGGCAAGCATGATGAGCGCCGAAGCGACCATGAGCTTGTCCGCCAATGGATCGAGAATCTTTCCTACGTCAGACACACTTTGAGTGATCCGCGCCAAATAGCCATCGAAATAATCCGTCAACGCGGCAAAAATAAACAGCGCCGCCGCCAGAAGCGACGAATACCGGTCGGGAAAAGTCAGAAGATAAACCAGTAACGGAATGATCAAAATCCGAAATAGGCTGAGCAGGTTCGGGAGCGTCCAAACCACATGAAGCTCGCGCGAAAAAATTAACCTATGGACGAAATTGTTGCGACGCTGCCAAACCAGAGCCGCGGTAGGAGTCATAAAAACGCAGTACACGCCGGACGTATTCCCTGGTTTCGGCAAACGGCGGAATGCCGCCATGCTTTTCCACCGCCCCGCTGCCCGCGTTATACGCCGCCAGCGAAAGCTGCAAGTCTCCTTGGTAGCGCTCGATTAGCATCTTGAGATGCCTAACGCCGGCTTCGACATTTTCACCTGGATCGTAGGCGTCGGCAACCTTGTGCAGCCGAGCAGTCTCCGGCATGAGCTGCATCAGGCCCATCGCCCCTTTGTGTGAGCGCGCGTTGGAGCGAAAGTCCGATTCAGCCTTGATCACCGCACGGATCAGATCGACATCGACATTATGGCGCCCTGACGCCGTGCGAATAAGCTCTTCATAGGAGCCGTTGGCCATCGAAGGGCCTGCCCCCTGCGCATCATTGTCGCGGATTACACGCCGATAACCGCCGTGATTGGGAACGTTGGTAAACGTTAAAACGCCCTGGCTATCCTTGTAAAAATAAACGTCGGCGCATGCCGGCATGGGGGCCATCGACAAACCAAACGCGAAAACCGCTGGGGTAATTAATTTACAAATTTTCATGAGAACAAAGCGAAAAGTTGGGTTAGGATAGCCGTAGCTCCTTCCCATGTCAAACATTTATCAACGCATTCACCGCCCAATGAGTCTTAAATAAGACGAAATTACTCTGAAACTAGCGCCGCACTGCCGTCAGCGACCAAACGCCGTATCAATGGCCGATCGCCTTCCAGGAAATCCAACTGTTCGAGTTCAACCAATTCGACCCATTGGATGCGCTGAAAGACCAAATTTCGCATTACACCGTCATGCGATAAGATTAGCAAGAAGCGCAGCGAGACTTCCGGCCCATCCGGATAAACATGTTTGTGCTGAAAAATCTGCTTCGCGTCCCGCACGGCAATTCCTAGCTCTTCCCGCAACTCCCGCCGTAGGGCGTCCATGTCCGATTCTCCAACTTCTACTTTGCCGCCAGGAAATTCCCATTTGAGTGGAAACGACCCGCGCTCGTGACGCTGGCAAGCGAGCAAGCGGCCGTCACGCAAGATCAGGCCGGCGACAACCTCGATGTGCTTGGGCGCTAAAACCATGTCGCTTACGAAGCTGGATTGCAGAGTCGGCAACGTCCAACAATTATTGGCGCGCCCGGAGGGATTTGAACCCCCAACCCTCAGATCCGAAGTCTGATGCTCTGTCCAGTTGAGCTACGGGCGCTTTTGACCATCACCTACTGAAAATAAACAATCTCCAACCCCTTCTCAGAAAAGAAACGATTGAGCGCGGCAGGAATCTGCCGGTCGGTAATGAACAATGAACGCTTCGGCACGTGAAACCCCCACGCGGTTACGGTGAGTCGGTCTTGAGCCGACCCGACCACGGCCGCGAAGCGATGTTCGCGATAGGACACCGGATCGCCAATCAAACTCAAAAGCCGGGAGATCAGGTCACGCGAAGTAAGTGACGCAATCTCGATTTCCACCGTTTGCACGCCATCTTTATCTTGCAACGCTTGCCTTATTTCCGCATCCGCTTTCTGAAAGAATAACGCCACTCGCTTGCCGCTCAATTCAAACACACGGTCGGTTCGGGCATCGAGGCGCAAACCGTTCTGTAACTCCACCGTAAGTGTTTCCGCCACGCCGAAAGGAATGCCCAAGGCAAAAAGCAGGTTGTCGACAATATCCTTTTTGTCGCGCGGCCAAATTTTTGTCGGCGACGCAAAGCTTTTGGCCGCGCTCTTATCTTCCTTCTTTTCCGGATCGGTCGTTGGGGACAGCAGGATGTCTTTTAAATGTAGCCCCCTCTTCACCAATTGGGTTCGAAGATATTCGGGAATTTGAGCGCCGTCGTCGCTGAGATTAATCACATACACTTCCTGGGGCTTGTTACTTTCCTCCGGTGCCAGGGCCATCCAATCGCCCTTGGCCTCATAAGCGATACCGTCTTCTTGGATAATCACTGGCCGATCGGCTGGCAGGGCTTGATAGCCCAAGCCCGCAAGCATCTGGCCAACTGCGTCTTGTATCGTCACGCCGTTCGCCATCGCCACGATCGGCGCCCCGATACTTGGATCACCGAGTTTGGTGCGAAGCGTCGGCGGAATCTTACCCTCTGGATCGAGCACCACGCGTTGTTTCAGTAATGGGTTAAAAACCACCGGATAATTTCGTTTGTCGAATCGAACCGCACCATCTTTCAAGTTGATCACTTCCTCGCCGCTCTGTTGCATCTGACTACCCATCGATTCGGCGACTTTAGCCAACAGCGGCAGGTTCTCCTTAGCTGGTGAACGTAAAACTTCGCGCCGATCAATGATGGCTGGCCGCTGTGTTGCCAATGCGGGGGTTGGCTCGATCGCCGGTTTCGCTTGCGCCTCGACAATCGGCACTGGCAGGGGTGCTGGCTTTGCCTCGACCATGGCCGTTGGCGCGCCAGTCGACCTAGGCGAATCCGCCGGCGCGGCCGCAGTAGCGGGAATTTCATAGACACGGCCAGCCACAGGCAAGCGGATAATTTCGCCCACAACCAACGCATGCCAATTTTTTCGCTCCGGGTTTAGATCCTTTACCAGAGCGTAATTCTGCGCGATCTTGCGATCCTCAGTGAGTTTCAACTGGTCGCGCAAGATCCCATAGAGATAATCGCCAGCCTTGACCCGGTAGTTGGTGCTTGTCCCGCTGCCAGGGTGGATTGGTTCGCCTGCGGCCACATCCGCGACACGACCTTCGAGCAGTTGGCCTAGTCGAAGAGGAATAAAGAGCTTGTCACCGACACGTAGCAAGTCAAAATTTTTCACCTGCGGATTAAGGCCGCTGATGATCACAACGTAGCTTCGAAACTGCTTCCCCGATACACCTTTTTCTTCGACTAGAATGCGCCACAACGAATCGCCGCGGCCGATCTGGCGATCCTCGCCTTCAACCTCCCGCCCTTGATAGGGCCGGGTATTGATCGTTTTTCGTAAACTAATTTCCGGCGCTTGAGCCTGCGGATTGGCCGCTTTGTCTTGCGCCATGGTGAAGGCCGCAGAAATGGCGATCAGCACTGACGCCAGGATCGCCGCGCTTTTGCGCGCGAGCGGCCAGTAATTCACTTCACCTTCCATACGGCTCCTTCTGGCGTATCCTCCAGCACCACACCCACGGCCTGAAGTTCGCTGCGAATCCGATCGGCTTCGCTCCAGCTTTTGGCCTTTCTCGCCTGCTCGCGGTGCGCGATCTGCTCTTCGATCTTTTCGCGCGTGATGCCCGCCTTACTTAGCCAGCGCTCTCTCTTGCGCTCGAAATAACCGTCATAGAGCAATCCCAGGGTCGCGCACATCGTGCGCAGCGCCGCCGCCCTCGCCGCCAGCCCCTTTGGCTTCTTCTCGTCCAACAAGCGATTGAGCGCACGCACTTCGTCGAAGATCAACGCCAGCGCTCGCGGCGTGTTGAAGTCGTCATCCATTTCCCGTCGAAAAGCCTCCATCAGCGCGCCATCCGCTTCGACACCAGGCCGGACCGCGCGCTCCACCCTTTCGATCGTTTCATGAATCCGGTCCGTGGCCCTACCCGCCTCTTCGAGAGCTTCCTTGGAAAAATCCATCGGGCTGCGATAGTGGCTCGACAGAAAATAATGGCGTAACGCCGCGGCGTCGAATTCGGCGAGAATCTCCCGGATGGTAAAAAAGTTGCCCAGCGACTTGGACATTTTTTCCTGATTGATATTGAGAAAACCATTGTGTAGCCAATAACGCGCCAGCGGCTGGCCACTCGCCCCCTCCGACTGCGCAATTTCGTTTTCGTGATGGGGAAAAATCAGATCCCGCCCGCCGCCGTGAATGTCGAACGGCTGGCCCAGATATTTCGTGCTCATCGCCGAACATTCGATATGCCAACCCGGCCGCCCCGGGCCCCATGGGCTCTCCCAGGTGGGCTCGCCCGGCTTACTGGATTTCCATAGAGCGAAATCGAGCGGTGAGCGCTTGCGCTCGTCAACTTCGACACGGGCACCCGCTTCGAGTTCGTCGATTTTCTTCCGCGCAAGCTGACCATACTTCGGAAACCCCGCGACCGTGTAATAAACGTCACCATCGACGCGATAGGCGAGTTGCTTCCGTTCGAGATCCTTGATGATCTCGACGATCTCTGCGATATGTTGCGTCGCACGCGGTTCGATCGTCGGCGCCAACAAACCCAGCGCCGCGGCGTCGTTGTTGAATTCAGCGATATAGCGGTCGGTGATCGCGGCACAGCTCACCTGCTCGTCGTTGGCCCGCTTGATGATTTTGTCGTCAACATCGGTAAAATTGCGCACGTAGGTTACCTCATAGCCGCAACACTTGAGATAGCGGTAAATCACATCGAACGTGAGCAAGAACCGGCAGTGGCCCAGGTGCGCCGAGTCGTAAACCGTCACGCCGCACACGTACATGCGCACTTTTCCCTCGGTCAGCGGCGAAAAACTTTCTTTCTCGCCGCTCAACGTGTTAAAAAGTTTAACTGACATATTCTATGTTAACCCCGCCTCTTGAGGCGGGCACAATTAAATGGGGTTTCCAAAGGGGGGGCGAGCATCCCCTTTGGTCAAGGTCGGGGTCAATACCCTGGCCGCGAAGTGGGTTCGTTTAATGGTGCAGGCCAATCTTACGGATCGCACTAGTTTTTGCAAGTCATTTAACACCAACTCGCTTGCTTCAGAAGAGAAAAAAGCATAGATCAAAGGCCTATGAATTTCGCCAAACCTTATAGCGACTTAAGAGAGTTCATTGCTGCTTTGGATGAACATGAAAAACTTTATCGCATCGGCCATCAAATTAATAAGGACACTGAGCTCCAGCCGTTGGTGCGCTGGCAATATCGCGGCGGCATAGCCGAACAAGCGCGGCGCGGTTTTTTATTCGACAACGTGGTTGACGGCAAACAGCGCAAGTACAACTGCCGCGTGCTGGTCGGCGGTCTGTCCGGCTCAGAGGCGATTTATTGCTTGGGTCTCAAATGCGCGCCGGAGGAAGTTCCCGACCGCTGGATTTACGCGTTGGATAACTTAATCCCGCCGGTCTTGGTCGAGCATGGCCCAGCCCAGGAAGAAGTCCATATGGGCGCCGAACTGCTCGCCCATGGCGGGATTAACGAGTTCGCCATTCCAATTTCAACGCCGGGGTTTGATAACGGTCCCTACATCACCGCCGGCCATTGGATCACCAAGGACCCGGAAACTGGTCAGCGCAACGTCGGCAACTATCGCGGCTTGATCAAGGGCCCGGATCGCAGTGGCTTGATGACCGGCACGCCGCAAGATTTGTCCAATCAGTGGGAAAAATGCCGGCGCATGGGCAAGCCTCTGGAAGTCGCCATCGTCGTCGGTACGATTCCGGTGGTTTCCTACGCCGCCACGCAAAAAGTCCCGCCCGATGTCGATGAGCTCGCCCTCGCTGGCGGCCTCCAAGGCGCGCCGGTACAACTCATCAAGTGTAAAACCGTCGATCTCGAAGTGCCGGCCACATCGGAAATCGTCCTCGAAGGCACCATTCCGACCAAGTACATGGAAGAAGAAGGCCCCTACGGCGAGTCGATGGGCTACATCGATCCGCGCACGCTGAGCCTGATGTTTGAACTCAAATGCGTCACCCACCGGAAAAACCCCATCTGGGTGTCGATCATCAGCCAAGTGACGCCGAGTGAAAGCTCCAAGATCAAGGCGATGGGCATGTCGACATTGATCAAACGTTATTTAATTAAGAAGGGCTTCGACAGCGTGCACGACGTCCATTTGATCGAGCCGCTGGTGAATCTGCGCCCCTATGTCGCGGTCAGTCTCAAAAAGCGCAACGATCAAGAACCGTGGGACGTGATGCAAGGCATTCTCGATTACGGCGATCGGGTCGGCAAAATGGTTGTCGCCGTCGACGAAGACATTAATATTAAAGACCCCGTCGCCGTCATCTGGGCGATTACCCATCGTTCGCAGCCGCACAAAGATTTTAAAATTATTCCCGACCGCCCATTTGGCGCCACGCCCATCGGCATGGTCTGCACCCACCCGTCGAGCCGCTATGACAATTGCGAATCCTCGGTGTTGATCGACGCGACCAGAAAAGCCGACTTTCCGCCGCTCTCGTTGCCCAAAAAAGAGTTTATGGTGCGCGCTAAAGAACTCTGGGAGGAACTCGGCTTGCCGAAACTCGAGCCGCAGGAACCCTGGCATGGTTACCTGATGGGTTATTGGCCGGAAGATCTATCGACGGAAGCTGACCTCGCAGCCAAGAGCGAGCACGAGCAAGTCTGGGAACGTTTGCAGAAGACTCGAGTTGACGTCGGCGAAGGCGATACCATGAAGACCATGCGCGCCCGCTGGGGCAAAACTCATTCGGGTCGATCAGTATAAACGAAACCAGTTCGCAGGCGGGGTTTTAACCCCGCCGCTTATTAAAATATTGCAAAGGGGATGCTCACCCCCTTTGGAAACCCCATTTGATGGTTCCCGCCCCAAGAGGCGGGCTTAAGATAAACAAACCATGAAGAAACAACTCGCGCTCAACGTCAACGGCCAAGACTATGAGGTTGAAGTCGAAGCCAACCGCCTGCTTCTGCAAGTCTTGCGCGACACCATCGGTCTCACCGGTACCAAGGAAGGTTGCAGCATCGGCGTTTGCGGCGCGTGCAGCGTGATCATCGATGGACGCCTTGTGAGTTCCTGCTTGACCCTTGCCGCCGCATGCGTTGGCAAGAAAATCGAAACCATTGAAGGATTAGCCATCAACGGCAAGCTCCATCCGCTGCAGCAAGCGTTCATCGAATTCGGCGGCTTCCAGTGCGGCATCTGCACGCCGGGCCAAATCATGGCGGCGAAAGCGCTGCTCGATGAAAATCCCAAACCGACTGTAGACGAAGTCAAAGATTGGATGTCGGGCAATCTTTGTCGCTGCACTGGATATTATAAAATTCTCGAATCGATCATGGCGGTGGTCGACAACAAGATCGATCCAAATTTCGCATTCCGCAAGCGCGACTACACGGCGAAGATTCAGAGCCTGGACGTTTATAAGCCGGTGGCCAAGACGAGCTGATTCATTTCGAAGGGGAAATTTTCCCGCAAAGGCGCAAAGGCGCGAAGTAATAAGACCTAGAAACAGCTCTCTTCCTTTGCGAGCTTAGCGCCTTTGCGGGAGAGAATCCGAAACACCAGCGAGCACACCAATCATGGCAAAATCAGAAAACTTCTCCGTCGTCGGCAAGCGTGTTCAACGGGTCGAAGGTTTCGACAAAGTAACCGGCGATTCCGCTTACATCGCCGACATTTACCTTCCCGGCATGCTGGTTGGAAAAGTCCTGCGCAGCCCCTATCCCCACGCGCGCATTCGCAATATCGACATCAGCAAAGCCGAGAAACTTCCAGGCGTGCGCGCCGTGGTTACCGCCGAGGACACGATCAAGCGTCCTTGGGGTGCGTTTTTTGCCGACCAGTATATTCTTTCAGTCGGCAAGACCCGCTACGTCGGCGAGGAGGTGGCGGCCGTAGCGGCAATCGATCCCGACATCGCCGAAGAAGCGATCGACCTGATCGAAGTCGACTGGGAACCGCTACCTGGCGTGTTCGACGCTGAAGAAGCGATGAAAGACGGCGCGCCGTTAGTTCACGACGACAAGCCAAATAATATCGCGATGCATTTGGACCTGGAGCGCGGCAACATCGCCCAAGCCTTCGCGGACTCCGACGTGATCGTCGAGGACAGCTTCACGAGCATGCCGCAGTGGCACTGCTCGATTGAAACCATCGGTAGTGTCGCCGAATACGCCACCAGCGGCAAATACACCATTTACATGAACACCCAGACGCTGTTCAACGCGCGTTACCGCATCGCCGCGGCGTTGGGCGTGCCCGAGACCGATGTGCGGATCATTCAAAGCGCGGTGGGCGGCGGCTTCGGCGGCAAATCCTGCGACGATAATAATGCCCTGGTTGCCGCGGTGTTGGCGAAGAAAGCGCGCAAACCGGTCAAGTTGATTAATACCCGTGAAGAAGAATTTCTCGCCGGCTGCCGGCCGCGCGTGTTCATGAAGATCAACGTCAAGATGGGTTTCAAAAAAGACGGCCGGATTCGCGCCAAGGAATTGAAAGTCATCGCCGACAACGGCGCCTATTCGGCCAAGGCGCCGGCAATCACCGGCGTCGCCGCGATGCGCCATGACACCTGTTATAAATATTCCGACGTTAAGATCGACGCCAAGTTGGTTTACACGAACAAGGTTCCCACGGGTGCATTCCGTGGTTTTGGCAATCCATCTGCCGAGTGGGCCGTGGAGCAAGCCATCGACCTTGGCGCTCATGCTCTCGGCATCGACCCGATCGAACTTGCCCGCTTGAACGCGGCCGAAGTCGGTTATATTTCGCCCCATGGCAATCGCGTCACTAGCTGCGAGCTTAAACAATGCCTCGACATGGTCGAAAAGATGATCGACTGGAAAACCAAGCGCGCGAACAAGCAGCCGAACACGGGTTTGGGTTTGGCCTGCACCGTTCACGTCAGCGGCAAGCGCCACTTCGGTGACTACGATGGCAGCTCGGCGACAATCAAGATCAATGAGGACGGCAAGGCGCTGATTTTAAGCGGCGAAGGCGAATGTGGCCAAGGTGTGCATACGGCCATGTGCCAGATCGCCGCGGAAGAGTTGGGCGTGCCGGTCGAAGACGTGGAAATCTGCCGCGCCGACACCGATCTCACGACATTCTGCCTTGGCGCTTTTGCCAGCCGCTTGACCTACGTCAGCGGCAATGCGGTGAAGAACGCAGCGACTAACGTCAAGCAACAACTCTTCGAGCAGGCCGCCGAAATGTTGGAAGCCAACGCCGTGGATCTGATGTCGCGCGACGGCAAGATTTTCGTCAAAGGCGCCGAAGGAAAGTCATTAACCGTTTCCGACGTGGCGCGCGCTCGTCTGTTTCGCCACAACGGCGCGCCGATCGTCGGCTCCGGCAGTTTCGATGCCGACTCGGTGTTACCGGATAGCACGCGCTTCGGCAACGAATCCGGCGCTTACAATTACGGCGTCCAGGCCGCCCAAGTTCACGTCGATCCAGAAACTGGCCAGGTGAAGGTTTTGCAAATGGTCGTCGCCTCGGACTGCGGTACCGTTATCTATCCGCTCGGCGCCGAGGGTCAAGTCGAAGGCGGTTTAGCGCAGGGCCTCGGCTATGCGCTCACGGAAGGTTTACAGATTGACGAAGGCCGGCCGGTTAATCCGAACTTTTCCGATTACCGGATTCCTTCGATCCGCGATATGCCGCCCCTGCAGCATGCCTTCGCCGACTCCTACGAGCCGACCGGTCCGTTCGGCGCCAAAGGACTTGGCGAGCTCAACATGGACCCCACCGCCGCGGTGATCAACAACGCGATCTTCGACGCCGTCGGCGTGCGCGTGAAGACGTTGCCGATCACGCCGGAAAAAATTCTCCGCGCGCTCAAAGAGAAAGCCAAGTCATGAATCGCTTCGACTATCTAGAACCGCCGACGCTCAATAAAGCGCTGGCGCTGATGGAGAAGCACGGCGAAGATGGCCGCGTCATCGCCGGCGGAACGTCGCTCTTAATCATGATGCGCCAGCGCCTGTTATTGCCGAAAGTCGTGATTAGCTTGGCGCGAATTCCCAAGTTCGACAAGATCAGCTTCAATGCTAAAACCGGCCTGCGCATCGGCGCCGGCGCACGTCATCGCGACATCGAATTATCCGCTGTAATAAAAAAACACTACCCGATTCTGCACGAGACTTTTCACAACGTCGCCCAGCCAAGGATTCGCAACATGGGCACCATCGGCGGCAACCTCGCCGCCGGCGATCCGTTGACCGATCCGGGCGCGAGTTTAATTGCCCTCGACGCCGAAATCGTCCTGACGAGCCGTGCCGGCCAGCGAATAGTGAAGCTCGACGAGTTTTTCATCGACTATTATCAAACGGCAATCAATCCGGGCGAGCTGCTCACCGAGATTCGCGTGCCGCCGCCAACCCGCATGGGCTGGTCGCACATCAAGTTCACGCCGCGCAGCGTCGAAGACTTCGCCACCGTCGGCGTGGCGATCACCCTCAAGGCCGAGAACGGCACCTGCGAAGATATTCGAATTGGCCTCAATTCCGTCGCCTCAACCATCGTGCGTGCCAAGAAAGCCGAAGAAGTGCTCCGCGGGACGCCAATCACCGACGCCGCGCTCAAAGAAATGGGCGAAGTTGCTGCAACGGAATGCGACCCCACGGACGACAACCGCGGCTCAGCTGAATACAAGCGCGAAATGGTCAAAGTCCTCGTCCGCCGCGCCGCTCAAGAAGCGCTCCAGCGCGCCGGTTGATCCGGCTTACCGCCTACGCTATTTCTAGAATCAGACGATACGTGAAAAAAGAGCAGTGAGCGACTAGCCATCGGCTCA
>CAYZJE010000063.1:0-5550 GCA_964478485.1 uncultured Syntrophobacter sp. | reverse complement strand
TGATGGCATGTTAGTTGCGCCGTCAGTTTTTAGAGAGGCGAAGAAAAAAGGAGAGGGCCATGTACACAAAGATATTAGTGCCGCTGGATGGATCGGATTGTTCGGAGCAGGTGCTACCCTTCGCGCGTTTGTTGGCTACATCCCTGAACTTGCCCGTCGAGTTCTTCGAAGTCGTCGACATTTCCGCGGCCAGCCTGCACATCGCGGCCGACAAGGCGCGCTATCTCGATGCCTTGATCGGCGAAGGCGAACGGGCGAGCGAGGAACATTTGCAGGAGATCGCCGGGCGATTCTCCGGCATGAAAGTCACCTGCACCGTCGAACGAGGCAGTCCCGCCGAGGCGATCATCGACAGGGCCACGGCGGATAAAGGGACGCTGATCGCGATGGCGACCCACGGCCGTTCGGGCATCAACCGCTGGCTGTTGGGCAGTGTTGCTGAGAAGGTGCTGCGCGGCTCGAACAATCCGTTGTTTCTCGTCCGCGCCGACGGCACAGGGGTAGACAATGGCGCGGCGACGATCAAATCGATCATCGTGCCGTTGGACGGCTCCAAATTGGCCGAGTCGGTGTTACCGACGGTCGCGGAGGTCGCCAAGCAATTAGCCCTTGAAGTGGTTCTCTGCCGCGCCTACGAGTTAGCCGCGTCGGCTTACTACGGCAGCGAAGCGTATCTGCCGAACTATGACGCGTTGCTCCGCGAGCTGAAAGCTGAAGTGGAAGAATACCTGGCGGAAAAAGTCGAGTCGCTCAAAGCCGCCGGTCTGACTAAAGTGTCGGCAGTGGCGCTGCCAGGTTCAGACGCGGAGGAGATCGTCCGTTACTGCCGGGATCATCCGGACGGGCTGGTCGCGATGTGCACACACGGCCGTTCCGGCGTCAGCCGCTGGGTGCTCGGCAGCGTCACTGAAAGGGTCGTGCGCCACGGCAGGGAGCCGGTGTTGGTACTGCACGCGGCTTAAGTGACGGAACTCGGCGGCGCGTCGCCCCGGGCTGGTTACCCGCCCGTCAAGTTTTGACGCCGCGACGGTAGACGAGATGGTAGACCAGCGCGACCATCACGCCGCCGCCCACGATATTGCCGAGGGTGACCGGAAGTAGGTTGGAGCCGAGGGCGAGCCAAGAAAGATTCTCCGCGCCGGTTACCGCCAGTTTACCTTTCAACAACACGCCCAACGGAATGAAGTACATGTTGGCGACACTGTGCTCGAAACCAGCGGCGACGAAAGCGGAGATCGGAAAAATGATGGCGAAGATTTTGTCGACAACGCTGCGGCCAGCGAGAGCCAGCCAAACGGCCAAACAGACCAGGATATTGCACAGAATGCCCTTGAAAAATGCCTCCCAAAACGGCAGAGAGGCTTTGGCGGCGGCGATTTTTACCGCGTGAATTCCGACCGCGGAACCGTTCATCTGCCAGTGATTCGAGAGCAAGACCAGCAGGACCAAACCGAGCGCACCGGCGAGATTGGCGCAGTAGATGACCAACCAATTGCGCAACAGTTCCGTCATCGTGATTCGTTGACTTGCCCAAGCCAAGACCAAAAAGTTGTTGCCGGTGAAAAGCTCGGCGCCGGCGCCGACGACTAAAATCAAACCGAGGGAGAATGTCAGGCCGCCGAGCAAGCGGCTGGCAGCGAAGCTTAAACTAGCGTCGCTGGTGACCAGGGTGAAATAGAGCGCGCCCAGGCCAATGAAGCCGCCGGCGAGGACGCCCAGCGCGATCTGCGTGATCAGCGGCAGGCGCGCTTTGGCGACGCCGACGGTTTCGACTCTTTCGGCGATTTCATTCGGTGCGTAAGCATCGAAGCCAAAGATTTCAGTCATGAGAGTTTCTCGATTCGCAGCGCGGTAATATTTGCGTTAAAGTCAATTTGCTTCCGAAGCGCCATCACGCTCTAGGTTCCATCGATTCTCATCCGTCGGCTACTTCTTCTGCAGCGCCGCGACATATTCAGCGATGATCTTAGCCTTGAGTAATGTCGTCAGCTCGGGATACTTCTTGCCTTCGCTTTCGCTGTGAAAACTTTCACCCCACACCGGCATGTTGCGGTCGCCGTGGCCGCGCACCAAGCGCCGGCCGTCGATCGTCGCCATGACATCGTCGAGCGGGTATATTCCTCGGTTTTTCTTGGCTAGCCCGGTCAGGTCGGGAACCCGCACTTTTAGATCGCGACTGACGGTGCCGTCGCCCTTACCATCTTTGCCGTGACAGGAGCTGCAGTACTGGAGATACATCTGCTTGCCGCTGTTGCCGTCGGCAGCCAGCGGCGCGGTAGGAAAACTTAAACCCAGAGTCAGCGCCAGCACCCACAAGACATTTATTCTTGCCATCGATAAGTTCCTTTCCGAGAAAACGATTCACAACCGTGAAATTATCAACGCAATTTGGGTGCCTTCAGAGAAGCGCCACTTTGGCCGAAGTCACGAGCAGCAGCGCCGACTCTTTCCCATAGCTGAGAAGTTATCGAGTTTCGCTTCGCGGTTTTGCAAAGAATCGCCCCGCCGCCGCGGCTTTGCTTTCGCGAAGTAGTCGTGGTCGGTAGGTAAATTATCTATCCAACGAGCCGCTTGGTTGGCACTAAAGCTGCGTCTTATTCCCAGTGAAGTCATCAGGGAGGTGAAGTCATGGCCGATGAGAAGGATAAATTTGGCGACACGATGCGAATGGCGGAACGGGCCAAAGAGGATATCTACTTCGCCGAGCGCGATCGCGAGCTGATGGCGAAGCTAAAAGCACAGCTTCGAAAAGTTGAAAAAACCGCCGTCGACCTACGCTGTCCAAAGTGTTCTGGCTATTTAGAGGGCTACACCTTCCAAGGTTACGCGCTGGACCGCTGCGATAAATGCGGCGGCATCTGGATGGACAAAGGCGAACTGGAAGGCGTGGTCAGAAAAGTCAGCCGCGGCCCGTTGGGCGAGTGGATCGATACGCTGACGGCAAAGAGCTAGCGCGGCAAAGCCGCAACCAAAGGAAAAAACCGGATTCACCGCAGAGGCACAGAGTTCGCAGAGTTCGGAGTATATCTTAATCAAAAAACTTTTTACTCCGCGTCCTCTGCGCCTCCGCGGTGAGCCTTCCGAAAATTTGCGCAAGGCGCACAAACTGTCAAGAATAGTAATTTGGAGGGGGGGAAGATCATGAGAACCGGAGCGAAGAAGTACAACACCAACTACAAGAAGAAGATCGACGTGTTCCGCGACACTTTTTTGCCGCGTCGTTCGCCCAAGGAGATCATTCAGTGCACCGGTTGTGGCGCCTTCTATCACCGGCGTCATTGGTCTTTGACCGCGCCGGCGGGATTCACCAGCCCGATTCATCTCCACCCCGTTTACTGTCCGGCGTGCCGGAAAATCAAAGCGCATTCCGTTTCCGGCGAGCTTCACTTGCGAGCGGTAGGAGATGCCGATCGGGGCGATCTGTTGCGGCTGTTGCGCAACGAGGAAAGTAAAGCGCGGCAGAAGAATCCGTTGGAGCGCATCATGCGCCTCGATGCTGTAGACGGTGGTTGGAAGATTGAAACGACCACGGAAAAGTTGGCGCAGCGGCTCGGGCGCTCGGTGCGCAGCGCGCGCGGCGGAAAAATCGCATACAAGTGGTCGCATAACAACAAGTTTGTCCGCGTCGTGTGGGAGCAGAAGCAGACACCGGCGGACGGTTAAAAGTACAAAGACAGAACGACTTGCTTGCGACCGCATGTGCGGCGAGTTCTTGGTCGGAATGACGGGGAAAGACGTGGAAAAGGGCAAACAAGATTTTTCGATCGCCTATTTCATGGTGGCGCTGGGGATGATTTTTATCCTCCAGTACGCGCTCATCACCAAGCAGGTTGAAACAATCAGCTACAGTCAGTTCAAGGCCTTGGTCAAGACCGGCCAGGTCACCGAACTGGTCGTGCGCGACAAGACCATTAGCGGCTCGATCAAGGTCGAAGGTCTCAGAGAAATATTTTCTGCGGAAAAAATCGCGGAACTCGGCGAAGGCGCCAAGAAGCCGCTGTCGTTTCTAGTGGTCCGCGTCGAGGATGAGCGACTTACCGCCGAGCTCGAAACAGCGGGCGTGCCCTTCAAGGGTGAAGTGACCAGCGATTGGTTGCCGACGGTTCTATCCTGGGTCGTGCCGATCATCATTTTTTTCGTGCTGTGGAATTTCTTAATTAACCGCATGGGCGGCGGCGCCGGCGGTGGATTGATGCAGATCGGCAAGAGCAAGGCGAAAGTCTATATCGAAAAATCCACCGGTGTCACCTTTGCGGACATAGCAGGGATAGACGAAGCGGAAGAAGAACTGATCGAAGTCGTCGACTTTCTCAAGCATCCGGAAAAATATCAGCGCCTCGGCGGCCATATTCCCAAAGGCGTCTTGCTCGTCGGCCCTCCAGGCACTGGTAAAACTTTGCTCGCCCGTGCCGTCGCCGGCGAAGCGGGCGTGCCGTTTTTTAGCATCACAGGTTCCGACTTCGTCGAGATGTTCGTCGGCGTCGGCGCGGCCCGGGTGCGCGATTTATTTTCGCAGGCCGCGGCGCACGCGCCGAGTATCATTTTCATCGATGAGCTCGACGCACTCGGCAAAGCGCGCGGCATGAGCGTGCTCAGTAGCCACGACGAGCGCGAGCAGACGCTCAATCAGCTGCTCGCGGAGATGGACGGCTTCGATCCGAACAAGGGCGTGATGATGATGGCGGCGACCAACCGGCCGGAGATTCTCGATCCAGCGCTGCTCCGCCCTGGGCGATTCGACCGACAGGTGTTGGTCGACCGGCCCGATGTCAAAGGCCGAGAGAAAATTCTCCAACTGCACGCCAAGAAAATTAAATTATCGCCGGCCGTCGATTTGAGCATCATCGCCGCCAAGACGCCGGGATTTGTCGGCGCGGACTTGGCGAACATCGTCAACGAAGCGGCATTGCTCGCGGCACGGCAGGGAAAAGATGCCGTCGAGATGGCCGACTTCGACGAGGCGATCGAGAGAGTCGTTGCCGGCTTACAAAAGAAAAGTCGCGTGATGAGGCCAAAGGAAAAAAAGATCGTGGCCTATCATGAGTCGGGCCACGCCCTGGTGGCGGAGCTGCTGCCCGGCACCGACCCGGTGTCGAAGATATCGATCATTCCGCGCGGCATGGCGGCTCTTGGTTACACCCAGCAAACGCCGACGGAGGACCGTTATCTGATGACCAAGTCGGAACTGATGGCGCGTGTTTATGTCCTTTTAGGTGGACGAGTGGCGGAAGAGATGGTTTTCAACGATGTCTCCACCGGGGCGCAGAATGATTTGCAGCGGGCAACCGAGATCGCCCGCACCATGGTCACCCAGTTCGGCATGAGCGATCGGTTGGGACTGGTATCGCTCGAAGGGCCGCGCCAGCCGCTTTTTTTGTCCGTGCCGATGCCGAGTGCCAAAGAGTATAGCGACGACACCGCGCGCGTCATCGACGCCGAAGTGAAGCAGATCCTCACCGAAGCGCATGAAAAGGTGAAAGCCACCTTAGCGACCCATCGTGCCGCGCTCGAAGAGCTGGCGCAATTGCTGCTTAAAAAGGAAGTCGTCGA
>CAYZJE010000062.1:0-7463 GCA_964478485.1 uncultured Syntrophobacter sp. | reverse complement strand
TATCCGATCAATCTTGCATATGCCAGCCTTTTTATCTTAACGTCGAGCCCTATGATCAGCTTTGTCGATGTCGAGGAAGCCCGCGAGCGCATCAAAAATCAGATCTATCTTTCGCCGTTGCCCTATTCGGAAACCCTCAGCCGGATGACCGGCAACCGGGTTTTCTGCAAACTGGAAAATCTCCAGATCACCGGCTCCTTCAAGGAACGGGGCGCGCTCAATCGTCTGCTCACGCTTAGCGCCGAAGAGGCCCGCAAGGGCGTGATCGCCGCCAGCGCCGGTAATCACGGTATGGCGCTAGCATTTCATAGCCAGAGACTGAATATCGCCGCGACCATCGTCATGCCGGTTTTCGCGCCGCTCGTCAAAGTTTCCCGAGTGCGCCAATACGGCGCGCGCAACCTGCTCCATGGCAACGACTACGACACCGCGCTGAGCGAGGCGCAGCGTCTCAGCAACGAAACGGGCTTGACGTTCATATCCGCGTTTAACGACCCGTGGATCGTCGCCGGCCAAGGAACCATCGGCTTGGAACTCTACGAGCAGAATCCAGACTTGGACGCGGTCATCGTGCCGGTCGGCGGCGGCGGACTGATCGCCGGCATCGCCTTGGTGCTCAAGGCATTGAATCCGAAAATTCGCATCATCGGCGTTCAGTCCGAGGCGTTACCCTCCATGCAAGCCGCGCTAGCGAAAGGCGAACCGACCCGTCTAGCGCCGGCGCTGACGATCGCCGACGGCATCGCCGTGCGCCGGGTCGGTGAAACGCCGTTCGCGCTCGTGAAAGAGTTCGTCGATGAAATCGTCACGGTCAACGAAGGCGAGATCGCCAACGCGGTGCTGCTCTTGCTGGAAATCGAAAAGACCGTCGCCGAGGGCGCCGCCGCGGTGCCCCTCGCCGCGCTGGTCAATAGGAAAGTTTCGCTCAGCGGCAAGAATATCGCTCTGATCGTCTCCGGCGGCAACATCGACATGAACTTGATCGCGCGCATCATCGAAAAGGGCTTGATCCAAGACGGCCGCTTGACCCGGCTTAATGTTGTTCTAGTGGATCGTCCGGGAAACCTCGCCCGCCTGACTCGGTATATCGCCGACATGGGCGCCAATATTCTCCACGTCACCCAGAGCCGCGGTTTTGGCCACATGGCCATCGGTGAAACCGAAGTGGAGTTGACCCTCGAAACCACCGGTGCAGAGCAGATCCAAAGGCTCTGCGCTGAGTTAGACAAACACGGCTTTCGCGTGAGAATCGAATCCTAATCTTCCAGGATTCAACTCCCCGCGAAATCTCGCGGCGTCGAGAGTGCCTGGCCGTAAACCGAGCGACTCTTGCCGGCCGATCGTCACGCAGCTAGCGCTTCGCCTTTCGCTCGCTCGATTGCCGGGATCACCAACACCGGCCGAGACGACCGAGCGACGACTTTTTCCGCCACGCTGCCCAAGATTACATGATCCAGTCCGGTGCGGCCGTGGGTCGCCATCACGATCAGATCGACATTTTCCTGATCCGCCATCTCGACGATATTTTTGAAGGAGCGGCCAAACTCGACGATCTGGCGCACTTCGACGAGATCGACGCAGTCGGCAAAACTGTCGCTGAGAAACTTATCCAACACGCGGCGGCTATCCTCGAGCATGTCGTGATAGGGCCCGAAAGGAGATCGTCCCTCCGGCCGCTCGTCGCCGAGATCGATGACATGATAAACGATCACCTCGGCGCTACTGTCGCGCGCCATTTCTAGGGCGTAGCGTATGCCTCGCTTGGACAACTCCGAGAAATCCGTCGGCGCCAAAATCTTTTTTACCTTCGGCATATAAACCTCCCTTTTCGCATCGTAATCTAAGCCAATATAAGCGCAAAAAGCATGCCTTGCGCTGCCGGCATAAAGCCGTAACATTTCGCCGGTTGAAACCGCCGCCATTCTCATTTTTGCGGAACGTCACTGCGGTTTTACTAGCGATGGGAAGAAAGGAAGGCGGAATTAACGCGGAAAAAAAGCTGATCGTTCGCGTAGTTCGGCTCTTGCCGAGCACGGAAAAAAATGACGACGCGCCGATTGCTTCTGGCGTCAGGCCGCATGGACAACCAGCACGGGGTCCTCCGAGCGGCGGACAACTCTCTCGGTGACGCTGCCAAGCACCCAGCGACGGATGCCGGAACGGCCATGGGTGCACATGGCGATGAGAGCATCGGGATGCTCGCGCGAGTAACGCAAGATCTCGTCCGCACCGGAACCAGCCATGGCGATCCATGACACTGTGGTGAGCCCGGCTTGCTTGACCGAGGCGGTTTTTTGGGTGAGATACCCTTCCACCTCTTTTTTGAGATTCAGGAGCATCTCGTCATAGTTGGGCAAGTAATCTTCACTGCCGTAGTACGCCGATGCGGCCAGCTCGTACGCCCGGCACAGGACCACCTCGAGAGCCAAAGATTTGGCGATCTCCACGACGGTGGGCAAAACCGATTCCGCCAACTCTGAGCCGTCCAAAGGCACGACTATGGATCTGATCATCCTCGTGCCGTCCGGTCGCGCATCCTCGTCCGCCCGGACAAGAAACATCGTGCTTTCCGATCCGCGCAGAACTTTTTCCGCGACGCTACCCATCACCCAACGGTTGACACCCGAGCGGCCATGGGTCGCCATGGCGATCAGCGTGCCTTTATCGGCAGCGGCTCTTTCGATGATCACATCGGCCGGCGTGCCGCGTTCAACGGTGCAGCTAACCTTGCTGCCGGGAAATTCACCGGCAACCGCTTTCAAATGTTCCCGGCTCTCCCGTTCCCCTTCGGCAATCATCGCATCGAGATGGCGCGCGTCTGAGCTCGCCACATGGGCACTGGCGGCGGATAGGTCGACTATTTCCAAAAGCTCTATAGGAAGTTTCAATGTCCCGGCCAAGGCGCGCGCAAATGGGAGCACTCTTTCAGATGTTCTCGAGCCATCCAGCGGAATCAGGATTTTGGTGTACATAAGGTTCTCCTCATCTGCCGTCGCGCTGCGTGATTTAAATCAAATCTTCATACCAGATTATTCTTTCACCATCAGCTGTCTCAGCGAATAAAATGCGCAAGTTGCATGCCACGGCACCCTGCTGATTTTGCTTGGCAGGCCAAACTGGCTTTTCCTAAAATCAGGAAGCTTTCGCCGCCACCGTAGCAGCCTTGAGAAACTTGAATTGAGCATTGGGAAATGGGTGCCTTTCTTGCGCATCATTGGCACGGCCAAACGGCATCCCGATTGCAAACTGCTTCAACAAAACGAATCAATTGAATTCGCGAACGGGGTTTGAACCCCGCTCGCGACCAAAGGGGATGCTCGCCCCCTTTGGAAACCCCATTTAAGTGTGCCCGCCTCAAGAGGCGGGGTTAAACAACAATCTAAACAAGGGAAGAAAAATTTTATGGAAATCAACCTTAGCTACTGGACTAAGAGCGCGACCGGAGCTATAAACAAAGTAGTTCCAAACCCTACCGTGGCGACTTGAGATGTTTCTCAAGTCCTAGACCCGCATCCCCTGCGGCAAGGAGGCTACTCCATGGACACGGTTACTTCATCCGATCGATGGGTTCAGCTCATCAAGCGCAGAACGGAAATTACCATGACCCTGCGCCACGTCGAGCTTGAACAGAAGGACATCGAGGCGAAGACGGCATCGATGGACCAAGACGCCCGCGCCAGCCGGTTGACCCTGCTGCGCGATTTAAGCGACTGGTACTCACGTGAGTTCAACCAAGTCGATCAGGCACTGCGGCGCGTCGACCAAAACAACTACGCCCTCTGCAGCGCCTGCCGCGCGCCGATCCCAGCCGAAAGCTCACAAGGTTTCCCTCAGGCCCAGTTCTGCGCCAACTGCCAAGACTTTCAAAAAGAGCTCTGAGCCGAAAAACCACAAGGGATTTCGCGAAAGCGGGGCACTGATCCCGCTTGCCGAGTGCTAGTTCGGATTATTCATCCTTCGAGGAAAGCGAACGACAGAGTGTCGATCGAGGCGAAACCCTGTAGGAGCGAAGGCATCAGCGCCAAATGTTTCATCGTCATGCTCGGTACTCGGCAGAACGTTTGACCTTTTCACTGGTCATTTCACAGCAAATCGCCTCCCGTGCGGCTTGAAGGCAGCGCCGCTTTGCCTTCGCTCCGGAAGGGTTTCGCCTCGATCCTTGTTTCACGGCGAATAGTTAGCGCTAGCTGAAAATTCGTAGCTGGCGATTGGCAAGCGCGGAATTGTCGTTCTAGAGCGAACTCACATCGCGCAAAGCTGGAGCGGATTAGGCGATTTCCAACTCCTCAATCTTTCGGTAGAGCGAGGAGAGACTGATATCCAACAGCTTGGCCGCTTCCCGGCGGTCTTGATTGGTCTGTTCGAGCACGCGCATGATATGTTGCTTCTCGAACTGACTGAGCGCATCTCTGAGATTGAAAGTGAACGCCGCATGGCCGGCGCCGCTGGCGACCACCGCGCTGGGCAGCGCCGTCAACGCGATACGCTCGCCTTCAGCAAGAATCATCGTGTGTTCGATGACGTTGTCGAGCTCGCGCACGTTGCCCTTCCACGGCAGCGACATGAGCAGCTGCACGGCATCCGCGTCGATGCCGTGAAAATTACGATTCAGCTCCGGGTTGTGGCGCTTGATAAAATAATCGATCAAAAGCGGAATATCCTCGGGACGTTCCTTCAATGGCGGGATATAGATCTCCATGACGTTCAACCGATAGAAAAGATCCTCGCGGAAGCGCCCGGCCTCGACTTCTGTTTTTAGATCCCGGTTGGTCGCGGCAAGCACCCGGACATCGATATGGCGCGGCGTGGTGCTGCCGATCGGCAGAATATCCTTGGCTTCCAGGGCGCGCAGAAGTTTGACTTGCAAATGCTGGGGAATTTCGCCGATCTCATCGAGAAAAATCGTACCGCCCCTGGCCTTTTCGAATAATCCTTCCTGATTGGCGAAGGCGCCGGTGAACGAACCCTTCAGATGCCCAAACAACAAGCTTTCCAGCAGTGTTTCGGGCAGCGCGCCGCAGTTCACCGGCAAAAACAGTTTGTCTTTGCGATCGCTAAGCGCGTGCAGCGCCAATGCGATCAACTCTTTGCCGGTGCCACTGGCGCCGGTGATCAGCACGGTGGCCTGAGTATTGGCGACCTTTTTGACCAATTCGAGAACGTCGCGGATCGCCTTGCTCTTGCCGATAATGTTTTCCAGTTGAAATTCCATGGTTAATTCTACATTAAACCCGCCTCTCGAGGCGGGAACAACTAAATAGGGTTTCCAAAGGGAGCGAGCAACCCCTTTGCGATATTCAAATAGCGGAGGGGTTAAATCCCCACCCGCGAAGTGGCTTCGTTAATGGCGACAGCAAAAATCGATCGCGGTTTCGCTCGATCGTCACAGCCTTTCCGCCGCGGACAACAGCTCGGGGCTGGAACAAAATCGCCTGAGCGCGGCCTTGAGTTTTTGTCTTTGGACGCTCGCCGGTACGCCCAGATTCTCCATGGTCTTGGCGATCTCTTCCCCGCCCAGATGAATCAACTTGCTATAGATCGCGTCGATCTCGGAGCTTTCGATGTCCACGGCGATGCGGAAGGCTTCTTGCACCGACAACGAAGCCGTGCCTTGGGCAAGAAAAGAATTGAGCCGTAGGCTTAATTGCTGAGCCTTGTCGGGGTTGATACTCGGGTCCAGAGCCGGTGCCGCGAAATTCTCGATGACCGCCCGGCACGCCTGCAAGATGCACGCATGCTGCTCTTCTTCCTTGGCCATTTCCCACCAGAAGTCGCGCAGTTCCGGCTGGGCAAGAAAGAGATGCGAGAAGCGGAAGTAGATTTTAGAAACCAGCCGTTCGATCGCCGCGAAACTCATCAGGGGATCGAACGGCTTCTCGGTGGTCATGCGCTTTTTAAATTCTCCCTGAGAAATTCGAGCAAAGCCACATGCTTTTCGGAATCTCGCTTCATCGAGTCCAACAGGATCTTGAAAAGCCCATTATAGTAGCCGCTGCTCTGCTCGACCAAGGTTTTGTAATCTCTTATCCCCTCCTTTTCAATTCGAATCAACTCTTCGGTCGCCGCGAGCAATCTGCCGTCCACCCCGGCGACATCGTCGGCGCCTTCGAGGCTGCCGGCCGGCTTGGTCCAGTTAAGACTTCCTCTTAGCGTCGCTACCATCGAGTGGATGACCGCCCGGTGTTTCTCTTCGTCCGAGACGATCAACTGCAACAGGAAGCGCGTCATCGGATTGGCCACTGCACCGAGAGTCTTCTTGTAGATCTCCAACGACTGCTCTTCCTTGGCTTCATGGACCTCGAACTCTTTGAGCAAGCGTTCAATCGGCGAGATCCCTTCGGGAGTCCTCAATAATTCGAACATCACATTGACATCAGCCATTTCTTCCATGATCTTGCTCCTTTCGTGTTTTCGTTAAATCTAATGTTCCCAGCAGCTTGCTGCCGGCACCATCAGGGGATGTTTATCCCAGCGCGCAAAGTCGTCGCCCCATCAGACCACCTTGGCCGTTCTGATCATCCAGTGCCTACCATCCAGCTCCTGCGCAATGAATGTGCCACGAATATTTCTTCGGAAACTCGGCAACTTTTCGCTGCTAGGATTGAGATTCTTCGCAGCGGCAAGAATCGCAACCTGGCAATTTCGCAGTTGTGCGAAAAACTAAAATGGCGCGCCGTGATTTGCCTCACGAGAGTCAAAAAACCCGACACGGAAATCGCGACGACTTTAGTGGTGATTGACACTGATAGTGCTAAAAGCGCATGCCATAGCCACACACGCTTTTCCCCAGACCGGGCTGGGGGAAAGAGGTTCGCCTATCGGCGATCAGCCGCAACCGAAAACCGGATTATCTCCCGCAAAGGCGCCAAGTCGCAAAGGTCGGATCAGCGGAAGTTAATTCGTTTGAGAAATGTAAATTTTTTTTTCCGAACTTGGCGTCTTTGCGCCTTTGCGGGAGGAACTTCCTAATCCGCGAACCTTCGACTGCGGCGCTGTTCACGCAGGCGCCACGCGGCTTTCAAGCCGCTGCGTCGCCCCTACCGTCGGGAAACCTGGCCTCGAGATACTCGGCAAAGATCCGGCAAACGTCGATGGCGGACAAAATGCCCGCCAGCTTGCCACGACGCACGACGATAGCCGATCCGATGTGACGCAGAGCCATCTGAGCCGTCACTTCATTGAGCGGGGTATTGAACGAAACCACGTACGGGTCGCTGACCATTACGTCACGCGCGCTCAGCCGAACTTTCTCATCGGCTGGGGCGCCGCGGTGGATGCGGTGATGCAGATCGCGTTCCGAAATCACACCGACAACCCGTCCCTTTTGTTGCACCGGTAAATGGCGAATCTCATGCTCATCCATCATCGATTCGATCTTGGCGACCCGCTCCTCAATGTCCACCGAGTAGGGAAACGAAGTCATCACGGCGCCGACACTGGGCATTTTCTTTAACTGTTTCACC
>CAYZJE010000061.1:0-10380 GCA_964478485.1 uncultured Syntrophobacter sp. | reverse complement strand
TTGATTCAAGGTTATTCCGGCATTCCTGTTAAGAAGAATTCACCACAGAGGCACAGAGTTCGCATGGTTCGACCGTTCGAGAAGCCTCACGGCAGGCTTCCTCGACGGCCTTCAGTTCCGAGCCCGTCGAGGAATCACCATGAACGGAAGAAAGCCGCGCATCCTGAGCCTTAGTCGAAGGACGCGCCTCGGCGGTGCAATCTCCGGGCTGTGCTACATAGGAAAGCCTGAAGAACCCGAATCAAAGGCAGGCTACTTATGCGCGAACGGGTCTTCACCTTGGTGTTTATAGAGACAGTAAATCGTCAGCCCGACACCGATAGTGATGGAACTATCGGCGATGTTAAACGCCGGCCAGTGATAACTACCCCAGAAACAATCGAGGAAATCGATCACTTCGCCATAAATCACCCGATCGATGAGATTGCCAATGGCGCCGCCGACAATGAAGGCCAAGGCGGTAATCAATCCGGTCTCTTTGTCTGGCAGCCGCCTGAGCATGGTGAATATGAAACCGATGGCGACGAGCGAAACCGCGATCAAAAACGGCCGGCGAAACATCTCGGCGCTGCCGGCAAAGATGCCGAAGGCGGCGCCGGCGTTGCGCACATAGGTGAGGCTGAAGAATCCGTCAATGATCGGGATCGAGTGATAAAGCGGCATCGAGCGGTCGACGATGATCTTAGTCAGCTGATCGAGAACGACAATCGCGAGGAGCCAAACGCCGACAATGCGCCATTTCAAGCTCAAGCGGACGCTCCCGCGTTGAGCACGGCGGCGCAGCGCGCGCAAGCCGTCGGATGATTCTTGTCCGCGCCGACTTGGAGGTCGTACTTCCAACAGCGCTCACACTTGGTGCCGTCGGCTTTGCTGACCCTGACCAGACAATTGAGCAGCGCCGCATCGTAGCTCGATTCTTCAGCCGCACTGGTTCCGGCCTCAACGGCATCGTTAGCCTGGGACACGATCAGTAAATCCTGCAAGCGGTTGCGATCGGCGTGAATCAAATCGCGCAGGATCGAACCTTGATCGCCGTTACGGTTTTCGAAAACCACTTTGGCATCGAGCGAATGGCCAATGATCCCGGACGTGCGGGCCTGCTCCAGGGCTTTGAGCACTTCGCTCCGCTCGCGCAAGATGCGATCCCACTTTTCCGCCAGCGAAGTATCGACAACAGTTAAATCAGGCTCGGGAATATGCGACAGAAAAACGCTTTTCGGGCGCTGCGCTTTGTCCGGCAGATAATTCCAGATTTCCTCCGCGGTGAAAGACAAAATCGGCGCGGTCAAATGCACCAGAACGTCGAGGATTCGGTAAAGCGTCGTTTGCGCCGCGCGCCGCTTGGCCGACTTGGCGCCTTCACAATAGAGCCGGTCCTTGACGATGTCCAAATACTGCGAGCTCAGATCGACGCTGCAGAAATTATTTAGACTGTGATAAACGACGTGAAACTCACATCGGTCATAGGCCTCGCGGCAGCGCGCGAGCAGGTTCTCCGTGCGCCCGAGAATCCATCGGTCAAGCTCGTCGAGATCGGCGCGCGCGACACTATCCACCGCTGGATCGAAATCGTAAAGATTGCTGATCAGAAAGCGCGCGGTGTTGCGCACGCGTCGATAGGCTTCGACCAAGCGATTGAGAATCTCGTCGGAAATCCGCACGTCTTCGCGATAGTCCTCGGCGGACACCCATAGGCGTAAGATCTCCGCGCCGAGTTTTTTGCTGATCTCCTGGGGCGCAATGACGTTGCCCAAGGACTTGGACATCTTGCGCCCCTTGCCGTCGAGAGTGAAGCCATGGGTTAATACACTTTTATACGGCGCGCGGCCGCGCGTCGCCAGCGAAGTTAACAGCGCCGTGTGAAACCAGCCGCGATGCTGGTCGCTGCCTTCGAGATAGAGATCGGCGCGCCCGCCGAGACGTGGATCTTGCTCAACCACCGATGCATGGCTCACGCCGGAATCGAACCAGACATCGAGAATATCTTCTTCGCGGGTGAATTCACTACCGCCGCAATCGGGGCAGGTGAGATTGGCCGGCACAAGTTCGCTTAACGGCCGAATGTACCAAGCGTCCGAACCTTCTTTCGCAAAAATCGCCGCGACGTGGTCGCAAAGCTCCTGGGTGAGCAGCGCTTGATTGCATTTCTTGCAATAGACCGCCGGGATCGGCACGCCCCAAGAACGCTGGCGCGAGATGCACCAGTCCGGGCGCGCTTCGAGCATGCCGCGGATACGATCGCGGCCCCAGGGCGGAATCCAATTCACCTGATCGATCGCCGCCAGCGCCTGCTCGCGCAGACCGTTTTTCTCCATCGACACGAACCACTGTTCGGTGGCGCGAAAGATCACCGGCTTTTTGCAGCGCCAGCAGTGCGGATAGCTATGCGTCAGCTTGTCTTCCTTAAGCAGGGCGCGATTATCGATCAGCTTCTGAACAATGCGCGGGTCGGCTTTAAACACCGACTCGCCCAGTAAATCGCCCGCTGCCGCGGTGAACCTTCCGTACGGATCCACGGGAGCCATGACCGGCAGACCGTAGCGCATGCCGACTTCGTAGTCCTCCTGGCCATGACCCGGCGCGATGTGAACGCAGCCAGTACCCTGGTCCTGCGTCACGTAGTCACCGAGGACAATCTTCGAATCCCGCTCGATCCAAGGATGTTGGCAAACGACGCCTTCAAGCTCGGCACCAGTCCAAGCGCCTGCGGTAATCTCGTAATCCTGCGGTTCAAAACCAACAGCCGTCATCACGTTCGGAATTAGTTCCTGATTGATGATCAGTTCACCCATTGGAGTCTTAACATGTCGGTACATAAACTTGGGATGAACCGCGATGGCTTGGTTGGCCGGCAGTGTCCAGGGCGTTGTCGTCCAAATCACAAAGAACGTTCCATGCACTGGATCAATAGGGAACAATCCCTGCGGATCCTTGACGGGAAACTTCACGTACACCGACGTCGAAGTGTGATCCTCATACTCGACTTCCGCTTCGGCCAACGCGGTGACGCAGGAGGCGCACCAGTAGACCGGTTTCTTCTTGCGGTACAGTGAGCCGGAGGCAACGAATTTTCCCAGCTCACGCACTTCTTGGGCTTCGTACTGCGGATCCAGCGTGCGGTAAGGCTTTTCCCAGTCGCCCAGCACGCCGAGCCGTTTGAACTCTTCGCGTTGAATTAAAATGTATTTCTCCGCGTACTCTTTGCAGAGCTGGCGAATTTCCGCCTTGCTCATGGCCAACTTCTTGGCACGGCCGACATTTTTCTCAACTTGCAGCTCGATCGGCAGACCGTGACAATCCCAGCCCGGCACATAGGGTGCCGAGTGCCCGGTCATGGCCTGATACTTGACGATTATATCTTTGAGAATCTTGTTGAGCGCATGGCCGATATGGATATTGCCGTTGGCGTAGGGCGGGCCGTCGTGGAGAATGAACCGCGGCTTGCCCTGGTTCGCCTCAAGAACTCGAAAATAAATCCCTTCCTTATCCCACTTCTCCACCTGTTTAGGTTCGTTTTGCGGCAGGTTGCCGCGCATGGGAAAGTCGGTCTTCGGCAAATTCAATGTGTCTTTGTAGTCCATATTATTAGATTCTTACACTCCGAAGTCTGAGAATTTGTCTCTAACATTTTAGCTCCAAACTGAAGTGTCAAAAAATGTGATCGTGCCAAGCACCTGGCGAAACAAATCCGAAGCACGAAAGCGGCCCCGCGGATCGAAACAAACGGGGCCAAAATAAATTCCAAACCCGGAAAATCCAAAACGAGGAATCCAAATCGGGTTTGTTTGGAACATTGCATTAGTTTTTGGTCATTTGAATTTGTTTCGGTCCGCGGGGCCGCTTTCGGATTTCGTGCTTCGAATTTCAAATCTCTTTGGCTAGCATTAGCATGGTTAAAGAACTGGCAGCGACGGCGCGCACCGCTCCTTTATTATCTCTTTCCCTGGTCAATTCTTGTGATGATTTAAGCCGCGTACCATGCGCGAGGCAAACATATCCGCCTTGTTCTCGGCGTCCGCCCAAAAGACAAAGTGACCGATCTCGTGATAAACCATATTGATCCAACGCCGCTCGGTGTTGTACTTCCGGCCCCTTTTCCAATTCTCCGGATGGACGAGATAGATTTGGCCGTTCTCGTAGGTCTTGCCAGCGGTTTTACCCCAATCGATATACTCGAACCATTCGACTTGGGGATTCTTGAGATTATAAAACCGGCATAGTGCCGCGATCGCTTTTTTGAAATCGATCGCCTTATAATCTTGGAAAAATGCCGATAAGAGCCGGTCCACGCCGCGCCGTTCTCTAATGGGGGGTAAGATCATCCGCATAGCAATTATCCGGGGCTACTCTCGTCGTCTATCAATAAACGAAGCCACTTCGCGGCCGGGGTATTGACCCCGACGCCAATTAAAATATCGCAAAGGGGATGCTCACCCCCTTGGGAAACCCCATTTAGTGGTTCCACGCTGAAATCACCGTGGTCAAAAACAACTATAGTATAGAACCCCCCCGATAGGAACAGGCTCGACCCAACGACGGCTAACCGCACCCTCGCTAACTGGCTGTTTTTCTGTAGTTTTATCGCTGGTTGAGAATTTGATGCAGGGTGCTCAATCAACTGCAGCGCTCTTGAGAACGGCAATAAATTGTCGTAGATTGGCGTACTTTGTGACGTGCCGCCACGCTATCTAAAGCCAAATTAATGTTCAAAGGGTTCACCGGAAAAGGCGCCTATCTTATTACCTGGTTGGCCTTGAAGATTGGTTGCGGCGCGGTGAAAATTTTGCCGCGGACAGTATTCTGGGTGGCCGATCGTCTGGCGGCAATCGGTTACCTGGGTTTTCGCGGTTTCCGTAACCGGTCCCTCGCTAATATTCGAATCGCTCTCGGCGACCAGTTTGACGATTCGGCGATCGAATTGACGGCGCGCCGTTCTTTGCGGAATTTTTTTCACGGCTGCGTTGAAGCCGCCATGGCGGTTGGGGACGACGACGACGAACTATGCTCGCGGATTGCGCTGGTCGGGCGAGAGCATCTTGACGCGGCGTTGGCTGAGGGCAACGGCGTTCTTCTTCTAAGCGCTCATCTCGGGAATTTTTTCCTGCTGGGCTCTCGGCTTGCCATCGAAGGCTATTCGACCTCTGTGCTGGTGAATCAGCCGCGCGATGGCCGCTTCGCCGAACTGATGGATGATTATCGTCTACAGGTGCGCCAGCGCACGATTCACGCGCGGCCACGGCGCGAGGCACTGCGGCAACTGAACCTCGTGCTGCGGCAGAACCAAGCAGTAGTCATGATCGCCGACGAGTTTCGCCAGGGTAAGGGCATCGAAGTGCCGTTTTTCGGCGGGACTGTCATCGCGCGCCGCGGGCCAGTGACGCTGGCGCTACGAACCGGGGCGGCGATTGTTCCAGCTTATTTGGTTCGGCAAGCAAACGACAGCCTCAAACTAATCATCGAGCCGGAGTTGGAACTCGATCGATCCGGCAAAGGGAGCGCGCAGATTACTGAGAATACCGTGCGCATGACCCAGTGGCTTGAGCGCACGGTGCGCGCCTACCCGGACCAGTGGAATTGGATGAACATCCGACACTGGGCGAACCGGCGCGAACCGGCGGCAAACCGGCAACAACGTCTGCAGCGGGCAGTTTAGTCAATGGAATTCGCGAGCGGGGTTTGAACCGCGCACGCGACCAAAGGGGATGCTCGCCCCCTTTGGAAACCCCATTTAATTGTGCCCGCCAGGAGGCGGGGCATATGGAATATAACCGGTCTAAGGAAAGGGGCATCAAGTGAAACTCAGCAAGAAAGATCTCGAGGAAATCAAAAAGAAGGTTGCCCTCGGCAACCGCATCATGTTCCACCAGGGATTGGCCGACTATCACGGTCATGTCAGCGCGCGGATCCCGGGAACCCGCAAGTTTTTTATCAAGCCCGTGCTAGCGCCTCTCGGTGAAGTTGCGCCGAAGCATATCATCGAAGTCGACATCGATCAGTATTTCGAAGTCTGTGAACAGAACTACGCCAAAGCCGGTAGCCAACGAGCGGTGACGAAAATAAAGAATCCACCCCGTGAGACCATGATTCACGCGGCGATCTACAATGCGCGCCCCGAGGTGAACTCCGTCGTGCACACGCACCAGACTTTAGCCACGGCGTTTTCCGTGGCCGGCACGCCGATCCTACCGATTTATAATCAGGCTGCGGTGTTCGCGCCGGAGACGCCGATTTTTCCCAGCCCGCGCCTCATCTACACGATGCAAGACGGCAAAGAGATTTGCGCCACTTTGCAAGACCGCATGGCGATGCTGCTCAAGGGCCATGGCGTTGTTGTGGTTGGCGACAGCTTGGAATATGCTACGGTCCACGCGATTTACCTGGAGCGTACCGCCTACATGCAATTCGTCGCCAGTTGCGTCGGCAAACCGGCGGTCATGCCGCAAAAAGAGATCGACTATATGAAAGAGAACATGATGTTTCGTTCCTATGACGCCTTCGCCTATTTCCGCTCCTTGCTACCCAAAGGCGGGCGCTTGTAAAAGTTGAAAAATTCAAAAACCCAGGTAAATTTTTGGAGGAGAGACGATGGCCAAACGAGAAGAAAAGCTAACCGAGAGCGCTGGCAAGAAGCCGATTCAAGATCTGCGTGAATGGCTCGAGCGGGTTGAAGCGATGGGCGATTTGGTGCGCGTGAAAGATTCGGTGAGCTGCGAAGAGGAGATGAGCGCCATCGGTTATCTGGTCGCCAAGCAGAAGCCTTCGCCGGCGATCCTTTTCGATAACATCAAAGGCTATGAGAAGAGTTCTTACAAGGCGCAGTCGCTGTGGAACATTCTCGGGCCGAGCATCCCGCGCATCGCGCTGTCGATGGAAGAACCGCCGGAAACGCCGATCGTCCCATTGATCCGCCGGGTGAAAGACAAATTGAAGAATCGCATGGCGCCGCGCGAAGTGCCGGCGGCACAGGCCGCCATGTATCAAAACACTTTAACCGGCGACAAAATCGATTTGACCCAGCTGCCGATCCCGCGCCACTGGCCCCTCGACGGCGGCCGCTACGCCGGCACCGCCGACTGCGTCATCACCCGCGATCCCGATTCCGGTTATTTAAACGTCGGCACCTACCGCATGATGTTGCAAGGCAAGAACGAAGTCGGTCTCTATCTTTCACCCGGCAAGGACGCGCGCCTGCATATCACCCGCTCGTGGCAGATGGGCAAACCAGTGGAAGTCGCCGCGGCTTGGGGGATCGATCCGCTGTTTATGATCGTCGGCTCGCAGACTTTTCCCAAGAATGTTTCTGAATATGAATTTTTGGGCGGCATCAAAGGTGAACCGATCCCGGTGGTCAAAGGCAAAACTACCGATCTGCTCTTGCCGGCCAATGCCGAGTTCATGATCGAAGGCATGATCAAACCGAACTCAGTAAAGAGTGAAGGGCCGTTTGGTGAATTCCCCGGTTACTACGGCAGACCGGAGGCGGGTTGCCCGCTCGTTGAAGTCACTGCCGTGCACTATCGCAACAATCCGATCCTCACCAACGCGCTCATGGCCGACTATCCGTCCAACGAGCAGAGCGGCTTTTTTTCGATCATCCGCTCGGCGCGGATCTGGGACGACTTGGATAAATTGGGGGTTCCAGGTATTCAGGGAGTTTACTGTCATCCAGCCGGCGCCGGCGGTTTCGGCATGACCGTGATCGCCCTCGAACAACGCTATGCCGGCCATGCGGCGCAAACTTTGGCGCTCGCCGCGCAAGTTCCTGGTGGTGCCTATTACACGAAGTGGATCATTGCGGTCGATGAAGACGTCGACCCGACCGATATGGATCAAGTGATCTGGGCGATGAGCAGCCGCTGCAACCCGATCGACGATATCGATATTCTGCGCAATACTTGGTCGACCTGGCTTGACCCGACCCAGAATCCGCCAGAGAAACGTCCCTACGGTTCGAAGGCGCTCATCAATGCCTGCAAGGAGCATCGCTACTTGCCGGTCTTCTCCAAACGCACCGCACTGCGCAAAGAGATGTACGACAAAGTCGCCGGCGAATGGAAAAAACTAGGCCTACCGGGGCAAGTTCCCGAGGTCAGAGCGTTTGAAGAGAAAAAAGAAGTGGTTTACCACGAAGTTGGCGGCTTCGAACCGGGCAAGCAACCAGGGGAGGAGAATAAGAAATAGGTCTTGCACTGCATCGTGACTGTCAGAAATTTATCATCACTATGGGTGTATCTTGAATTAGAAACGCCGACGACAGCTTGCCCTGCAAGAACCTGACGAATCACCTGACGTACCGGTACCAGCTCTGGGGCAAATTGTGTCGTATTACGGACAAAAGGCGATTGACCCGTTTTTTAAAAACGAACAACGCATGAAACTCCCGTCATCCCAAGGGGCAGAATCACTTTTTTGTGAAAGGCTGGCTACTTCTGTCACTCGTAACGCAAACTCTTTCCGGCCGTCCTCTGCAATATCTCAATAAAAACAAGTGCATATAGTTTAATTCAGTTTCGGCACGACCCTTGCTCGTTTTCCAGCGTCCGCTTCATGCCCGGACCATGTCTAGGGTTTAAGCTCAGCATCCGTCGCTTTTCCTCAATTTACTGGAGGCGTACGGAAACTCGGCCGATACGGACTCATCTTAAATGAGCCGTCACCGAGAAAAAATGTTTTCCCAATCTATGGTTTAAAACGATGAAAGAAAATGGAGATGGGTGACTGCCATGATAAATGCTGGTGATATTTCGTCGTTAGCCTTTCTTCCCAAGCCGACGCTTGAGGCTCCGAATAAACAAACCATTATTCGGCTAAGGTGGATGATCGTCATTGCTGCCTGTTATTTATTACTTTTTTCCGAGAATGCACTGCTTGGGCACGGCTTCGTCCACGGATTTACACTCTTTTATGTCGTTAGCAATGCAGCGCTTTATTTCATTGATCAGAGACGATTTAAATCATTTTTCTTTTTTTCAACTCTAGTTATCTTTGACACTCTTGCCTTGACCTTTTCCCTGATCGTTACCGGCCAACTGGGAAGTGATCTTTATCTAACCTATTTTTTGCTCATCCTGATCGCCGGTTTCTGGAAGGATTTTCGTTGGTCGCTAGCATTTGCCTCTTTGATCTCGGTCCTCTACGGCTATTTACTCTTTATAGCTGAAGATCTGAACACGTACATGTTTTTGCGGATTCCCTTCCTTTTTATAGCTTCAGTTTTTTACGGATATTTTGCCCAAACAATCAGCGACGAACGCGCACGCAGAGAAAAAGCGGAAGATGAGGCTCGAAAAGACTTCCTGACAGGTCTGCCAAATCGGCAAGCCTTCGATGAGAAAATCACAGAAGAGATCGAAAGGGCCGCCAGGTATGACAGGCCCCTTGCTCTTTTGATCATTGATATTGATAATTTTAAGACGGTCAACGACGGCCTTGGCCATCAATGGGGAGACATCGTTCTCCAAGGGATTGCCGAAATCATGAAGCGGACTGTCCGGCCACCCGATTTTGTCGCGCGAGTGGGGGGAGAAGAATTTGTCGTTATTCTACCAGAAACTGAATTACCGGGCGCGGTCGTAGTGGGCAATAGGCTGCGCATGCACATCAAGGAAAATCCGTTTGAGACTCCGAAGGGTCTCCTCATCGTAACCGTTAGCGTCGGAGTTGGCGTCAATCTCGTTGGCGATCCGAAACAGTTATTTTACAACGCTGATCAAGCGCTCTATATCGCCAAACATGGAGGTAAAGATCAAGTGGCAGTGCTACCGGGCAATATTTTAGATTGCCCAACTGCCGTTGAAGCCAGCCAGTAATTTTTCTGGATGAGGAACGCTAACTAATCGCCTCTTCGCCCCTCTCATTGGTGCGAATGCGAATCACCTCTTCGACCGTGGTGACAAAGATTTTGCCGTCGCCGATTTTGCCGGTTTGAGCGGAGTCGAGAATCGCTTCGACGATTTTCGGTGTCATTTCATCCGGAGCGAGAATCTCGATCTTCACTTTCGGTAAGAAATCGACCGTGTACTCGGCGCCGCGATACAGTTCGGTATGCCCCTTCTGACGACCGAAACCTTTCACCTCGGTGATCGTCATGCCGGTGATACCGACCGAAGTTAGTTTTTGCTTTACTTCATCGAGCTTGAACGGCTTGATGATCGCTTCGATTTTTTTCATGGTAACCCCCTGAGCAAAATTTGGGGCGCGGTCGCCGGTCGAAACCAGCGACCGCGATGCCTAAGCCGATTAGATATCGAAGTACAGAGCGAACTCCCAAGGATGGGGGCGCAGCCGGATGGCGTCGACCTCATTCTTGCGCTTGTACTCCAGCCAGGTCTCGATCACGTCCTTGGTGAACACATCGCCTCTGAGCAGGAACTCATGATC
>CAYZJE010000060.1:0-6763 GCA_964478485.1 uncultured Syntrophobacter sp. | reverse complement strand
ACCGATATGTATATCTCGACGCTTCGCTCCTACATCCAGGCAATGGGCGGAGATCTCGAAATTGTCGCCCGCTTTTCCCATGGATCGGTGAAAATTGATCAATTCGTGGAAGCGAAGGGAACCCGGTAGTAGGAAAATTGTACACGGAAGAGCACCGGGTCGGACCTACGCAACCTATTGATCCGGTAGCATAAGACTTCAGAATCGGGGTCGCCCAGGCGCTTAGCCGCGGCTTTTTGAAGGTGAAATGTACGCTGTAAGAGAGAATGTGGAAGCATCTGGGCTAAAGGCGTGGGGCATGGTCAGGCCCGGCATTGTAATGAACTCTTTTGGGCGAATGATCGCTTCCTCGGTGTTAGCAATGCTTGCGCGAGGATCTTTCGATGTTCCGCCTCGGTGTTGGTGCCATGGCGCCCGGCTCTCGTCGTGAGCGCTTTGATGATGTTCTCATCGATATTTAGGACAATTAGGTTGGCCATGCTCCCTCCGATTCGATAGTTGTAATGATATAATCCGAGTCCCTGGCCGCCAAGATGGACGAAAGGGGTGACCCCATTGCTGCCGTTGCTATGTGGTTGTAGTCAATCGGCGCAGCTCTTTAATTCAAGGCTGTACCGTACTATACGGAGCCACATGGTTAGCGTTCGACATTCTGGTTCCTGTGCTGATTCCTGAACCAGGCAGTTTAAGGCGTTCGCCGCCTATACAATTGCAAGATCGTGGAACTAGAACCCGCGGAATAGTTATGAAGCCGACGGAGACTTCACGCCAGACGCGCAATTTGACCCTACTACTGGAGGTCTCGAAGGCGCTGGCAAGCCAGGTGCGACTTGATGATCTTCTGGGCACGATCATCGGCAAGACCGCCGAGGTGCTCGATGCCGAACGCGCCACGCTGTTTCTCTACGACCCAGCGCGCGATGAGTTGTGGAGCAAAACGACCGACCAACTCGAAATCAAGGAGATCCGTTTTTCGGCTGGCGTGGGTATTGCCGGGAATGTAGCGAGAACCCGGGCGGTCGCAAACATCCCCGATGTTTACGCCGACTCGCGTTTTAACCCCAATTTCGATAAACAGACGGGTTACCGGACGCGCTCGGTTCTGTGCATGCCCTTGATCGGCAGTCAAAATGAGCTCATCGGCGCCATTCAGGTTCTGAACAAAAAGCACCAGCGAGGGTTTGATCAAGAAGACGAATCGCTCCTCGGTGGGCTCAATGCTCACATATCGGTCGCCCTCGAGCGGGCTCGCCTGATCGAAGCCTATATCGAGAAAGACCGAGTCCTGGAAATTCAAAACAATGCAAAAAGCAAAATGATCGATCACCTTTCGCACGAGTTGAAAACGCCTCTGGCGGTTATGTCGGCGTCTTGCGGGCTATTGCAGAAATTGGCCGCCGTGCAGGCACCTGAGCGAACTCAGGCCATTGCCGAGCGACTACAGCGCGCCATCGGCCGACTGGCGGAGCTTCAGGTGGAGGCGTGCGATATTGCCGAGCACAGACAATTCAAAGAAGAGACCGTGCTCACTTCCTTGTTGCGGCGCTGCCAGGACCTGCTCGAGAGTATCGTCGACGAGCAAGGCGCGCCGATTCGGTTGCGGCAGCGCCTGGCGCAGAGGATCGCTGAAATCTACGCTGACGATGCCGATCATCAAGCCGAGACATTGCTGTTGGATGTCTGGATTCCCAAGGTGCTGCAAACCTTGCGAGGCGAATTTAAACACCGCGCCATCTCGCTGGAACTGGCGCTCGAGGCAGCCCCGGCCGTGTGTCTTCCCGAGCCATTGCTTTTCAAATCGTTTTGCGGCTTGTTGCGCAATGCGATCGAAGCCACGCCCGATGGCGGATTGATTAGCGTCGGCTTGCATGAAGCCAACGGAAACGTGAGGCTCGAAATTCGGGATACCGGGGTCGGCATTGACAGAGAGCTGCAAGAACAGCTATTTCATGGTTTCATCCATGCGGGCGCCACCGACAGCTATTCTTCGGGCCGACCCTACGACTTCGGTGCCGGAGGCAAAGGTCTCGACCTGCAACGGATCAAGCTCTTTTCGGAGCGCTATGGTTTCGAGCTTTCTTTCACCAGCAAAGTCGGCGCGGGCAGCGTTTTTTCTCTCGAATTTCCGCCAGTCCTGTTGAGGCCGCGCGACCGAGAAACAAATATGACGGAGAAGATATGACAGAAAAGCTTGCGCCGCTGGCGGCCAGTTCGGAGGATTTTTTTCGCGAGCTGGACACCCAGCTTTTGGTGCACGAGCTAAAAGGCCCTCTTTCATTAATTGAAGCGGCAGCCCGAACCATGCTCGAGCAAACCTCACGGCTGGGATCCCTAACGGAGCGCCAGGAGAAAGCGCTGAAGCGCATTCTGCGCGGCGCCATGCGTGGCAGGAGATTGGTCAATCAACTGATGGAGATCGGCCGGGCCGAATCGGCGCAGTTTTCAGTCTCCTCTTTTGACCCCGCCGAGGCTGTGCTCAAGGTATTGCTCGAATCTATAGAAAGCATTGACGGTGAACTCGCCGCCCGTCTGAGCGGGGAAACCACCGGCGACGCGAAGCTAGCAGTGCTGGCTCAGGCTGGCATCACTCTCAGAATAGCCGCAGGCGGCGAAAAGGTCCGATTTTTTCAGGATCCCGTCAAGTTCGATTTAATCGTCGGTAACTTGATCCAGAATGCACTGCATTTTCGACGGCAGTTTCTGGAGATCGTTCTTGATCGAGAAGGCGGTGATTATACGATCGCGGTGCAGGATGATGGTCCAGGCATTTCACCGGAGCACCACGCGGCTGTTTTTGAGCGTTACAAACAGGTTCCCGGCAATGACGGCCTCGAGCGCAAAGGCCACGGCTTAGGATTAGCGGGCGCGCTGATCCTGGCGCGCCGGTTGGGCGGAGATATCTCCCTTGACAGCGTGCCGGGTCGCGGTGCGACATTTCGACTCTCGATTCCCAGCAATCAAGCCCAAACAAAGGCCAGCTAATCAGCGGCCACAGGAGGAACCAAAATGTCGGAGAACAATACGACTTCACGCATCACCGGGCTGCGGATTTTGGCCGTGGATGACGAGCCGGATATTCTAGAGACGATTGTCGATGTGCTGGATGGGGCTAAGGTCGATTGCGCCAAAAGCTACGAGGAGGCGTTGGCGAAACTCACCGGCGGAGCGCAGACGGGTAGGTCGGCAGAAAGCTACGATCTAACGGTCCTGGATATCATGGGCGTGAACGGGATGGCTTTACTGCGCCAAACTGTGGACAAGGGAATTCCGACCGTGATGCTGACCGCACACGCGATGAATCCCCAAAGCCTCAAAGCATCCATCCTCAATGGCGCATTGTCCTACTTGCCCAAGGAAGAACTCGCCAATCTTGGCGAGCATATCAGCGATGTTCTGGAGGCGATGGAAAAAAACCAGTCGACCTGGAAACGGCTATTTAATCGGATGGGCAAATTTTTCGACAAAGGTTTTGGACCCGGATGGGAACTGGAAGATCCCGATTTTTGGAGCAATTACAGATCACCCAGCTACGGAGTTTTCTATCATCGACCCGTGACTTATAAGGATGACCATTGACATTCCAAACTAGCGGCTGCCGAGTTTGGGCGCAGGGTCGCGAATCTTAGGCTGGCGGATCGCCGCTAAAATTTATTTCATCATCAATCCTACAGGAGGAAAACCAGATGGCGGAAAGTAATACGAGTTCACGGATAAAGGGGCTGCGGGTTTTGGCCGTGGATGACGAGCCGGATATTTTAGAGACGATTGTCGATGTACTGGATGGTGCCACGGTCGATTGCGCCAAGAGCTACGAAGAGGCAATGGAACGATTGAGCCCCGGCGAGTCGAGGACGCCAGCAGGTGAAAAGTACGACCTGGCGATCCTGGATATCATGGGGGTCGATGGGATGGGTTTATTGACCCAAACGGTGAACCAGCGCATACCGACCGTGATGCTGACCGCCCATGCGATGAATCCGCAAACCCTGAAAGCATCGATCCTCAATGGCGCACTGTCCTACTTGCCCAAAGAAGAGCTGGCCAATCTCGCCGAGCACATCGATGATGTTTTGGATGCGGTTGAAAAGGGCCAATCCACCTGGAAGCGGCTATTCACGCGCATGGGGAAGTTTTTTGAAAAGGGGTTCGGACCTGCCTGGGAATCGGAGGACCCCGAATTCTGGAAATATTACTACGGACCGATGATCTAAGGCGAAGCGGTATAACTGCACATTCGGTAGTCCAGTGCGCCGGCGTGGCTGGCCAATGTATGATAGGAGACAAAAGCTGCTCACCTTTGAGGTCTGTCGATGAAATATCACCGCCGCTTGCTGATTGTGCCGGCTATCCTATCGGGCATGCTTCTGCAGTGGGCGCCGCGTTCCGTTGCCCAAGAGCGGCCGACAATTCTTGCCGGTCATGGGACTCTGTCGGGATCGATCTTGCCGCTCTGGGTGGGTGCGGAGGCAAAGCTATTCGACAAACACGGGCTGCAAGTCAAACCGATCTATTTGCCGCGCGCGGCGGGCCGGCCGGCTCTGCTGAGCGGCGACATACAAGTTTATTTTTCCGCCGGTCCGCCGTTGGTGCAGATGCGTCTCGGTGGCGCCGATGTGGTGGTGACTTCTTGTGTGGTACACAAGCTCACGTCGAAAATCATGGTGACTGCGGCGATCCAAAAAATTGCCGATCTGCGCGGCAAGCTCTTGGCGGTGGCCAATCCGGGGTCGGCGAGCGATTTTGCCGCTAAGCTTTTTTTCGCGCGCCAAGGCATGAAACCCGGTCAGGATATTTCTCTCATCTACACCGGCTCGACCAGCGCGGCATTTGCCGCGCTGGTCAACGGCAGAGTGCAGGCGATCTTCGCGACCTCGCCCAACGATCTGCAGGCTGCCGCGGCGGGTTTTAAGCCGCTGTTGGAATTAGGCGACTTGAACATCCCCTATGCCGGTAATTGCAGCGCGGCGATGCGTCCTTACCTGGCCAAACAGCCGGCGCGCATGCGCAGCTTTGTCGCCGGCATCACCGAAGCGATCGCTTACATCCGCCGGCGCCCGGCCGAGGCCAAGGGGATCTTGCAGAAGTATACCCGGGTTTCCGATCCGGCCATTTTACAGCATGCTTATGACTCCGATACCCGCTACATGGAACCGGTGCCCCGTCCAACGCCCGAGGGCACCAAGACGATTTTAGAAAATCTCGGAGTCTCAGGCCGGGCCGCCGAACAGTTTGTCGCCGAGTTTAACGACGACGAGTTCATCAAGCAGATCAGCGACGAAGGCTTGTTAAAACAGATCTACCCGAGCGGCGTTCCGGCGTTGCGCTGAATAGAGAGCAGAGGAATTCACCACAGAGGCCTAGCGCGGCAGAGCCGCAACCGAAATTCGGAATATCTCCCGCAAAGGCGCAAAGGCCGCAAAGGTCGGAAAAATATGGTCAAGATGGTTTCTAATATTATCTATCCTTGCCCTCCGAACTTGGCGTGCTTTGCGTCTTAGCGGGAGGAATATCCGAGTCCGAGGGTATTTGACTCCCGGAAAATTTGCGCAAGGCGCGCAAATTGTCAACTATAGTAGTACAGAGATCACAGAGTTCGGAGTTTTTCTTAATCAAGAACGCTTTCCTCAGCGTTCTCAGCGCCTCTGCGGTGAGACTTTCTCCGGACCGATATTGCGCAAGCTGCGGTTGACAGTTGTCGCGGTGCGGTGATAGCCAAAGTTCATCGCGAAGGGGTCTTAGCGTATGGGATTATTGGACGGCAAAGTTGTCGTTGTCACTGGCGGCGGGCACGGCATCGGCAAGGCCTATTGTCTCGGCATCGCGCGCGAGGGCGGCACCGCGGTGGTCGCCGATATCGATGAAAAGGCGGCCGACGGTGTCGCCAAGGCGATCAAGGACAGCGGCGGCAAATCGCTGGCGACCAAAGTGGACGTGGCCAATTTCCCGAGCTGCCAGGAGATGGCCAGGAAAACTCTCGACGCTTTTGGCAAAATCGACGGCTTGATCAACAATGCGGCGATTTTCATGAGCGTGCCGGCGGAAAAGGGCAGTTGGCAGGAGATCACCGAAGAGGCCTGGGACCGCATCATGGCCGTGAACGTTAAAGGATTGTGGTTGTGCAGCAAAGCCGTGGTGCCGGCGATGCAGCAGCGCAAGCAGGGCAGCGTGGTCAATATCTCCTCGAACATGGCGTTTAACGGCGGCTTGACGATGATGCACTACGTTACGTCGAAGGCTGCGGTGGTGGGCTTTAGCCGCGTGTTGGCGCGGGAGCTCGGTGCGGACAACATTCGCGTGAACACTTTGGCGCCAGGCTCGACCATGAGTGAGGAGAAAGCTACCGACGAGGCGCTCAAGAACTATGAGCGCTCCGCCTCGACGCGGATTCTTAAGCGCATCGAGCAGCCGGAAGATTTGGTCGGCACGGCGCTATATTTGTTGTCCGACTTGAGCACGTTCGTGACCGGGCAGACGATTCTAGTGAACGGTGGCGCGGTGCTGCATTAAAAAGAGCGTTTTGGGTCTAGCGTCTGGAGTCCGGCGTCCGGGAACGCTAGACGCAAGACGCCAAACGCAAAACGTTTAAGGGGGGGCTCATGGGATGGGTCGACGCTGACGCGCATGTGGTTGAGAGTCCGCTGACTTGGGACTACCTGCTGCCGTCGGAACAAAAATTTCGCCCGCAGTTGTTTAAACCGGATGATGACAATCAGAAAGCGCATTGGGTCATCGATGGGAAAATCCGCGGCTTATTTCGCTTCAC
>CAYZJE010000059.1:0-8310 GCA_964478485.1 uncultured Syntrophobacter sp. | reverse complement strand
CACGCCAAGCTCTTTAGCCAGCGCTCGGACTTTTTTCTCAATCTGTGCCAGCGTCGTCTTGCCGTAGATCTCCGGCTGCCGAGTGCCCAAAAGATTAAGGCTCGGCCCGTTGAGCACCAGAATATTTTTTTTCTGCGCCATCGCTATGCCCTCTAGTGTACGAAACCAACCATCACGCGCTCAAAGCGTTCAAGATCTCGCTCGGCGATAGCCAGTGGAATCGAGTCTTGCCCAAGCCCGCGCACATGACGAACTTGATTTTGCCCCCGGCGGCTTTCTTGTCGATTTCCATCGCTTGAATCAATCCCGGTAGCGAAACGTCACCGGGGATTTCCGTGGGCAGGCCGGCTTGTTTGATCAAGCGAACGACTCGCTCAAAGCTGGTCTGATCGCAAAAACCCTGCTGCGCCGAAAGCGCCGCCGCCTTGACCATGCCAACGCCGACCGCTTCGCCGTGGAGAAACTGGGTATAACCGGTGACCGCTTCCAATGCGTGACCGATGGTGTGGCCGAAGTTGAGCACCGCGCGGTAATCGTCTTCGCGCTCGTCCGCTTCGACGACTCGGGCCTTGATCGCGCAGCAGGTTGAAATCGTCTCAATCAGCAACTCATCGTCTAACTGAATAAGTTGGTTGATCTTCGCTTCGAGCAATGCGAAAAGCGCCGGATCTTTGATGACGCCATACTTAATCACCTCGGCCAGTCCGGCGACCAGTTCGCGCTGCGGCAGAGTTTTGAGCACCGTGACGGCGATCAATACTAATTTCGGTTGGTAGAAAGCGCCGATCAGATTTTTCCCATTCGCATGATTGACGCCGGTCTTGCCGCCGACGCTGGAGTCCACTTGAGCCAATAAAGTCGTCGGCACTTGAACATAAGGGACGCCGCGTAAATACGTCGCCGCTGCGAAGCCGGCAAGATCGCCGACCACGCCGCCACCGAGCGCCAGCACGCAAGACTTGCGTTCGAACCTTTCAGCGATCAAGCGGTCGTAAATTATTTGCAGTGACGCAACGTTCTTATGCTCTTCACCGTCAGGCACGAGAATCGGTATGGCATCGAAGCCAGATTTGGCGAGCGCCTTATGGACTGGATCAAGATAGAGTTGCGCCACCGTGGGATTGGTGACCACCGCAACTTTCCCCCTAAGTCCGGCCTGCGCGAGAAACTCGCCAACGCGCGCTAAGATTGCCGAGCCGACATAAATCGGATAGGAACGCTCGCCCAAGTTTACGTTTAAGGTTTGCATAGCATCAATCGGCCGCTTGAGCCACTTCGATGATCTTGTCGACCACTTGGCCCAAAGTCAACTTGTCGGTATCGATGGTCACCTGCGCTTGCGCGTAGCGAGCCGCGCGCGCTTGAAACAATTCCTCAATGCGCTCGCGCCGGTCGGCGCCCTTCAATAAAGGACGCTTTGTGCTGTTGGCAACGCGGCGCAAAATTATGTCGGTCGACGCCTTGAGCCCGATCAATAAAGTCTTCTCTCTAAGCAGCGCCAGATTGTCATCTTCCAGCACCACACCGCCGCCGGCGGCGATCACTTGACCTTCCTCTGCGAGCACTTTGGCAAGAGTCTGTTTCTCGAGCTGGCGGAAGTAGGCTTCGCCCTTTTGCTCGAAGATTTCCCGGACTTTCATGCCTGCGGTCTTCTCAATAAGCCGATCGAGATCGACAAAGCGCCGGCCGAGCCGCTTGGCAAGGTTGCGGCCAACAGCGCTCTTGCCCACAGCCATGAAGCCAATCAGTGCGATGTTTTGCGTCGGAGCTTTTGCCAACGGGCTAGTCGTTTGCTGCACAGGCGCTAAGCAGGTTGCTCAAAGCGAACTGAGAAGCAAAGGGCGCGATTGAAACGGAGTGTTGAAGTTATGGAGTGGTGGAGTGAAGGGTTCAAGACCCAATACTCCATTACTCCAACACTCCATCACTCCAGTCCTTCTTTCTCAGCCTGCTAGTAGTTTTTAATCTGCTCGAGATAGTTTTCGTAATTTCGCTTGATCTCGCGCAGCGAGTCGCCGCCAAACTTTTCCAGAAACACTTTAGCAACTTCAAAGGCAACCACCGATTCGCCCACCACGGCGGCGGCCGGGGCGGCGCAAACATCGGAACGTTCCACCGACGCATCGGCTGCTTGCTTGGAGCGCATGTCGACCGATTGCAACGGACTCATGAGCGTGGAGATCGGTTTCATGGCGACGCGCACGACTAACGGCGAGCCGTTGGTCATGCCCCCTTCGGTGCCGCCGGAATTGTTACTGCCGCGATAAAAGCCTGTGGGGACGATGCGCGGCGTGCCTTCCGTCACCATCTTGGCAGGGTCGAAAAAAATCTCGTCGTGAACCTGCGAGCCGCGCCGCTTCGCCATTTCAAAACCGAGGCCGATCTCGACCCCTTTCATCGCTTGGATGCTCATCAGCGCCTGGGCCAGGCGGCCGTCGAGCTTGCGGTCCCACTGAGTGTGCGACCCTAATCCGGGCGGCAATCCCAAAGTGACGACTTCGTAAATACCACCGAGGGTGTTGCCTTCTTTCTTGCATTCCTCGATCAGCGCGATCATCTTTTCTTCGGCGGCGCTGTCGGCGGTGCGCACCGGCGATTCCTCCGCTCGTTCGTAGGTCTCGGCGTAAGTCAGCCCATCCAAGTTCGCCGTGACATTGCCAATGGAGCGGATGTAGCCCATGACGCGGATGCCGAACGGCGCCAGCAATTGTTTAGCGAAAGAACCTACCGCCGTGCGCGCGACAGTTTCCCGCGCGCTGGCGCGTTCGAGGATATCGCGGATATCGCTCCGATCATATTTCAGCACGCCGTTTAGATCGGCATGTCCGGGCCGTGGTTTGGTCACCGCGATCTTGTCATCGCGGTCCTCAGGAAACGCGGACATTTTCTTGGTCCAGTTCTTCCAGTCGCGGTTCTCTATGCCAAATGCCACGGGAGATCCCATGGTTTCGCCCCACCGGATGCCCGAGCGAATTTGCGCCTCGTCTTTTTCAATCAGCATGCGCCCGCCGCGCCCATAACCCTGTTGGCGGCGCCAAAGGTCATGATTGATTTTGTTAATATCGAAGGGAAACCCCGCCGGCACCCCGTCGATGATCATGGTCAAACAAGGTCCGTGCGACTCCCCCGCGGTGAAGTAACGCAACATGCGGGGTATCCTACCTGATTAAATTAGGGGAGGCTAGGGTTTCTGGGACTGTTGGGATGCGCTCGGCGGAGCGGTTCCGTCGGTCTGTTTCATTTGGTCTCGCCATATCTGTTCTGCGGTAGGGAGATTCAACCCACCCGCTGCGATGATGCGGGGGGTTATGAAAACCACCAACTCCTCGAAATCTCTTCGGTAGGAGGATTTTTTAAAGAGCCATCCTAAAACAGGAATATCTTTCAAATAGGGAATACCGGCATCTGAGTCGGCGCTGTCGTCCCTTAGGATGCCGCCAATCACTACTGTCTCCCCGTCGCGGACCAGCACGTTCGCTTTGGCCTCACGCGTAAGCTCATCTGGAATACCATCTGGGCTTGTAGTCGGCCTGAGCGTGCTGGACTTTACCGCGATTCTCAGCAAAACGAAGCCGTCAGCCGACACCTGCGGGGTCACATTTAAGATAATCCCCGCCCTGATTTCTCGGATCGAGCCGGCCTCTCCGACTGTTGCGGCCCCCGTTCTAACCCTGACGATCTTAGCGCTCTCGATCTGAGACTCAACATTATTCAAAGTAACGACCGATGGGCGAGAAATAATCTTGATATTTCCTTGGGCCTCAGCAGCCGATAAAATGCTTGTAACGTTGTTGCCGAAATAACCGAAGCGGAATCCGGTATTCGGAATAAATAATTGGTTTATAGATGGGATTGGTTGGGGAGCGCCCTCAAAAGGCGCGTCCGCCTTAAATCTATCACTGAGCCGTACCCGGCCGTTGTTGAACAGGGCGTCCATTTCAATGCCAAGAGCCCGCGAGAAACTCGGCGTAGTTTCAATGAGATTCGACTCGATCAGAACCTGAGGCGTTCGTAAATCGAGCTTCGACACCAATGCGTTCACGTCATCCATTGATTTCTGGATGTCCCGAACCATAATGGTGTTGCTGCGATCGTCGACGACCAGCGCACGGTCCGGGCGCTTGCTCATCAAGGCGTTGATCTTCGGTTCCAAATCCTTCGCCTTGGCGTAATTAACGTTGAAGTAGGTCGTCAGCAGCGGTTCGAGGTCTTCTCTAGACTTCCTGGCAGCGATGAGAGCGTCCTTCTCAGTCTTTAACGTTCCCGCCGTCGAGATCCGCACCACATTGCCAATCTGCTCCTTGTCCAAGCCATTCGTCGAAATGATTAGATCCATCGCCTGATCCCATGGCACCTCGATGAGACGCAGAGTGACCCGGCGGTTCACATCGGCGGTGACGACGAGGTTCAAGCCGCTCACTTCCGCCAGCAAACGAAAGACGTTTTTGATATCCGCGTCTTTGAAGTCGAGAGAAATTTTTTGCCCGGTATAAATTTTCTCCGCCCCTGCACGGTCGTCGGCGACGGTAGTCGGCGACCGCACGTCTGCGCTCGGTGCCGCGGATGCCGCTGGTTGTCCAGTACGGACGTCCACTCTCTTCCCAGCTTGGACCAAGACGGCATTTCTCTTGGCGTTGACGTTCGGATCGACGGCGCCGACGACAATTTTTAGACCGCCCTCTTCTTGAGAAATCGTATAAGGCGGCACCGTCGCCGCAGTGACTTCTACGACCAAACGTAGGTTGTTCTCGCCGCTGCTCAAGCGCAGGGCGGAGACAATGCTGGTGTCGATGCGAAAAGTGTCCGTGGAAGCCGGAGCTGTGCTGTCACTTGGAATATCCAAGACGACCCGCGCGGGCTGAGGCAAGGGAAAATGACGGTATTGAGTCACCGGTCGAGCCAGTTTGATCAACAAGGTCGTTTGGCCCCGTTCTTCTCGAACGCTCAATTCTTGCAGACCGAGGCTGGGTGCACTAACGTTCTGCGGCGTCGCCGGCGCCGGTTTGCTGGCCGCAGAAGTTTGCGGTGGGGGCGACGTAGCCGATGACGGTGCTTCGGGGCTAACCGCGCAACCACTCATGCTCAAAACCCAGGCGACCATCACAAAGATCAGCCGACCGCCAATCTCTCGCGCCGGCTTGAGATGCCACCATTGAGCCGAGTTCATAAGGATACCCCTGGTCTTTTGCATTTGCGCTACTCCGTTGCCAAATTCATAGTGACGTCGCGTTTTCTGCGCACGCCATAAATATCCGCGCTAGATTCTTCGACGACAACTTGGTTGCGATGAATCGCTTTTACCGTGCCGTCGTTGCTACCGATCGGCGTGCCTGCTTTGATGACGTAGCCAAGTCCCGCCGTATCTTCCACCATCGCTCTCGGTTCTTTGATGTCCCAGATGATTCCGACTACTTTGAGTTGCGACAAATCAAGACGTTCGAGGGGTGAGAGGTTTTCCCTCGCCCGGGTATTGACCTTGGTCCGCAAGGACATCGGACGAAATGGATCGCGGCTGCCTTCTTTCAAAGCCGGCGCCGGCGCGGGGGCATCCGGAGCTTTCTGTGGCACGTTTAAATCAACCCGTTCCGACTTGCCCTCGGCTTTGGCTTCAGCTTTAGTCTTGCCGCCTAGGGTTTGCCGCAGTTTGTCTTTCGCGGCGTCGCTTAATCCTTGCAACGTTTTGCCAATCGAAGCGGGCGCGTTGTTGAACTTTTCCACCGCTTCCCTGGTTTTGTCCGACGGCGTCTGCACCGATTCCTGAGCCAGGGCAAATCGGAATGTCCACAGTTCACAGGTCATGAGCGCCACCAGGCCGCAAATTTTGCGCGATCGCATCATGTCGGGCTATTTCTTGGCCTTTGCGGCTTTGGCCTTCTCTTCGGCGATTTTCTTGCGTTCGGCATCGTCGAGGAAACGAAAAGCCGTCGCCACACTGGTGGTTTCCAAGATCACGTTGTCGCCCGATACCGTCGGGTTCTTAAAGCCGATGTTGTCGATGTTGACGAGACGGTCCAGCCGGCCCACCGCGTCGAAAAACCCCACGGTATTATGAAAATTTCCCTTCACCGTAATGTCCACCGGAACTTCGGCGTAAAACTCCTGAAAGGTTTCCGCCCGCGGGCGAAACAAGAGAATGCTCAGTCCCGCTTGCTGGGCTTTGGCGGAAATCTGGGTTAGTAACGCGGCGATCTGTTTTTGGCTCGGCAGTTCAGCCACCGCTTTTAGTAGCTGCATATCCAATTGTTTGAGATCGCGCTGCAAGCGTGGCAGATTGGCCGCTTTGGCCTGCTTGGCGTTCTTTTCGTTATGGGCGATTTCCACGCTGTCGGCCAACTTAGCTACTTCATCCGATCTCGGGCTATAGAGAAAACTATAGTACAACGCCGAGATCAATATAATCGTCACGGCCAGAATCGCGATCTTTTGTAGCTTCGGGCGCTCGAGTAGGTTGTCGAGAAGCTGGTTCACCCCTTCTTCTCCTCTTTGTTGGCGGCCGGGGTAGTTTTGGTTTTTGTCTCAGGCGGCGGAGCATCGGGCGACTGGTACCGCACCCCCGTCTTGATCGCAAATTTCTTGAATCCAGCCGTTGGACCGGCGCCCTCGGTGGTTTCAATCAACTCGACACCTGTGAAATGCTTCGAGGCTTCCAATCCGCTGATGAAATCCGCCACGGTTTTGTTGTCCACAGCCAGTCCGCTGAGCGCCAGGTTGCCACCCGACTCTTTGAGGTCGGTGAGCCAGAGCGTAGCCGGGGTCGCGTTGGCCAGATTCTCCATCACCAGCACGGGCCCGCTTTTTTTCTGCTTGAGGTCATCGATGATCTTGTTTTTGCCCCGCGATTCCTTGATCTTATTTTGCAGGTCGCCAACTTCTTTGATCTTGGTATTGAGCGCTTGGAGCTCACCGCGCAATTGGACTAATTCTGTTTCGAGTCCCGACAGGTGAAAAGATTGCAGCAAATGCAAAGACGCCAGCGCCAGCAACGCGATTCCCAAGACCACCGCGCCAATGGCAATTTCCCGGCGGCGGCTTACTTCCGCCTCGCGTTGCTTAATCGGAAGAAGATTGATCCGAATCATCTGCCCCCCGGCCGGCGCATGGACAGGCCGGCGGCCACGGCGAAACTGGGCGCCGATTCGAGCAAATATTCGCGATCGATGTTTTTACCGACTGTGAAACTGCGAAACGGTTCGCTCAGCCGCACCGGCACGCCCATGCGCTCTTCCAACAGAGCTCGGAGTCCGACCAACTTGGCGCCGCCGCCGCTCAGCAATATTATCTTGAGACCGTCGCCCTCCTCCGATGGCACCGCCCCGTAAAGACTTACCGTCCGTCTGATTTCTTCAGCCAACTCATCCGCGGTGGGCTGCACCAGGGCCGCTAAATTTAAGCCCTTATTTTCCTCGGCCACACCCGTCAACTTAAAAGATTCCGCCGCCGCTAAAGTAAGGCCAGCCTGGGAAGCAAGCGCTTCGGTGAAGTAGCACCCGCCAATGGAAAGATCGCCGGTGAAGGTTGAGATGCCGTCTTGCAGGAGACTGATGCTGGTATTTTGCGCGCCAATATGAATTAAGCCAACAACGCCTTTAGCGGCATCGTCAGTATAATTGGCTTCGTACATATTCTCCAAGGCGAAATAGTCGACGTCGATGACCGCGGGCTCGAGACCGGCCTCCTCGATTGCATCTGAATAACTGTTGACAATCTCTTTCTTTACCGCCACCAGCAACACTTCCATCTTGTTGTCGTCATCGGCACTGCTCAGCACCTGGTAATCGAGATTGACGTTATCGAGGTTTTCCGGAATGACGTTTTGCGCTTCGAACTCGATGTTGGCATCAAGCTCGGCCTGTTCCTGCTTGGGCATTTGAACTTTTTTCATGATCACAGCCCGTCCGGGAACCGCGGAGATGACTCGCTTAGCTTTCACACCATTTTCTTGGATCACCTGTCGAATCCCATCGGCAACCGATTTGGTATCGACAACCATATTGTTTTGAATGGCATTTTCCGCCAGCGGCAGGATAGCCAGTTTCAGCACTCGAAAAACGTTCTTGTCGACCGCGGCTTCGACCATTTTAATCGAGCTCGAGCCGATATCGAGGGCGACGTAACCGTCATTGCCACCCATGGATCGTAAAAACCCAAAGTTGATATTTTTCCAGAACGGGGCCATAAATAATTGCTTAAATTAAATTATTGCTTGAAGAGGGTATGCTTTTGTTCAATGCTCAAACCTAAGGCGAGAAGAAGTTTTCGTTTGGTTGCCATCCGGCAATCCTTGCCCATTTCAATGCGCTGAAGAGTCAA
>CAYZJE010000058.1:0-44617 GCA_964478485.1 uncultured Syntrophobacter sp. | reverse complement strand
TACAGGGTTCCACCTCGATCGTCACTCTGTCGTTCGCCTTCCTCGTAGGATGAATAATCCGGGCTAGCTACTCCGGCTCCCGGCACACCGCTTCGATATTGTAACCGTCGGGGTCTAATACAAAAGCACCATAGTAGTTAGCGCTATATTGCGGTCTAGGTCCTGGTTTGCCGTTGTCTCGGCCGCCGGCGGCGAGTGCCGCGGCGTAAAACTCATCGACTAAGCTGCGTCGATCGACTTGGAAAGCGATGTGTGTGGTGACTTGACCGGGAATGCCCTGGTACAACCATAGGTCGGCGCGCGGCGGCGCGCCGAATGCCGCGCTGGCGGTCGGTCGCGTCGCGGTGACGCCATATTCACGCAGCATCTGATAGCCGATCGGTGTGAGCGCCGCGAGGTAGAAATTCTTGCTCCTCTCGATGTCGCTGACGATTATCCCAACATGAGCGATCATGGCCTGCTCCGTTCACTCCTGTTTCGCGCGTTGAATCTGAAACCGGCGCACTTGTGGAAAGTACGCCATGACCATAGCGACAATCGCCAAAGTCGCCAAGCCGCCGGTGAGCGCCGAAAGCTTGCTGCCGATCCAAGCGGCGACCGCGCCGCTCTCGAATTGGCCGAGCTGCGGCCCGCTGCTGGTAAAGATGCTGTTGATCGATGACATGCGACCGCGCAGAGCATCCGGCGTGCTCATCTGATTAGCCGTCGAGCGCAGTATTGAGCTAATCGTGTCGCCGGCGCCGCACAGCGCGAGCATCAACACCGAGAACCAGAAAACCTCCGATCCCGCGAACAGGGCAGTTGATGCGCCGTAAATCGCGACGCCGATGAGAATCCAGCGGCCGGTGCGGCGCACCGGCGGCAAAACGCTCATGGTTGCGGCCGCTAACAGCGATCCGACGGCGCGCGCTGCGTAGAGCAGGCCAAGTCCGCGCGGGCCGACCTGCAAAATGTCGCGGGCGTAAATTGGAAACAGGCTGCGCACGTTGCCGAAAAAGGTCGCGCCGAAGTCGAGCAGCATGAGCGGCAAAATCACCCCGTGGCCGCGCACAAATCGAAATCCTTCGCGCAGAGCGTTGAGCGATACGCTGCGCCAGCCGCCGCCCTCGGGTATCTTTGCGCGCAAGCAAGCCAGAGCGCCGAGCATGGCGAGCCATGACAGCGCATCGACCAAGTAACATGCCGCCGGACCAAACAGAGCGAGCACGATACCAGCCAACGACGGCCCGGCGATCACCGGCACATAGCGCTGCGTTCCCTGGAGCGCCAAGGCTTGGGGTAATTGTTCGCGCGATACCAGATTAGGAATCATCGACTGGCGCGACGGTTGCTCCATCGATGTGAAAATGGCGAGGAAAACGGTTGCGATGTAAAGCATGTGCGGCGAAGCTTTGCCGGCAAATGTCAAAGTCGCGAGCGCCGCGGACACGCAGCACAGACCGCTCTGCGTGCAGATCATCAGCTTGCGCCGGTTGATGGCGTCGGCGAGCAAGCCCGCGAAGAGCAGTAAAATAGTTTGCGGTATCGCCCGCGCCAAACCGAGCATACCGATCTGCAGCGGCGAGTTGGTTAGCTCGTAGATTTGCCACGCCATTGCGACCGTGGTGAATTGGCTGCCGATGCCGGACATCATCGACCCGGCCCAGAAAAGTCGATAATCCCGATTACGGAAGGGCGAAAACGTATCTCGGTTGACGCTGCTCACTGGAGGGTCGGTTTCGTCAGAGTCGGATTATCTCCCGCAAAGGCGCTAAGGCGCAAAGTTAAGTCGGATTTAATGCCTCCGAACTTAGCGTCTTTGCGCCTTTGCGGGAAAATGTTCTTTAGACTTCGCTTTCGAGTATCTCCAAGCCGTCGAGCCGATCGATCAAGTAGAGCAAGCCGTTGTCAGCGCGATAGATGTCGTTGCTCTTGACCGTCTGCTGGCCGCGGCCGGGCGCGGGCACGTAGTAGGCGACTTCCGTCAAGCTGTACGGATTGCTGATGTCGACGACCCGCAAGCCGCCGCTGAACCAGGTGACGAACATTTTGTTGTCGTAGACCTGTTCGGCGGGTTGGTGCGCGCCGTATTGGTGACCGGGGGCGATGTCCCACGCGCCGGCGGGATTGAAGGTCGACACCGACACCGGCTGTTTCTCATCCGTGATATCGACCATCCACATGAACGCCGGGGGCGTCGGCGCGCGTTTGCCGGCTTCCTCGTCGACCACGACCATCATGTCTCGTCCCATGAGCTTCCACGGAATCGGCAGTGTCGTGTGGATCGGCGAAGGGTAGGGTGGCGACCAGTTGAGGCCGCCGATAAATTTCGGCTGGCTCATGTCGGCGATATCGAGAATGACGAAACCGCCGTGCCAGTAACTGACGTAGAGTCGATCGCCGTAGCGGATCGGATGGTGGCATTGGTGCGCCGTGCCTTGCCAGGTCGGCGTTTCGCCGCCGCCAGTCCACTGACCGGGCATCCACCAGCGGCCGACTTCGGTCGGACGGGTTGGCTCTTTCAAATCCAAGATAAGCGGGATGCGTCCGATGTATCCTTCGAGCTGCACCGAAATGTAAGCGTAGCGGCCGTCGAAGGTGAAACGATGCACGCCACCGTAGGTTTCGAAAAACGCGATCTCTTTGGGCTTCTCGCGATTGGCAATGTCGTAAATTTTTAGTCCGGTGGGCAGCTTCTCTTTGCCGCGATATCTTTCCAGATTCACCAGCATGATATCGCCGCTGACCCGCACTTTGTGCGAATGCACGCCCTGCGGGATTTCAATCCGCGCGACGACTTTCGGATGTTTAGGATCTTTGACGTCAAGAATACTCGTGCCATGCGGCGGGTCCATATGGCCGACGTAAGCGTAGCCGTTCTCGACGACCACTTGGCCGCCGCCAGCCAGGTCCGTGCGCCCGACGAGTTTAACGTTCTTGCTGATACCAAACTGCGGTGCATTACCTTCGCTCATATTATGTCTCCTGTTCGGCGTGAATGTGATCTTCTAGCAATCCCGAGGTAAAGCGGTCAACCGCAATTCGACATCAAAACCAATTGCGCTAATCGTCTCGCACAAATCATGTCCTGAGCCATGCCGAAGGGATTTCTCGCAATCTCGAGTCAAAATCCGCAATCTAAAGCTCGAAGGATGCCCCGCGGACCGAAACAAAGTTTATTTCTCGATTTCGAGTTTGCCGCGGTCATCTAACTTGAGAGTTATCGCGCCGCTAGCGTCCGACAGACTCGCGATTATTTCCGTTGGGATAGTTTGAGCTTTGATTGCGCCGGGTCTCTCGGGATGGGGCGCGGCCCAGACGCGCTTTTCGAAACCGTCGAGGGCGAGTTCGCCGGCCTTGAGTATGCGGTGCCGCACGGTGAAACTCGTTCGCCCCCACTCGCTAACCTCGCTTTCGACGACGATTTCGTCATCGAAGCGGCAGGGCATAACGAAGCGCGCGCCCACGTCGACCACCGGCAGGCCGACGATGCCGTATTTCTTGCGCATCTCTAGCGGCTTCAAGCCGGTGCGCTCGAACAACCAACCGGTGCTGGTATCGAAGATGATAAAATAATGTGGATAAAACACGATCCCCACGGGATCGCACTGCCCCCACTCGATACGTAGCGTGCGTCGGTTAACTAGCAAGTTGGGAAATCCTTTCTTCGATTCCACATCGCGATGGAAATAGGTTTCCCATCGACTAATCTACAAAATCTCAGTTTTGTCAATTTCACGGTCACAATATTCGAATTCGGCATCATCCGAAATAAAGCCATCGGGGGTAGATATCTGTTTTTAGGTTGGTTGTCGGATTTGAAACGAATTGACAGCTAGTTCTCCGGGTGTTAGCAAGGCACAGCGATGCCACGGCCGTTCTTATCATTTTTTATTGGAGTTTTCCTCCTGCTTAGCTTGCCATTGGCAAGCGCCGCACAAGTGGTTCGCGTCGGTTATCCATCGCTCGCCACCGGCTTTGCCGCTTCGTGGGTGACAGCGGACAAGGGGATTTGGAAAAAACATGGGCTTGACGTTGAACTGATTTTTCTCCGCGGCGGAGGACGCACGGTTGCGGCGATCATCGGCGGCAGCGTCGAGGTGATTCTCGGCTCGGATCTTGGCGTCGTCACGGCGATACTTCAGGGCGCAGCTCTCACTCGGGTCGGCGTGACCACCAACACGCTGGGCTATTCCATCGTTGTCCAACCCAGCATAAAAACCATTCGCGATCTCAAAGGCAAGATCATCGGCATCACGCCTGGGCGCGACGCGGCCTATGCGCGGGTGGTGAAGCTGTTGCGCGACAACGGCATGGACTCGAACAAGGACGTGACGTTTCTTTCGATAGGGGACGGCGGCCCGGCGGCGCGGGTGGCGGCGTTGTCGAGCGGTGTGATTCACGCGTCGATGTTCACGCCGCCGTCAGACATGATCGCCGAGAAAGCTGGCATGCGAGTGCTCTCCAGGTTAGACGTCGCCAACGTGGGCGGCGGCATTAACACGACGCCGCAATTGATTCAGAAAAACCGCCCGCTGGCAACAAGATTTCTGCGCGGCTACATCGAAGGCATTCACTATCTGAAGTCGCACAAGGACGAGAGCCTGAAGATTTTTTCCAAGTACGTGCGTAATCCCGATCTCAGCATCATGGCGTATCTCTACGAAGAGATTTCGACGCGAGCGGAAAAAGACTTGCGGCCGCAGCCGGAAGCGGTGCGTGGGCTGCTCGATCTCGCTGCGCTGGATTTTCCCCAGGCGAAGCGCTTAACCGAGAAAGACAACTCGGATCTGAGCTTGATCGACGAAATCCAGCGATCCGGATTTGTCGATCAGCTCTATAAGTGAGCCGGTCGAATGCCATGAAAAAGCAGGATTCACCACAGAGACACAGAGTTCGCATGGTTCGACCGTTCGAGAAGCCTCACGGCAGGCTTCCTCGACGGCCTTCAGTTCCGAGCCCGTCGAGGAATCACCATGATCGGAAGAAAGCCGCTCACCCTGAGCCTGTCGAAGGGCTCGGCGGCCTCCGCGCCTCTGCGGTGAATTATCCGAAACCTTCGTGAACTTCGTGTGCTTCGTGGTGAATAAGCATTCGACACAATGACTCCCTGGTTGCAGAAGTGGCAGAAATGGCGCCACACGTTTACTCATACGCCGCAAGCGCTTCAGCTGGTTTGGCAGACTAACCGTTGGGCCACTGTTGGGTTGGGTTTGCTCACTCTCGGTGGTGCGTTGCTGCCGGCGACCCAGGCTTGGGTGGGCAAGCTGATCGTCGACGGCGTCGTTGCGGCAATCCAGAACGGCTCCGATCCGGCGCGCACGCAAACGGTTTTTGTCTATCTCATTTTCGAATTGATTTTGTTTTTGCTCAGCGCCGGCTTCAATCAAGCGCGCCGGCTGATTCAGCAGTTGATCCAGCTTCAACTGGCCAATCGAATTCGCGGCGAGATTATCCGTAAGGCGCTGACCTTGGATCTGGCTTTCTTCGAGCATCCGGAGTTTTACGACCGTCTTCAGAACGCGCGCCGCGAGGGCGGTTACAAACCGACGGAGCTGATCAACGATACTTTTCAAATCGTGCAGAACAGTATCACGATGATTTCCTTCGGGGTTCTCTTGTTGCGCTTTAACCCCTGGCTCGTGGTGATTCTGCTGGCGACCAGCATTCCCGCGTTCATCGCTGAGACGCGCTTTTCTGAACAGGGCTTCCGCTTGCTCACTCGGCGCGCGCCGGAATCGCGCCAGATTAACTATCTCGCGCGGCTTTTGACCGAAGATGGCGCGGTCAAGGAGATCAAGCTGTTCAATCTCGGCGCCACTTTGCTGGGCCGTTATATGACGCTGTTCGAAAAGTTCTTTCAGGAAGATAAAGCGCTGGCGCGCCGGCGTGCGCTGGCCGGATTTGGTTTGGGCCTGATTACGACGGCGGGCTTCTATGGTTCCTATGCCTGGATCGTCTGGCACACCGTGCAAGGGAAAATCTCGCTGGGTGACATGACACTCTATTTGGCGATCTTTCGCCAGGGACAGGCGACGTTTCAGTCGATTCTTTCCGCCATCGGCAATATCTACGAAAATAATCTTTTCATGGCCAACTTCTTTGAGTTCCTCGGCTTGCAGCCGCAGCTTGGTTTGACCGCTGGCGATCAAAAGTTGCCGGTGCCGCTCAGCGGCGGCATCGAGTTTCGCGGCGTCGGCTTTCGTTATCCGGAGAACGGTGAGTGGGCGCTGCGCGAGATTAATTTAACCATTCGCCCCGGCGAAAAAATCGCTTTGGTCGGCCATAACGGCGCCGGCAAGACGACGCTGATTAAGCTCTTAAGCCGACTCTACGATCCGACCGAAGGTACGATCTTGATCGATGGCATCGACATTCGCGAATTACAGCCGATCGAATTGCAAAAACGGATCGGCGTGATCTTCCAGGACTTCGTACGCTATCACTTGCCGGCGAGGGAAAACATCGGCTTCGGTCAGATCGACGCAGTCGACGATATGGAGCGGATTATCGAGTCCGCCCGCAAGAGCGGCGCAGACTCGGTGATTGAGAATTTGCCCGAAGGTTACGAGACGATGCTTGGCCGGTGGTTTCACGGCGGCCATGAGTTGTCTCTCGGCCAATGGCAGAAGATCGCCCTGGCGCGCGCGTTCATGCGCGACGCGGAGATATTAGTTCTGGACGAGCCCACCGCGTCGCTGGACGCCGCGACGGAATATGAAATTTTCCGCCACTTCCAAGAACTCACCGAAGGTAAGATGGCTATTTTAATTTCGCACCGCTTCTCCACCGTGCGGATGGCCGACCGCATCATCGTTATTCAAGATGGCCACATCGCCGAGTTAGGCACGCATGACGAACTCATGCGCCAGGAAGGAACCTACGCGCGGCTGTTCAGTATGCAGGCGGAGGGGTATCGTTGAGTCACTCCGCGCGGTTTACCAGGTGCGAAGAAATATTCTGTTATTGTTCGAACAATAACTTCAGTGAGAAAGGTCTGTAGCGTCGAATTAGCTCGAAATCTTTTCGATTAAACGTAAACAGATCGGCGCCGATCCGGCGTGCGCAGAGCGCCAACAGGATGTCGTTGAGCATCTGTTGCACTTTCGCTTTCCTGCCAGGTTCTTTGCGAGTGACTCGCGCAACAATCTTGCCGGCGTCTTGCCAATCTTGAAACGTCGGGGCAATGACGCGGCCGGTGCGCTCGAGTGATCCGACGTGCCTTTCAACGAGACGCACCGCTCCTTTGTCGAGTGCGCCGGCATAAAGTTCCTCGACGACAATGCTTGAAAGATAGGTTTGAAACACCAGAGGCAGGAACCGTTGCTCGAAAGTCGCAGCGCCGGCCTCGGACTTCACGGCAAAAAGGTAGACGTTTGTATCTAAAAGGATTGGCAATTGCTTAGCTGTAAACGTCGACGAATCGCCCGCGTCCTTTGCGGATGAGTTGTCTAAGCGTGGCGTGGACTTCTCGATTGGCAAGCGTCTCGTGTAACGCCTTCGTAACCGCGTCGCTATTGGATGAGGCCTTCAGCTTTTTCCGTGCCTTCTTAACGAGATCCGCGCGTACAGCGACGGTTGTAAGCTTCTTGTTCGCAGCATGCTTCATTTGAAATGTAAGATATCATCGCAAGGGATAAGTGGTAAAGGGTTAGGTGTGGAAACTTCACTAGCGAAAGATTTCGCGGAACTCTTTCTGATATTGGTTGTATTGCTCGCCGAGCTCGGGCGGGATCGGGAAGAGCTTTAAATTTTTCGCTTGCATCTTGGTGTCGATGCCGGGGCGGGACGGCGTGCGGCCGATCGCCAAGACAAGCTGTTGGCCTTCTTTGGACAGGACAAAATCGATAAACAGTTTCGCCGCGTTGGGATGTTGAGCTTTGGCGGCAACGGCGATCGGATGCAAAGACGCTGTGATCGGGTCGAAGGTGGTGACCCATTCCACCGGCGCGCCTTGTTCTTTCATTTTTTCGATGCGATGGGCCAACGCCACTCCCAGATGAAACTCACCGGCCGCCAGCAGCTGGGCGATCAGAGACTGGCCGTTGCGCAGTTGGATATCCTGTTTGGCCAGCGCTTTCATGTAGCGCTGCGCCCGTTCTTTGCCCCAAGCGACGGTCATGGCGGCGTACCACGAGTACATTTCCTCGTCCATGGAAATCTTGCTCTTCCAGCGGGGATCGAGCAGATCCTCCCAGCTCTTCGGCGCTTGGTCTTTGGGCACCAGCTTGGTGTTGTAGGCGAGGATGTTGTAAGCGTCGAAATAGTCGACCCAATATCCCTTGGTGTCTTTGAAACCGGCCGGGTAGGCGGCAGCTTCGGGAGACATGTAGGGTTGGAGAAAACCGCCGCCAATCAACTGTTGGGTTTCCACGCCTCGGACGGCCACCAGATCGAAAAAAATCTTGCCGACGCGGCTCTCGTTGAGAATACGGTTGTAAAGCCGGGCGGAGCCGGCGTTGAAATATTCGGTCTTGATAAATGGATAACGCTTGTTGAAGGCGGCGAAGAGCCGGATGATATCTTCGACGCTGGTGGACGTGTACCAGACCAGCGAAGCTTCCTTTTTCGCGCCCTCGATGAGTTTGGCCGTGTGGGCGTCTTGGGCGTTGGAGATGGCCGTCCAAAAGTTCGGCAAGAACAGAATCAGTATGGCGATGAATCGCATCTAAAACCACCTCCCCTTTAAAAAGTAATTGATATGCCGTTCCACCAAGCGAATCGTGGAGTCCATTTGCTAACGGGATAGCTGATTGACCCGCCGTTTTCAAGGTTCAGGTTGTCAGACAAATGAAAGATCATTTCCACCACAGAGGCGCGGAGTTCGCATGGTTCGACCGTTCGAGAAGCCTCACGGCAGGCTTCCTCGACGGCCTTCAGTTCCGAGCCCGTCGAGGAATCACCATGAGCGGAAGAAAGCCGATTGCCCTGAGCCTGTCGAAGGGCTCAGCGTCCTCAGTGCCTCGGCGGTGAGCTATCCGATTCACCGAGTGCTGACGGCTGCGGCGGTTGACCGGACCGGGTGGCGGTGTTATTCGCCTAGCAGGGTGCTGAAAAGAGGCAAAGAATGCTTCAACGAGCTCAGCATGAACAGAATGTTCCGACCGAATTCAATCCTATCTCCGTTCGTTCCTTCGATAAACTCAGGACAGGCTCTGAGCCTGTCGAAGGACTCCGCGAGAGTTTTTCGGTACTCAGCCTAGAAACAGTAACATTGAAAGGATTCCAACATGATCAAACAAGGGAAATTCACGATTCTAGAAACCCGCGGCGCGGTGGCGCAGATCACGATTAACCGGCCGGAGAAGCGCAATGCGCTGAGCCGCGATACGATCCGCGAGATTCTCGCCGTGTTTGAAGAGTTGCGTATCAATGACGAGATCGCCGTCGTGCTTACCACCGGCGCGGGCGATGTGGCCTATTGCGCCGGACGCGATCTTTCGGAATTTCCAACTGAAGGAGGACAGAATCGTGGCACGGATCGGCGCAAAGAGCCGCGCGCTTATCACGTCGCCGAGGTGATTCGGACCTTTCCCAAAGTCACCATCGCAGTGGTGAACGGTTTTTGTCTCGGCGGCGGCATTACGCTGTTGCTGCCGCATGATTTAGCAATCGCCTCCGACAAAGCCATGTTCGGCTTGCCGGAGATCATGCGCGGTTTTTTGCCCTATCCGATTATCGCGACGATGTTTAAGACGTTGATCCCGACCAAGCTCGCTTTCGAGCTGATCTTAACAGGTCAAAACTGGGACGCGAAAAAGTCGATGAACGCCGGCTTGATCAATCGCGTCGTGCCGCATGCGCAGTTGCAAGACGAAGCCTGGAAATGGGGCGAGGAGATCGGCAAGTTCGACAAGACGACGCTGAAATACTGCAAGATGGCGGCGCATTCCTCGATGGAAGCGGCGAGCGTACCGATGGCGGCGGAGATCGCCTGGTTGATGCAAGAAGAGCACGCGATGGTCAACCCACGCGCCTATGCGGGGACGAAGGAGTTTCATAAGTAGTGTCGGCCGCGTTGCCGCTACCAAACAAAAAAGGAAGTAAGCACAAAGGGGCAAGGTTCATAAAGTAGGGGCCGGTCGAGACCGGCCCTTACAGGGATTCGGAAGATTGGCCGCACCCTTCGACTTTGCTCAGGGCGATCGGGACGCAAAGTTCGTAAATGAATGAATGGGGCGGGTTTGAAACCCGCCCTCTTGGCTTAATCGGAGAACTCATATGGCTGCGATCGTTTCCCTGCGCGATGTGATTGACGAAATGGAGATGTCGAGCGACGAGGCGACGTCTTATATCAATCGCAAGACCGGCGAACTAATCACATTGATGCACGAGGAACTCGCAATGGCCGAAGATCCGGATGAAGCCGCGAACATCCCTCAGTGGCAGAAAGACGTCTTGCCCAAGGCGCGGGAGGTCGCGACGTCCGGAGACTTTATCCCCTTACCGAGCAAGTTCGACATCCACGAATGGTCGATCATGGAACGCTTTGCCCGCTCTCTTAAAGACGCGGACATCCGTGGTGATCTCGAAACCGCGCTTCACGGCCGGGGAGCGTTTCGCCGCTTTAAAGATGCTCTGCATCGAATAGGCATCGCCGACGATTGGTATCGCTATCGCGACGCCGCCTTGGAGGAGATCGCCATAGAATTTCTCGAAGCGCACGGGATCGAGTTCCGAAGGGAATCTGGGAAGAAATGAAGCGAATTCACGGCGATTGATAATCACAACATCTACGTTAGTTTGAAACAGGGGAATTAGAAATGGCGGGTCAAAAGAAGTCGATCATCATTTCTCGGAAGCTCACTATCCGACAAGCAAAGCGCGTGGCCCGCGACCTTCAGCGTGCCGCGGTCGTATTGACGGGTAGCAATAAATCCATGAAACCGATTCCCCTTAAGTCTACGACCACGGGAAAGGGAAGCGTTGTTTTTCGTGCGTCCCGCGTGCTCAATTCTTTGGCCGGCGTCGCCAAGAGTTAATCCGGTCCACCAATGGCTGCGCGCCGAGACCGGCATCGCCAGTTAGTCTTCATCAACTGCCCGAAAGGATGCAAGGATGCTAACGTTTACGACCAGGACGATAGAAGAGCAGGTCCCGTTGGAGTGTGTCTGCGATCGGTGCGGCAAGAAAATCGCTCCGGATGACGTCGGTGAGTGGGAGGAAAAATACTTGATTCGCTTCACCGGCGGATACGGTTCGGTATTCGGCGATGGAGAGAAGATCGAGTGTGATCTGTGCCAAGCTTGCTTACATGAACTCATTGGCCCTTTCTGTCGGCGCGTCTAACTGTACGCTGGAGACCGATGCTCACTCTGTTCGCATCCTCTCGGCTTCGGGCGTTCAACGAGTCGTTTAAGCGACGATCTCGGATCGAGGGATTATTTAGGGGCCGGCAATTTGTCCAGGTTTTTAGTGGTTGAGACTTTTTCTACAGCCTCGTTAGGTAGACAATTGCGAACCCTCGTAATGAGATGTAGTCTTCTTGTATGACGTGGAAAGTCTAGGTTGAGACCTCTGTCATCAGTTATCTGACTTCCCGAGTGAGCCGTGATCTCATTGTCGCCGGGCATCAACAGATTACCCAGGACTGGTGGGCTAATCATCGAGAGAAGTTCGAGCTGTTCGTGTCACAGACGGTGCTTGAGGAAGCAGCCGTAGGCGATCAGGAGTCTGCGCGGCAGCGTCTGAACGCGATTGAAAACATGCCGTTCCTGGAGATCACGGAGGAGGCGGTTGCGCTGGCGAAAGATCTCGTTCGCATCGGTCCGTTGCCGGAGAAGGCCGAAGTAGACGCCCTACACATCGCCATCGCGGTGACCAACGGGGTTGACTACCTACTGACGTGGAACTGTAGACATTTAGCAAACGCTGCACTGCGCGGCCGGATTGAGCGAGTCTGCCGTGCCCGAGGATACGACCCGGTTATCATCTGTACGCCCGAAGAATTACTACTGGAGGACTGACATGATTTGGAAAGACCCCATTGTCGAAGAGGTGCGCAAGAGCCGTGACGCTTATGCTCAGCGCTTCAACTACGATTTAGATGCGATCTTTCGCGATCTGAAGGAGAAGGAGCGTCGCAGCGGGCGAGTGGTGGTGCCATGTCCAGCCAAGAAAACAGCGGTGGCCAGCTCAGACGAGGCTCAATCCAGAGAGCCTGCCTAACAAATTCGGTCCACCTCACCCCGGCTGCGTAGCGGTTCCGAGTGATCTTGGAAGTTCACGTTCTGGCCGCAGCTAACGCAAGTGGGCGTTACGCGAGTCGATGATGCGGGCGTAGCGTGACATCGGCATCGAGCACAGGGAAATCACAGAACTGCTAATAGCCAAGGTCAAGGAGGGAGAACGACAATGGCACTTCAGTTACGACGGGTAGTCACCGGACATGATGCCAACGGGCGCGCGGTCGTCAAGATCGACGAGATCTCCAAAAACCTCGTGTCGTCCCGGCCGGGACAGTCGGCATGTGTGGTCTGGACCACGGAAAGCTTTCCCGTCGACAATACCGGCGACGCCGACCAAGGGCTGCGCGCCGTCGGCACGACGTTGAACAACGGCACGGTCTTTCGCGTCGTCGAGTTTGGTCCCGGCGTGGCGAGGCGCAATCACCGGACGGATTCTATCGATTATGCCGTTGTCATGTCGGGCGAGATCGACATGGAGCTGGATGACACGGTCATCCATTTGAAGGCCGGCGACGTGCTGGTGCAGCGCGGCACGATCCACAACTGGATCAATCGTGGCACTCAGCCGTGTGTGATGGCCTTCGTGCTAATCGACGCCAAGCCGGTTGAGGTTGGCGGGAAGATGCTGCACGCGGAAGGTTAATCGGAAGTCAGAAGTCGGAGGTCAGAAGTCAGATGTCGGAAGTCTGAAAGGCGAATTGTGATGTCACTATTTGGATTTGTCGTCTCCCTGATCACGATTCTTTTCTCATCTTCGCTACATGCGGCGAGCAAGACCGCAACGCAGCTCCGTGTTGCGTACAGTTCAATCTCTGGCTCGGCGGTGATTCCGTGGATCGCCGTCGATAAACGCATCTTTGCTAAGTACGATCTCGACGTCGAGCTGATTTACGTCGCCGGGTCGCCGGCGATGCAGTCGTTGCTTGGCGGGACGACGCAGCTTGGCATTCAAGGCATCGAGCCGGTGATGCGGGTTAACGCGCAGGGTAGCGACGCGGTGATGATCGTCGGTCTGGTGACCAAGCCGCCGTTCTCGATCATCGTGCGACCGGCGATTCGCGAACCCTAAGGATCTCAAGGGCGAGGCGATCGCGGTTTTCAAGAATGATTTGGCGTATTCAAAGAAAGTCATTAAAGACCGGTTGAAGATTGATGACGCGCTAGTGCAGGAAGAAACCCAGCGAACCTATCTCAATTATGTTCCGCGGGTGCCATATCCGAATCGGGCTGGCATCGCGCTGATCAAAACCTTCTTGGAAAAAAGCGAGCCGCAATTGCGGTCGCTCTCGGTGGACGATCAGATCGATGGCTCGATCGTGCGCGGCCTGGAGCAGAGCGGTTTTTTTAGCAGTTTGTATTCCACGCGATAAGCTGGAGAACCGTTCGCGTGTGGCGCGCAGTTCTTCAGCGTCCTTCCCTGTAAACTTGGCTCTTCTCGGTTTCCCGTCAAGGCGTATTCACCACAGAGGCACAGAGTTCACAGAGTCCGGAGTAGTTTCTAATCAAAAACGCTTTCCTCTGCGTCCGGAGTCTGTCCTGAGCACCGTCGAAGGGCGCCTTCGCGCTGAGTCACACAGACTGAAGAACCGTAAAATTAGTTTACGTTTCCTGCGGGGGAATTAGCATTAGTTTCAGCCGCTTAGGCCGGCTCTGAAATAGTAAGTCATTTTGTCCGGATTGCTTACAGTTCTCTTCCAATCACAAGACTCTTCGGTTGTTAGAAATCAATCAGTTGCAATCTTGGCATTTAACTTGCGGTAGAGGCACGTTAATTTCTTTATTTGACAACGAGCAAATGAAACTTAGTGCGACCTGGATGTTGGCGATTGCGATCGCGGGAGTCGTGGCCCTTTCTATAGACTTTGATCGGCCTCGCCGGGCGACGCCGGTGGAGTATAATTCAGCGCCGGTAAAAGAGCAGAACTCGGCGTCAGACGACCGCTTTGTCGTGCTGATGGATTGGGATAGTGAAGCCGTCCTCGACCGCAAAACCGGCCTGGTTTGGGAACGCTCGCCGAACGTGAGTTTCACGAACTGGTCCGGGGCCCAAAAACGCTGCGAAAATCTGCTGCTAGGTAAACGCAAGGCTTGGCGGCTGCCGACAATTTTTGAGCTGGCTACATTGGTCGATCCAAACGTGCCGTCCCCTGGTCCGACGCTGCCGGCTGGCCATCCCTTCACGGTGGCGTCGTCTTTTTATTGGTCAGCGACCACGGATCTCACCAATAGCGCCAATGCCTGGGGTGTGGGCTTCAATATTGGCGACGTCGGCAGTGGAATCAAAAGCGCCATTGACTACGTGTGGTGCGTCCGCGATGGCGACGGCCTGCAAATGACGCCGCTTTGATCGGCGAACCATCCGTCGAAAAACAATTCCTCGCGCGCGGCGCTTATCGGTCATGATCAATTCCCCACCGGCGCAAACAGTTCGCTCAACGCCGGCCGGTTGGGGATGTAGCCCTGCTCGTTGGCGTACTGCACGAACTTTTCCAGCACCACTTGATTCTCTCGCGTGAGGCCATGACCCCATGGATTCGCGCCGAATAGTTCTTCCTCTTCCTCCAAGATTAACACCGCTGAAGGAAATGCCGAGCGCTTGGCGTACTCGTAGGACTTGCGACAAAGCGCTTCGGATTGGCTAAACGCGTCAAGCAGGCTTGAGACGAGCCAGGGCTGTTTGTCGAAAAGCTCCTGGCGCACGACCAAGGTGTGGGTGATTGGAAATATCCGCGTCTGGCGAAAATAGTCGTTGACCGTGGCGCGGATATCTTTAAAGACGCGCCGGATGCGCGGGTCTTTATCACGGAACGACGGCACGATATTGGGCGGTATCAAGGCGTCAAGCTCGCCGCCAAGGAGCATCGCTTCGGTGGACCGGTTGGCGCAAGTGATCTCGACATCCGCCGGCATATGAAAGCCGGCATCCGGCGACTCCGGCTCGCTGGTGAACCAACGGCAATCCTGCGGCTGCACGCCGTAATGTTCTTGCAGGATGCCGCGCGCCCACAGGCCAACGGTGAGACGATACTGGTCCATGCCAATTTTTTTACCGCGTAAATCCTCCGGCCGTTCGACGCCGGAGTAAGCCGAGCAAAAGATGTAAGGATGGATTTGCATGCGCAGCGGAAAGATCGGCAGCGCGATCACCGGCTCGTTGCGGCAGCGCGCCATCATGTACCAGGAGAGCGACATCTCGGCGATGTCGAACTCTTCGTACACCGGGCGCATGCAGGCTTCGCCGCTTTCGGCGCGGCGCGGTTGCAAGCGTATTCCTTTTGCCGTGACTTCGCCGTTGAGTAACGGCCGGGTGCGATGATAATCGGCGAGCATGAGGGTCAATTCGAGATCTTGTGCCATCCTGTCTCCTTTGTTTTCACCTTAGTCAGGCAATTTAAAGTCGCGGCGCAGCTTTGTTTGTTGGAGTGATGGAGTGTTGGAGTAATGGAATGATGCAGGGGATCAGGAAGCGAGGACCCAATACTCCATCACTCCACCACTCCATTTCCCCGATCACCGGCTCTGGCCGAGCGCCTTGATCAAGAATTGCCGGGTGAAAAATTTCTCCGCACCGCCGAATTTCTTTGCCTCAGCCTCGATTCGCGTGGCGGTGATGAGCGATTCGATGTCTTCTTTGGTGATTGAAAGCGAATAGAGTTCGGCGAACTGGTTAATCACCTGGCGCACCATGGTCGGATCGCCGAATTTGTTTTTCTTGATGACGGCGGCGGCGACTTTTTCTTGGTTACCGCTGAGAAAATCCAACCCGCGCTTGAGTGCCCGTAGCATGGCCACGATACCCTCTGGATCGGCTTCGAGTTTTTGCTTGCTCGTAACGATCACAACGAAGGGAAATCCCGGCATAAGGCTGCCGATGTCAAACAGCGACAGAAAACCTTTCCGTTCAAGCTCGAGTCTTTCGAGAAACGAAAATGGCGAGCCCTGGATCTTGCCGGTCTCCAGAGCCTGCGCGCGGGCCGGACTGTTGCCGACGCCGTAGAGGATTTTGTAATCCCGATCGCGCACCAAACCTTTCTTGGCCAGGCCTTCGACGGTGGCAAACTCGGCAATGCCGCCGGGCCCGGTGACGCCGACGACTTTGCCTTTCAAATCATTGACGCTGGCGATTCCCTTGGCGCCGATCAGCGTGTAGTCCATGTAAGGCTGAATGCCGCTGACAATTTGCATCGGCGCGTTTTGCGCGATCGCGCGCACCGCGGCGACCCCGGCGACGAACGTAAAATCCACGCCGCCGCCGACCAGGGCGGCCATAGCGGTGGGGCCGCCTCTGATCAGAACCGTTTTAACGTCCAAGCCTTCGGCGGCAAAGAAACCGAACTCATGGGCAACGACCAGCGGCAAAGTGCCGCTCAAGGTGGGCGTATTGGAGGCGAAGTTGACGGATTTGGCGGCGGCGAATGCCCCGCCAGCGAGGCTAAAACATGCCGCGATCAGAAGCCACGCTGAAAGCATCAGTTTGGAGTAATGGTGTGTTGGAGTAATGGGTGCGACGCGCCGATTATCCATTACCTCATCACTCCAACGATTCCGGGTCGCAACACCCCAGTATTCCATTACTTACTACTCCAATCTTCTCTCACAGCTCCAACGTGCTCTTAGCGAACAGCTCTTCGATCTTTGGCTTTTTCGAGATCAGTCCCTGTTCGTGCGAGAAACTGATCAGGGTTTCGAGCATTTTACGATTTCCCTTAACTCCATAGGTATAAGGATCGCTGCCAAACATCTGCTGGGTTTTCACCAGGTATTCCTTGCCGAAGAAAAGCGCCGATGGCAGGCTCTCGGTCAGCTTGGCGTTGAAATGTTCCTTGGCTTTGACGAAGGCGCTGTACAAATTAAACGCCACCCATGGATGTTTTCGATAGATGTCACCGCGAATGGTGTAGGCATGATTGACCGGCAGAAAACCCCACTTGTCGAAGAAGCGCTTGCCTTCGGCGATGCGGTCGGCGAAGAGCAATTTGACTTTGCTCCAGTCGCCGCCGGCGCCGGGAATGCGCTGCGAGCGGCCCAGTTGGTTGGGTGCATTTTTCCACGGGCTGTTGATCGCCGCGATATCCAGTTCATGATCGACCAGCATCGACGCCAGGCTTTTGTCCGGCGGAATGCGCTGAAATGAAATCCCTTGGGGCGGGGTGAAGCCGGTGACGCCGCCGTGGCTGAGTTCTTCGGTGCGTTCCATGTACCAGTGGACTTTGTACTGCGACACGCCGAAGTCGTGTTCAAGAATGCCGCGTTGCCAGAGCGCCGCGGTTTGCTGATATTCGCTGACGCCGATGCGCTTGCCGACGATGTCTTCAGGTTTCTTGATCGCCGAGTCGGTGTGGTAGGAAAGCTCGGTGTGAAACAATCGGCGGCTGGGAAACACCGGCAGGGCGATCATGTCGAGGCCGCGCTCACGGGCGATCAGATACGACGACATCGACATCTCGCCGACCGGAAATTCCATATCCCTGAGCTGGCGTAAGAAGGTCTCCGATGGGTGCGAATAGGTCGGCACGATCTCGATTGCTTCGGCTTGGACAATGCCTTTCATCAGCGGCTCGACCCGTTCGTTGACCGCTGAAATGAACCCCAATTTTAGCTTTGGCATATCTGTTCTCTCCTCTAATTTCTGGTTGTCCAGTTCGGCGCGTCGCTAGCAAGTTGCCGCAATGCTCTCTCGGAGTCCTTCGACAGGCTCAGGACGAACGGAAAGAAGTCTGAAATGATTGAAATTATTCCGGTGATGCTGAGCTTGTCGAAGCATGTTCCATTCTTTTTCAGCAACCCGCTAGGGTTTGATCCAGGTTGACAAGTCATGTGTCCAGGGTGCTCTCGGCGAACAGTTCTTCGATTTTTATTTTGCGCGGGGTCAAGCCTTGCTCGTGGGAGTAGCCCGTGATGGTGTCGAGCATCGCCAGATTTTCCTTGATACCGAAGGGAAAGGGATCGTCGCCGATCAGCTCGCGCGTCATGGCGAGATACTCTTGGCCAAAAATCAGCGCCGCAGGGATTTGCTCGATTAATCGTTCCCGAGCAAACCTTTTCGATCGCACAAAGCCGTCATACAAGCTGGTGGCGAGCCATGGATGTTTGCGATGAATATCGCCACGGATGATGTAGGCGTGGTTCACCGGGAGAAAGCCATGATATTTATAAAAACGCGCAGCTTCCGCTAGGCGGTCGGGAAAGAGCGGTTTGATCTTGCTCCAATCGCCTTTGCCGGTAATGCGGCTGGAGCGGTCGAGTGTGTTGGCTTGGAGCACCCAGGGACTTGAAACATGGGCGATGTCCAGTTCATTTTGCTGGAGCGTCGATGCCAAGCTCTTGTCCTTGTCGATCCGGTTGAAGGATATCCCCGGCGGTGGCTTAAAACCCGTGGCGCCGCCGTGGCTCATCTCCTCGCTGCGCTCCATGTACCAGTGAATTTTGTACTGCGACACGCCGAAGTCGTGTTCCAAGATGCCGCGAATCCACAGCGCTGCGGTTTGCTGGTATTCCGCTACACCTAGCCTTTTGCCGACAAGATCTTCCGGCTCGGTGATGCCCGAATCGACGTGGTAGGAAAGCTCGGTTTGAAACAGCCGGCGGCTCGGAAAGGCCGGCAGCGCGATCATGTCGGCGCCTTGTGAGCGAGCGATCAGATACGACGACATCGACATCTCGGCGATCTCGAACTCGCCGAATTTGAGCTGGCGCCAAAAGGTCTCGGCGGGATGGGAGTAGGTGGGGACCAGATCAACTCCCTCGACCTTGATCGTGCCGTTCATCAGCGGCTCGACCCGTTCGTTAAAGGCGGAAATGAATCCTAGAGTTAGCTCTTCCATTGTGTTGTATTGCGGCGTGCGACAAAGTGGGCGACCAGCCGGCACGCCGCCCGGAGGCTCTGAGCCGCAGGCCGGTCGCCCCTACTTCTTCTTTGCGTACTAGCCCATTGCCATAGTTGGAAATTTTCGCGCCTTGCTAAAATTTTTCTACACACCGAATTTCAGAGGGCGGGTTACAAACCCGCCCCTACCAAGCCAAATCCTTTTTGCGCCCTATGCGTTCTTTGCGGCTAATCTCTTCCCCGCTTTGGTTGCGGCTTTGCCGCGCTGCATTATTATTTGTCGTAACCGTCGATGGACCAGATGTCGTAGAGTAATTCCATGCGCCGGAATAGATGCTGGCGGGTTTGTTCCTGCAGATGGGGCGAGTGGAGATAGCGCACGGCGATCTCCTCGGCGAGGCTGCTGTGATCCTCGTCCGCTTCCGCGTGGACAGTGAAGAAGCGCACGTCGTCCGGTTTCATTTTGTAGTTCTTGAGCAAGCCGTTGCCGATCGCGGCGGCGGCGGGACCGAAGGTGCCTTCGGCGCCAATTTGGATCGACATCATCACGAACCAGGGCAAGGTGTGAATGATCAGCTCAACGTAATAAAGATGCGCCGCGGTGGACGGGCGCAGCTCGGCGTTTTCCAATTGCTTCTGGGTTAGACCGATGGAGTTGGCGAACCGGATCGCTAACTCGTTGTGACCGGCGCTGCCGGTGTCCAGGCCACGGGTCTCTTCCTCGACGACGCCCCAGAGCTTCCGCGCGATTTCCGGATCGGTGCACGCCAAGTAGCGCAGCATGCAGATGCGCGGCACGGCGGCGCGGAACTGATAATCCTGAATCGCCCAGGCGCGAATTTGCTCCATGGTCGCGGTGCCGTTGCACACCGCCTTCAGGAAGGGATGCTTGATGCGGATCTTGGCGAACGCCTGGATATCTTTTTTGATCTGAGCGACGAATTCCGCGGATGTGGCCATCGGGTTGTTCTCCTCAACGAGTAAATTCTATGACTGGTTGGAGTGATGGAGTATTGGAATGCTGGAGTGATGGGTGGGGAAGCCCAGTACTCCAGTACTCCATCACTCCAGTTCTCTTTTGCCTTTCAGCCGGCTGACAAAATATTCCCAGCCGCGCATCGGGAAGCGTTGGTCGGCGTTATAGACTTCTAATTCCTCCGCGGTCAAATATCTCGGCTCACCGTGCAGCAGGGCGAGATGATTCCATTCGCCGAGCATGGCCAGCCTGGTCGTGCGCTCAATGACTTGCTCGATGCTTTCACCGACCACCGCGTCGCCGTGGGCGCGCAAGAGAACTACCGGGCCGTCGCCGAGGGCGGCGGCGAGCTCGTTGCCGCGTTCTATGGTGCGCACCAGGCCTATGCCCTGATACACCGGCGGGCCCTCGGCGGAAAGAAACTTGCCGTAATGATGCATCGGTTTGAGCTTGATCGGCAGCACGCTAAATATCGTGCTCCATTTCGAATGGGTGTGCGCCACGCTGACGATCTCGGGACGGGCTTTGAAGATGCACGCATGAATCGGCCATTCGTTGGGCGGGGTCGTTGCACCGTCAATAGGCTTGCCGTCGAAATCTTGCATGATTAATCTATCGCGCGTGACGCAACCTGGGCTTACATTGGCAATCGTAATGAACGCATCGGCGCCGGGTACGCGCACGCCGATGTGGCCGTAGCCGTCCGTCACGCCTTCATGGTCGAGAATATGGCAGGCGGTCATCAGCTTGTCCGTCAATTCTCTCAGCTCTGTGGAATCGATTGTCGGTATGTCTTTTCGGCTCGCAGCCATCAACTCTCCTTGCGGCGGAAATTAAAATCTTGCTGCCGCGAATCTATGCGTCGGTCATCAGGCTGTCAAGCTGAACGGCGCTCGCGTATCCGGCTCAAGTAATATTCCCACGGACGCGCCGGAAAAGCTTGATCGGCGGAGAACGTGTTAAGCTCTTCTTGGCTCAGGTAAAGCGGTTCACCGTGAGCCACCGCCCGATGCGCCAGCTCGCCGAGAAACGACAGTTGCACCGTGCGCAGGATGGCTTGCTCAATGCTGCTGCCGACCACCGCGTCGCCGTGGGCGCGCATTAAAACCGCTGCGCTATCTTTTAATGCGTCGGCGAGCGCTGTGCCGCGTTCAACGGTGCCGACCAGTCCAGCCGCAGGATATATCGGCGGACCGGCGGGTGGGAGAAATTTCGCGTACATGTGGATCGGCCGAAGGCCGCCTTTCAACACGCTGAATAGCGAACTCCACTTCGAGTGGGTATGGCAAACACTCATCACTTCGGAGCGAGCGCGCATGATGCATGCATGAATCGGCCACTCATAGGGCGGCGCTTTTTCGCCGCCAAGATAGTTGCCATCGAGGTCGAGCATGACCAGGCGGTCAACCGTCGCGCAGCCGGGGCTCACGCCGGCGAGCGTGAGAAAGGCGTCGCCGGTCGGCAGCCGCACGCTGACGTGGCCGAAGCCGTCGGTGATGCCTTCGCGGTCGAGAATATGGGCGGCGTTGACAAGTTTCTCTTTGAGCTCTTTTAAATCCCCGGAATCGAAGTCAGGCCCGTCGAAATCCCGAACAGCCATGAGCGCTCCTCAAGCATGGTAAGATCGATGACACGGTTCTAGAGGCCGGCGAGGAACCTGTCAAGGCGCTGGACAAAAATTAGACGAAAACATTTTCTTGACATCGATATACCGAGATCTTATCGTTTACCTATAAATTCGCGCAATAGCGCCCTCGCAATATGAGAAAGTACGAGATCTACCTGCCATTGAAGTATAACGATGGCTCCAAGATCGAAGCGCAAAAAATCACGCGAATTCGCGAGGAGTTGGTCGACGTATTCGGCGCGCGAACGGTTAGCTCCCAAGCCGCACCGTATCAAGGCGCGTGGAATTATCGCGGCATGGATTTCATCGAAGATATCATCAAAATCGAAATTATCGCGCGCGCGGACCGTAAGACGCAAAGATTCTTCAGGCAGTTCAAACAACGGCTCAAACGCCTGCTCAAACAGATTGACGTCTTAATCATCGCCCAGGACATTCGCACGATTTAAATCGACCTGGTCTGGTTGTTTTGACGCGGCCGTCTTCGTTGAATATTACGCGCGGTTGATTTCACAATTGGTCTTTCATGCCTGTAACGCGCTTGAGTTCAGCAGCCGCGGTCCTTATCTCCAACGCGGGATCGCGACATCAGGATATCCATCGGATTGAAGCAAAGGTTGACGGTAGCGAATCCGGTGCGCTGGCTTTTTCGTACACTTTAATTGCCGACATTCATCAGTTGCGCGTTCCGGTTACGGCCGCGCCGCGGCGTGTCGCTAGCTTGTGGCGGCACAGTTGTTTCGAGGCGTTTTTCGGTGTGAAAGGCAACCCCGCCTACTACGAGTATAATTTTTCGCCGTCGCGCGAGTGGGCGGCCTATCGATTTCGCGCGTATCGTGATGGCGGGCCGATCGATGATGAGGTGATTGCGCCTAACATTTCTGTTGAGCAGGTGGCCGATCGGCTGACGCTCACGGCAACGATTCGATTAGATTGCCTGCCCATGATTCAAGCCGAAGCGGTTCTTCGGATCGGCTTGTCGGCGGTGATCGAAAGCAACGACGGCACGCTATCGTATTGGGCGTTGCGGCATCCAGCGGGCAAGCCCGACTTTCATCATGCTGATTCTTTCACGTTAGAACTCGCACTTCCTGAAGGGAGCGCTTAAAATAGGCCGACAATGAAGTTTGGAATCGACCGTTTGCTTGAAGAGCCAGCGTTGCGAAAACCGCTCGTCGGGAAGCGAATCGCTTTGCTTGCGCATCCCGCATCCGTGACGGGCGACTTGGTGCATTCGCTTGATGCCCTGGCGGCGCTGAAGGAGATTAAGCTTACCGCCGCCTTCGGTCCGCAGCATGGGCTGCGCGGCGACAAGCAGGACAACATGGTCGAGTCGGCGGATTTTCACGATCCTGTTCACGGCATTCCGGTGTTCAGTCTCTATGGCGAAGTGCGCCGGCCGACGGCGGCGATGATGGATAGTTTTGATGTGCTGTTAGTTGACTTGCAGGACGTGGGCTGCCGCATCTACACGTTCATTACGACGCTCCGTTACGTCCTCGAAGCGGCCGCGCAATTCAAGAAAGCCGTCTGGGTGCTCGACCGGCCCAATCCGGTGGGTCGACCGGTGGAAGGAATGAAACTTCGCCCCGGCTGGGAAAGCTTCGTCGGCGCCGGGCCGCTGCCGATGCGCCACGGTTTGACTCTTGGCGAACTGGCGAAATGGTTTGTTCAAACTTTGAAGCTCGATGTGGAGTATGAAGTCATCACGATGGACGGTTGGCAACCGGCGAGCGCGCCTGGTTACGGCTGGCCGCTCGGCGAACGGAGCTGGGTCAATCCGAGTCCCAACGCGTCCAATCTCTCGATGGCGCGCTGCTACGCGGGTACGGTAATGCTCGAAGGCACGACGCTCTCGGAGGGTCGCGGCACGACACGGCCATTAGAGTTATTCGGCGCGCCGGATATCGACCCGCGCGCAGTATTAAAAAAGATGGAGTCGCTCGCCCCCGATTGGCTGCGCGGCTGCCGCCTGCGGGAGTCCTGGTTCGAACCGACCTTTCACAAACACGCCGGCAAACTCTGCGCGGGAATCCAAATCCACGTCGATGATCCCGCCTACGATCATGAGAACTTCAAGCCGTGGCGCTTGATGGCGCTGGCGTTCAAAGCCATTCGCGCCCTGAAACCGAATTACGATCTCTGGCGCGATTTTGCGTACGAGTACGAGCGCGATCGGCTGGCGATAGATTTGATCAATGGCAGCGACCTATTGCGCCAGTGGGTCGATGATTCCGCCGCTATGCCGGATGATCTCGACGCTTTGACGATGGCGGACGAAAAGTCGTGGATTGAAGAAAGAGAATCGGTGTTGCTGTACCAGTGAAGTGAGCGAGAAGGAATTGCCTGCGACTTACAAATGAAACGGAATGTAAGGGGGACCGGTTTATTGACATCAAAACTTAAAGCCCCTATCTTGAAGTCGATATGATCTACGTGCAAATTCCAGAAAAACATGATGCAAGAGGTTTTCTCTTGTTAGCGAAGAGTGGCACTCCTGTCAGTTGTTTGCCCAGGAATATTTATGGAGTGACCCCGGACCATGTCAGACTGCTCAAGCGAAAGCAGATTCCGTTCAAGAAACTACCGGCCAATAGCGTACGCCTACCCAAGTCTTCTCTCGCTGCATGAAAAAGTATGAGATTTATCTGCCACTAAAATATAACGATGGCAGAGAGATCGAAGCTGAGAAAATCAAACAAATTCGTGAAGAGTTGATCGCTGTTTTTGGCGCACTCACGGTTAGTTCTCAATCTGCACCCTATCAAGGGATCTGGAAGTACGGCGGTGTAGATTTCATCGACGATATCATTAAGATGGAAATTCTCGCCACCGCCGATCGGAAGACGGAACGGTTCTTTAAGCAATTTAAGCAACGCCTGAAACGGCTTCTCAAGCAAATCGATATCTTGATCACCGCGCAAGACATCCGCACGATTTGATCTAACAGACGTAGGATGGGCGGAGCCCTTCGACGAAGTTTAATCTGAGCGCTAGCGAAGGACTCTGGACGGCTTCGCGATAGCCGTCAAATCACATCATTACGCAATCGCTCAGCCTTGCGCTGATGGGTATCGGCGCGGCGCGCCTCCACCTAATCCGACGGAACTCGGATGAAAATCTCCTCGATAAATTAGAAAGAGGCGACGTAGCCCGGATGGAGCCAGGCGGAAGCCGGGGTCGATGCCCCTAGATTCCGTTTCACCTCATCCAGGCTACGTGCTGCGCTGGCGTTGACGGACGAGAAGTCGTGGCAGGCGGAACGAGACTCAGTCCTGCTGTATCGGTAAGTTTCCTGGACGGTGTGATGGGAGCATGTCGAGACCCATTTCCACGCGCTTTCCAGAGACAGTCAAGCTGCTGGAGTTTACCGCCGCGCGCGATTTGCCCCTCCATGCAGGGATGGAGACTGGGAAATTCGGCTGGCATGGGCTCTTCGTTCACACCGCATTTACTCCAGGTTCTTCACACATTGGTGAGTGCCTTCATACGCTTGACAGCTTCCATGCCGCTGGGCGATAGTTCGGTCAATGCTCCGGCGATTGAAATTCGTCCAGACATTGTCGCGGACGCGACGCAACGTTTAACGCTATCGGAGGGCCACTAATGAGATCACTTTCTTTCTACGTAGGTATTTTCGGAGTTATTCTCGTATCGATGTGGAGTTCCCAGAGTGCTTCCTACGCTCAGGACTTCTACCCAGGCAAAACTATTCGCATCATTGTGGGATTCCCGGCCGGCGGCGGCTTCGACACCTATTCGCGCATTATCGGCCGGCACATCGGTAAATATATTCCAGGCAACCCGGCGGTGGTCGTTGACAACGTCACTGGCGCGGGTAGTCTCGTTGCCGCTAACATGCTTTACAAGGCGGCCAAGCCTGACGGCCTGACCATCGGCAATTTCATCGGCAATCTAGCCTCGCAACAGCTTTTCGGCGGCCCCGGTGTCGAGTTTGACGCCAGAAAATTTGAATGGATCGGCGTCCCAACCAGAGACAATGTCGTCTGCGCGTTGACCAAAGCCAGCGGCATCACGAGCATTGACGCCTGGATGGCGGCGAAAACTCCTGTCAAGCTTGGCGGCAGCGCACCGGGTACGACGAACGATGATAGCGCGAAATTGCTCAAGGCAGCCCTCGGACTGCCGATTCAGCTCGTGACGGGTTACAAGGGCACGGCGCCGATTAAATTGGCCGCGGAGAGCGGTGAAATCGACGGCAGCTGCTGGGCCTGGGAGTCGATCAAGGTGATGTGGCGCCAGGGCCTTGACTCTGGCCAGGCCACTATCGTCCTCCAAGCGGTGCCCAAAGCAGTCCCCGATCTTCCGAAGGTTCCCGTGGCCATCGAACTGGCGAAGACCGACGAGGCGCGCAAGTTAATAGAGGTGGGCATCCATGCTACCGCAGCGATTACTCGTCCCTATGCATTGCCGCCGGGCACACCGAAGGATCGAGTTCAACTGCTGCGCCGGGCATTCAGAGAAACCTTGAAGGATAAGGATTTCGTTGCCGAGGCAGTTAAATCGAAACTCGACATCGATCCCGTAAGCGGCGAAGAGGTCGAAAAAATCGTTGCCGGCCTGTTTAAGCTTGATGCCGCCACGATCGCGAAGATGGCAGAGATTCTAAAATAACCATGCCGAGTCGCAGCCTCGGAGCAAATCTGCGGTCTTTCCCATACTTTGCCGCCCTCAACCGTTCTTCGCTTTGCAGGCTTGGGGAATAAGCTAAGGACTATGCCGCGCTGGGCATTCTATTAAACGAAGCCACTTCGCGGGCGGGGATTTAACCCCGCCCTTGACCAAAGGGGATGCTCACCCCCTTTGGAAACCCCAGTTAGTTGTGCCCGCCTCAAGAGGCGGGGTTAACATAGAATCTACTAAGTCGTTTTAGGTTGGCACGATGCAGATGGCCGGCCTAGAGTGGGTCATGGTGTTCACCATTAGATGGTGATAGAAATGCGGATACATGCGCCAATACAATAATCATCCTATTTATGGAGTTGCCGTTCGTGGAGCCGGAAAAGAATGGTATTGCCGGGGATTGATATTTGATCCGGCAGATAAAGTAACTGAGATTAAAAGATTGGAGTCTGCCGAATTAACCTTTGCGACTAAGGGAAAAGCGGAAGCGCACGCGCTCAAGCTATGTAAAACATGGATCGACGAGCAACGAGGCGAAATCGAATCAAGCATCCTCACGCACTCGGCGCCACTGAAAGCTGGGGCTTTAGCAATTTAGCAGGGTGCTAAAAAGCGGTGCTTCATGCTTCGATAGCCTCATTCTTCGGCAGGCTCAGCAGAACGGGAATTTCTCTATCATTTGATTCTGCTGAAAAACCCCTGGGAATGCTTCGACGGGCTCAGCATGAACGGAAAATTCTTAACGTTACCAATCCTCTCCCCGTTCGCTCTGAGCTTCGTCGAAGGGCTCCGTCGAGTTTTCACACAATCTCCCGCTAGCAATGACACTTTTGCGATTTGTCAAAACAGTTTGCGCCTACCAGCCGTGACTCCGTAACACCCGGAGGTTCTGCAAAAAAGTAAGTTGACACACACTCCAATTTGCGGCTAGCTTCTTGAGAGAGGGTTCGGATCGATCGAGAGAGAAGGAGATCAAGGTGAACAAACGAATTCAAACGGCGGTTTTGAGCTTGATTTTGATCGCGGCGTTGCCGGGTTTGACGATGGCGAGGGATCGGTTGGCGCACGGCTACTCGAGCGCCAGCGGAGTCTTCGCCGGCCTCTGGGTGGCGCAAGAGGGAAAGATTTTCGAAAAGTACGACATCGAATCTCACCTGGTGCTAATTGCTTCGGGCTCGCTGATGGTGCAGGCGATGCTAGGCGGCGAGCTGCCAATCGCTGGAGCGGCGGGGAGCGCCGCTGTGGATGCGAGCTTGGGTGGGGCGGACGTTGTGATGTTCGGGTCAATGGTCAAAGTTCCGGCTTTTTACATCATGGCTTTACCGGAAATCAAAACGGTCGATGACCTACGCGGGAAGACGGTCGGGGTAACCCGTTTCGGTTCCTCTACCGATTTCACGATGCGCTATGTTTTGCGCAAGCAAGGGCTCGAACCTGGAAAAGACGTGACCATTATACAAACCGGGGATCTCTTTGCTGCCGCGGCAATGTTGCGTACTCGTACCATCGTCGCGGCGCCGTTCTCCAGCCCGACCAATCTTCGGGCCGAAGAGGCTGGCGCGCGAGTATTAGTGAATATGGGCAAGGCCGGCGTTTACTTTCCTCACGATGCTTTTATGGCGCGCCGATCGTTTATCAACGCCAATACTGATCTGGTGCGACGATTTCTGAAGGCCTATTCGGAGGCGGTGTACCGGCTGTTTACGGACAAAGAACTCAGCCGGCGCGCGATTAGCAAATACGCCCGCGCCACGGATGCTAGAACCCTCGATACGGTTTACCAGTACGCCTTGGATTACGTGGACAAGATTCCCTACAACACGCGTGAGGGGATCCAGGAGGTTTTGAATCAGGCCGCGGTTAGAAACCCCAAGGCCAAGGACGCCAAGCCCGAAGCGTTTTACGATGACCGTTTCGTCAAAGAGTTAGACAGCCAGGGATTTTACAAACAGTTGTGGAAGTGAGGAGTTGCGAACTCGCGCGGAATAATTCTAGCGCGACGGGTCGAAGATGGAGGATTGAGGATCGAGGATGGATTGGGAAATCTGACAGGACGACCGCAAGAAGACTGAGTTAGCTATGGAGGGGAGTTTATGAAAGGGATCGTTGTCGGTTTACTACTCTTAGGTCTCTGTGCTGGTGCAGCGATACAACAAGTCGGAGCTGCTGAGACGCGCATCTCGATCGGCGTGACCGAGACCATGGATACGTTCAATCCGTACGCGGACAGCGTGTCGTTGATGTACAGCGTATGGTGCCAAGTCTTGGGTTGTCTTGGCACCTATGATTTCGACAAAGGACAGCATGTCGGTCTCGTGCTCGAACGGTGGGAAGTTAAAGACCCGAACAACTGGCTGTTTCATGTGCGCAAGGGGCTGAAGTTTCACAACGGCACGCCGGTGACCGCCCACGACATTGTCCACTCCATGGGGCGGACCCGCAAAGATCCGCAGAGTAAACAGACGCAAAACATTTCCGCGGTGGCGAGCGAGAGGGCGCTCAACGATTACACTGTCCAGGTGACGACCAAAATTCCTACCGCGCCGCTGCTCGATTATCTCTTTGATCGAATTATCATCACCAGTAAGGATCTCTACGACAAGTATGGGCCGGAAGTGGCCGACAAGCAGTATCCCTTCGGCGCCGGGCCTTATAAATTCCGCGAGCTGATCCCTGGGCAGAGGCTCGTGATCGGCAAGGACAAATCCCATCCGATGTGGAAGCAGTATCCGCAGGCGCCCGATGAAATCGTTTTCCGCATCATGCGCGAACCCGAGCAGCGGGTGACGGCGCTGCTGAACAATGAAATCCAGATCGCCCAATTCGTACCGCCCCATTTACTTGAGCGCGTCGAGCGCAGCGAGAAGCACAAAATTGTCAAATTCCACACCGCCGAGATCATGTTTTTGGGCATGATGCCCAAAGTGAAACCGTGGGATAACAAACTCGTGCGTCAGGCGGTCGCCTACGCCATCGACCGCGACACGATCATCAAGACGCTGCTTCGCAGCGAAGCGTCGCGGCTCGATGGTCCCATCGGCGAGGGGCAGTATGGTTACGATCCCAATCTCCAACCGAAATACACTTACAATCCGGAGAAGGCCAAAGAACTGTTGAAACAAGCTGGATATCCCAACGGCGTCGACGTCGAGCTGCAGACTCCGGTGGGGCGTTACACGCTGGATAAGCAGCTGAGCGAAGCGATGATTCCAATGCTCAACGCGGCGGGATTTCGCGCCAAGCTAGCCACTCCCGAGTGGGCTACGCTGTGGGCCAACGTTCAAGTCGGCAAGGTGCCGTTCTACTACATGGGACGCGGCGGTGTGGTCGATCCGAGCGCCGCGTTGTCGCAATACTTCGAAACCGGCGGCTCGCCGCGCATCGGCTACTCGAACTCCAAGGTCGACGAATTGCTGAAGCAAGAGCGGCAAATCTTCGATCCGGCCAAGCGCAAAAAAATCCTGGCCGAGGCGATGAGCGCCATCACCGAAGACGCGCCGGCGCATTTCCTCTGGCGCCACCAATTGCTGTTCGGCATGGCCAAAAATATCGATTACCGACCGTTGCCGAGCGAACGGATCTATGGCTGGAATATGAAGGTGAGATGAGACGAGTGGAGTGATGGAATGTTGGGTCGAGGATTGAGGATTGAGGATGGCGTTCGATGCAATTGGAGCGGCGCGGTGGCACGGTGCTCCAACGCTCGTTACTTCATTCCTTCGACTTCCGGTCGGAGATCTCCCGCTGCGAATGGAATGGGTTCGGAGCTGCATTGAATATCATCGCCATTTTTACGGAGCTTGATCCACTTCGGCGGCGCTTTATCCATGCTTGGGAAATCGTCGCGAAAATGTTGACCGCGTGATTCGGTCCTTGCCAACGCGCTGCGGGTGACCATTTCGCCGACCCAAGCGAGATTGGCGCATTCCAATGCTTTGATCCAACTGCGCTGATCATTGCCTTTGACTTTACCGATCTTACCTCGCCGAATCTCTTCGAAACCCTTTATGCCAGTCTTGAGTCCTCGGTCGTTCCGCACGACGCCGGCTGATGCCCAGGCGAGATCTTTGATTTCGCGTTCGATATCGTAAGGGTTCAATTCCCCGTCGCCGCGGAACGATTCGACTCTGTTAGTTTCGTCGACGATCTGAGCGCCGTTGATATTTTCAATCTTATGACCAGCGGCGAAGTGGGCGGCGAATTTGCCGGCGCGGGCGCCCAGCACCATGCAGCTCGCGATGGCGTTGCCGGATAAACGGTTCGATCCGTGCATGCCGGTAGAGGATTCGCCGGCGGCAAAGAGGCCAGGGATGGACGTCTCGCAGTGCTCGTTGATCAAGAGTCCGCCAAGAAAGGTGTGCAGCGCCGGCACCCATTCGAATCGGTCGCGCCGGCAATCGATACCGGCGGCGGCGAGTTTGGGCGCGTACTCGAATTGAATCTCGTCGTCCCATTTGTCATCGGGGATGAACGATGGATCGATGCAGATTGGGCCGTGGCCGGCGAGCATTTCCTTATAAGTGGCTTGGACCAAGATCGCTCGTGTCGTGCCTTCCAATCTCTCCGGGTCGTATTTTTCCAAAAACCTTTCACCGGCGGCGTTGAGAAAGCGCCCGCCTTTGCTGGTGAACGGCGAGAGGCCGGCCATGGGGACAGTGATGCCCTTCGGCGCTGGGATTAGTGTGAATTCCAAAAATTCCAGATTCGCCAATTCGGCGCCGATCTCGAACGCCGCGACGTAGCCATCGCCGGTGGTGTGAAAATTGGCGCTGGTATATTTCTGCAAACCAACGGCGCTGCCGGTGGCGAGGATGATCGCTTTTGCTTTGTAGAGGCGGAATTCGCCGGTTTGCACATTGACGCCGAGGGCGCCGGTGACGCGCTCCCGTTCTTTGAATAGCTTGGTCATCATCGTCCACTGGTGCACGGTGACTTCGCGGTTCAGGACCTCTTTGCGCAGCGTGCCCATCATGCCGACGCTGCCGCCGATGGGCGGAACGCTTCTGGCGAAGGAACTGCCGAGACGCTTCTCCTGATAAAAATGTTTGCCGTCGGCGGCTTTCTTGAAGTGCAGGCCGATTTCTTCGAGCTCGGCAATGCGATCGGTGATCTCCGAGACCACCGCGCGGACGATCTTTTGGTGCGGAATATAATCGCCGCCGACTATCGTGTCGCGGAAATGAATGTCTTTGTTGTCGCGCGGATCGGCGTGGCCGAATGCCGCCTGGGGGACGCCGCCGGAAGTGGGACTTGAGCCGCTGCGGCCGAGCCGGCCTTTGTCGACGAGGATCACCTCCATGCCGCGTTTTGACGCTTCGAGGGCGGCCATGCAGGCGGCCAGACCGCCGCCGACGATGAGGATATCGCACTCGCAGGTTTGTTTAATCTCGGTCATCGGACAATATCTTTCTTGGGCGGCGTGAGGATGACCTGGATGGCATCTTCGGGGCACACCAGCTCGCAGAGAAAACAGTTGACGCAATACTTGTTGCCGAAGGGAAAGACTTGGTCTTTTTTCTCGTTGAAGCGGAACACGTCGGCGCCGCAGTCGTAGACACAGATGCCGCAGCCGTCGCACTTGTTCGGGTCGACCCTAATCGGCACCGGTCTTGGCCTTTTCTCCTAACGCGCGCCAGACCTTTTCTGGCGTCATTGGAAGTTCCGTCAGGCGCACTCCGGTCGCGCAGTACAAAGCGTTGGCGACCGCGGAGGGCACCGTCAAAAGCCCGCTTTCGCCGATGCCTTTGGCGCCGTAGGGGCCGGGACCGTTGCCGTTCTCGAACAGAATGGCGACCAGCTCTTCCGGCAAGTCGTCGACGGTGGGAACGCGATAATTGATCAGACCAGGATTCAACATGATACCGTTTTCATATTCGGTCTTCTCGAAGAAGGTTTGACCGATGCCCTGCATCAGCGCGCCGACTTCCTGGGAATGGCATTGCTGCGGATTGATCGCCTTGCCGGCATCGGCGATGGTGACGAATTTAATAAGCTTGATTTGGCCGGTGTCGCGATCGACTTTGATTTTCGCCGCGCCCCAACTCACTTCCCAAAACGGCGCCTTGGCACCCATCAAGATATTCTTGTCCTTGACGCTCTCGTAGCGGCCGTCGCCGGTGACGATTCCCGCGGCGCCCTTCAGATGATGCACGATCTCTTTGAAGCTAACGGCGTTTTCGCCGAAGCGCACGAAGCCGTCTTCGATCGTGAACCTGGCGTCGGGCCGGCCGCTAAGCTGTCCTGCGGCTTCGAGCAATTGCGCCTTTACCGCCTGCGCCGCGCGTTGCACGGCAAGTCCCATGACCGTCGTGCCGCTGCTGGCGTAGGTGCCGAAGTCGAGCGGCGTGTGCGCCGTATCGAGCGGCGCGAGCTCGACTTGCTCGGGCTTGAGGCCCAGTTCCCGCGCGGCGATCTTTCTGAGCGCCGTGTTGGCGCCTTGGCCGATCTCCACGGTGCCTTCGAAGAGCGTGACTTTTCCGTCGGTATTTACTTCAACCCGCGCTGCGGAGATTTTATAGTTGCCGCCGCCGTCTTTGAGCGCGCAGCTGACGCCGACGGCGCAGTCCGGTTCTTGCGGTTCGCCCCAACCGATTTCTTTGGCAACTCTGAGCAATCCTTCCTTCATGTCGCAATCGACCGGCGTGTCGCCGGGACAGAAGTCATCGCCTTTTTCCATTAGATTCTTGAGGCGAAACTCGACCGGGTCCCACGCCATTTCATGGGCGATCATGTCCATCTGCGATTCGTAGCCCCAGACCACTTGCGGCGTCCCCATGCCGCGAAACGCGCCGGCGGGAACTGTGTTGGTATAAACCGCGTAGCCATCGGATTTGATGTTCGCGATCCGGTAGGGGCCATGGACTCGGAACGCCGCTTTTTGGGTGACTCGCGGCCCGGCGTCGGAATAAGCGCCGCTGTCGACATGGACGACGGATTCTCGCGCGATCAAGTGACCATCCTTGCTCACGCCGGTTTTTATGCGCACACGCATGGCTGGCTTACTCACGGTGCGAAAGCTGTCTTCCGCAGTCAGCGCGAGGAATACCGGCCGCTTGGCTTTGCGCGCCAACGCGGCGGCCAGCGGCTCAAACTTGGTGTGATTCTTATTGCCATAGGCGCCGCCGACGTAAGGTACAATGACGCGCACTTGTTCTCTTGGCAGAGCGAACATCTCGGCGATCTCTTGTTGGACCAGAAACGGGTGCTGCGTCGAGCTCCAAATCGTCACCGCATCGCCGCGCCATTCCGCCAGCGCCAGATGCGGTTCCATCGAGTAATGGGCCACTTTCGAGAAATGAAAGCTGTGATCGAAGACGCGCTCGGCTTCGGCAAAGCCTTTGTCCGTGTCGCCCTTGTTCCAGCCGAAGTGAAAGCTCACGTTGCGGCGCTTTTTCGCTTCTTCGTCGACGCTCGGATAGCCGGGAAATGTTTCGCCCTGTTCGCTGGTGTAGTCGTGGATCTTCGCCGCGTCAGGCGCCAACGCTTCGTCGATGCTCAGCAAGGGGCGAAGCTCTTGGTATTCGACATTTATTAGACTAAGCGCTTGCTCGGCGATCTCCTTGGTCTCCGCCGCCACGGCGGCAACCGGATCGCCCTCGTAGCGCACTTTTTGGATGGCCAGGATCGCCTGATCTTTGACCAACGGTCCAAAGTAGGGATTGATATGTTTCAGGTCGTCCCTGGTGAGCACGGCGACAACGCCGGGCAAGCGCTCCGCCGCCGCGCTATCGATTCTCTTGATGGTCGCGTGGGGCAGCGGACTGCGGAGAATTTTCCCGTAAAGCATCCCTGGGCGCGCCAGGTCGGCGGTATAGATCGGCTCGCCGCGAACTTTTTCCCGGCCGTCGAGGCGAAGCTCATGTTCGCCCGGTGCGCCGTTGGCGCGCACTAAATCGACAGCCCGTTTGACGGCGGCGATGATCGAGACGTAGCCGGTGCAGCGGCAAATATTACTGGCAAGGCAGTGTTTGATTTCATCGTCGGTGGGATTCGGATTTTCCACGAGCAGCGCGTGGGTCGAGAGAATCATTCCCGGCGTGCAGTAACCGCACTCCAAACCGCCTGCTTCCCAGAAGGCCTGCTGGATCGGATGGAGCTTGTCGCCTTGGGCAAGCCCTTCGATGGTGCGGAGCGATTTGCCGTCGATCTCAAAGGCCGGCGTCGCGCACGAACTGATCGGCCGGCCGTCCAGCAAGACAGTGCAAGCGCCACAAATCTGCACCTCGCAGCTGACTTTTGTACCCTTCAGATTCAAACGATCGCGCAGCAAGTCGGCGAGCAGCAGATGGCTCTCGACGGTTGTCTCATGCCACTGGCCGTTGAGCTGAAAACGGATCGATTTCGCTGTGAAGGATTGGCTCATCGGTGAAACTATCGGTGCATGCCCAGCTGCTGGAAGAAACCTTGATCGTCGAGGGCTTTGACGGCGCTGCCGTCGATAAAGCTGTCGGCGTTGGCCTTCTTGGCGTCGGGATTCTGACTGAGTTTGAGCGTTTCAATGACGCCTTCTCGATTGGGATAGGGCGGGCGGACGACGTAGTCGACGGCGTACTGGTAGGTCGCCTCGAGAATATCGTCGGCGGCGTCCCGGGTATACTTTTGAATGATCTTTTTCGCCAAGGGCTTGTCCTGGACGAAGCGCTGCAAGCCTTCCGAATAGCCCTTGAGAAAATTTAGCACAGTCTCACGGTTGGCTTTGAGATAGGAACGTTTGGTGATGATCGCGGTGTGGGGAAAATAAACGCCGGCCTTGGCCATGTCGAGCAGCGGCAATGCTCCGGCGCTGCGCGCCCGGATATGCGTCGGCGCCGAGAGCGGCGCAGCAACGATCAATTTTTTCGACAAGGCGGCGGCCAGTTCGGGCATGCCGCCCATTTGCAAAATATTCACGTCTTTGTCGGGATTGATCGCTTGCTTGAGCAAGAGATAACGCATGGCGAAATCGGTGGAGGAGCCAAAACGAGTCACGCCGACGGTCCTGCCTTTCAGATCAGCCAGGCTTTTAATTTCCGGCAATGCCATCAGGTAAAACGCCGGGACATTGGCAACGCCGCCGATAAAGACCAACTCCGCCCCGCTCAATGCGGCGTTGACCACGGGAGTGCCGCCCGAGAATGCAATTGGCGAATCTCCCGTCAAGACGACCCGAGTCACTTGCAGCGCGGTTGGAATATAGATCAGTTTGACTTCGAGGCCATATTTCTCGAAGTGATTAGTTTCGGCCGCGTACCAAAGCGGCGCGTTGATGCCGCTGATGGCGGGATAGACGACGTTGAGTTTCGTGCGGCTTTGGCACCATGTCACGCCTGCCGGTGTAATCAAGCAAACTGAAAATAATAGCGCGAGCTTGCCCATGCGATGCTTCAACGCGGCGCGTCGATGAATTCTGCTTATGGCGGATGTCATGGCAGGATGATGCTTTTTAGCCGCTCAAAGGTCGCCGGCGGAATCTTTTTGATCCCGGCGATGGTTTTCTCGATATCTTCGCCCGTGATTGGATCGACATCGAGCCGCGTCTTTTTTGCTTCAGCAAGAAACTCCGCGTCTTTTAGGGTGTCCTGAAACGCCTGCTGCAGCGTGCGTACACGATCCTTCGGCGTGCCCGGCGGCAGCGAATAGAGACGGTTGATCGTGCCGCCAGCATTATGCACGACCAGGTTGAACAGGTCGCGCCCTTCCTTGGCTTGCATCAGATCGACGGCAAGCGGAATTTTTGGATGCTCGGGATGGGCTTTGGGCGCGGCCTGCAAAACCACCATGCCTTCGCCGGCGTCCAAGACGTTGCGCCAAGAAGTTTTCGTCCCTTCCCAGCTCGAGCAAAAACCGGCGACTTCGCCGCTCTCGGCCGCTAGACGAACGTCGGCCACGCCCTTGTAGCCTTCGATGAGTTGCAGGGGCAGCTTCGTGAACTTCATTAACAGCCTCGGAATATCCGCTGTCGTCGAGCCGGCCGCTTCGGCGCCGATCTTTACCAGCGTCTTGGATTGCTGCCACTTGTCCAGGCTGGTGATGCCGCTTTTTTTGGTGAACGCGCAAATGTTATTGATTCGCACCGGCGCGCCAACCCATTCAAATTTTTGCGCATCGAAGGAGACGCCCTTGGCGTTTAGATATTGTTGAATGATCAGTCCGCCAATCCAATTGCCGATCGTCAAACCATCTGGCTTGGCTTGATTGTAGATGTGATTTGCCGCGATTAGGCTGCCCGCGCCGGCCATGTTCTCGACGGCCACCGTCGGGCTGCCCGGGATATGCTTCCCCATATGGCGGGCGATCGCGCGCGAGTGGGCGTCAAAGCCGCCACCCGGAGAAAAACCGACGATGATGCGGATGGTTTTGCCTTCGAAAAACTTATCCTGAGCCGCGCCGTCGGCAACGAAGCAAAAAGTAAATGCCGCGACAGTAGCCAAACTGAGCCATCGAATCGATGTTCGTCGCATATCCGCTCCTCACCCTGTTGAGATGCGGCCACGATACGCGTGGGCGTCGGTGTCTGTCAAGAAACCGGCGATTATTCTGGGATGCGTTGACCCCTTTGTCGCCTTCAAGTATGAATCAGACTATAATCTCAAGCCAACAAGCCGGTTAAACTAGCTTGAAGGAGTCATTTTGATGGCAAAACAAAGAGTCGGTTACGCACTAGGCTACGGCAAGTTCACCAACGTCAGAGAAATGGCCGATGTCATGCAGCAGGCGGAGGAGCGCGGCTTCGAGATGGCGTTTTTTTCGGAGACCATCGAGCTGATGCGCGACTCGGTAAGCTCCTTGGCGGCGATCAGCTTGGCGACCAAGAACCTGGTCATGGGAACGACGCAAATCGTGCGTCTGCGCGGCCCAGTGGTGATGGCGCAATCTTTGGCAACCTTGGACGAGTTGAGCGGCGGCCGGATCACCGCCGCGCCGGGCGCTTGCACCAAGAGCCACGCCCGCGTGCACGCGCTGGCGCAAGATGTCGGCGCGACGCCGACGGAGGTGTTGCGCGAGTATATCGAGTCGATGCGTTTGCTGTTTAGCGGCGACAAGGTTTCCTATCACGGCAAGTTTATTAACTTCGACAATGTCGGTCTGGGCTGGAAGCCTATCCGCCCGCATATCCCGTTCTACGTGCCGGCGACGGCGACCATTGGTTTGAAACTGGCCGGGGCGATTGGCGACGGTGTAATTTTAAATGCGGTCTGCTCGCCGGAGTACACGGTCAATGCGCTGAAGATCATTCGCGAGTCGGCGCAGCAGGCCGGTCGCGATTTTTCCAAGTTCTTTGTCGCCCAAATCATCAACTGCTCCATCGAGGACGACCACAAGCAGGCGCTCGATGCGGTGCGTTGGGAAGTGGCGACCAAGCTCGACCCGGTGCAAATCTCTTTTATTGCCGCGCCCAAGATGAAGGTCGGCGAACCGTATATTCACAAGGAAGACATTCCGCTTTTCGAAAAGGCCCACGCCCAAGGCGGCATGGAAGGGTTGATCAAGGCCATTCCCGATTCCTACGTCGAAGGCATGACCGCCAGCGGCACGCCCGATGAAGTGAAGAAGCGCGTGCAACAGTACCGAGACGCCGGCGTGCAGGTGCCGCTGCTTCGCCCGGCGGCGGCGCACCAGACGCAGCGGCTGTTGGATTTGTTCGCGCAATAACAAAACGTCTGGCGTTTGGAGTCTAGCGTTTAGCGCCAGACCCACTTGCATTTTCAACGCCAAACGCTAGACGCCAGACCCTAAATGCTAAGATCCATGTATCGCGTAGGCATCGACATCGGCGGGACGTTCACCGACATGTTATTGGTCGGTGAAGACGGCAGCGCCGTCATCGGCAAAACTTTGACTACTCCGGGCGATCCGAGCTTGGCGGTGGAGAATGCGTTGCGCCCGGCGCTGGATAACGGCGCGATTCAAAAATCCGCGCGCGGCACGTTGATTCACGGCACCACGTTGGTGACCAATGCGCTGATCGAGCGCAAAGGCGCGCTGACGGCGCTGCTGACGACTGTCGGTTTTCGCGATGCCGTCGAGATCGGCCGGGAGCACCGCTACGAGCTTTACGATCTCAATCTCGACTTGCCCAAACCTCTGGTGCCGCGCCATCTGCGCTTCGACGTGCCGGAACGAATCGCCGCTGATGGCAGCGTGCTGCTGGCGTTGGACGAGCCGTTCGTTCGCAAGTTAGTCGCCGAGCTGCGCGACAAAGGCATCAAGGCGATCGGCGTCTGCTATCTCAATAGTTTTCGCAATCCAGCTCATGAAAAGCGCACGGCGGAGATCATCGCCGAAGTGGCGCCGAAGATTCGCGTGTCGCTCAGCTCTGAAGTCGTCGCTGAGATTCGCGAGTTTCCGCGCACCAGCACGACGCTGGCGAATGTTTACGTGCAAGAAAGAGTTTCCGATTATCTTGCGCAGCTGCAAGCGCGCCTGGACAAGATTGGTTTTAACGGCAGTTTCTTCGTGATGTTGTCGAGCGGCGGCATCGCGACGCGCGAAACTGCGTCACGTTTTCCCGTGCGCTTGTTGGAATCCGGTCCGGCCGCCGGCGCCATCGCCGCGGCTGAAGCCGGCATGCGTTCGGGGCACCGCGATTTACTTTCGTTCGACATGGGCGGGACGACCGCCAAGCTCTGTGTGATTGACGACGGCCAACCGTTGAAAACTCACGAGTTCGAAGTCGACCGCGTCTATCGTTTTCGCAAAGGCAGCGGCTTGCCGATGCGGATTCCGGTCATCGATATGATTGAGCTCGGCGCCGGCGGCGGCAGCATCGCGCGCGTCGATTCGCTCGGCTTGCTAAAAGTCGGCCCGGATAGTTCGGGCGCCGATCCTGGACCGGTGTGTTACGGCCAAGGCGGCACGCAGCCGACGGTGACCGATGCCGATCTCGCGCTCGGTTATCTCGACGCCAATTATTTTCTCGGCGGCAAGATGCAGCTCGACTTAGACGGCACGAAGCGAGCGCTGGAACGTTTGGGCCAGCCGCTCAAAATGACCGCCGAGCAGGTCGCCTGGGGTATTCATCAGATCGTCAATGAAAACATGGCCAACGCGGCGCGCGCTCATCTCGGCGAACGCGGTAAAGATCCGCGGCGCATGCCGATGTATGCCTTCGGTGGCGCCGGGCCGGTGCATGGCTACCGGGTCGCGGAGATTTTACGCTTGCCGGCAATGATCTCGCCGTTTGGCGCCGGTGTCGGGTCGACCTTCGGTTTGCTCGCCGCGCCGCTGGCTTTCGACTTCGTGCGCAGCGCTTATAGCCGGCTCGATCAGCTCGATTGGCAATTCGCCAACGGCTTGCTTGACGAGATGGCCGAAGAAGGGCGCAAAGTTTTGCAAAGCTCTGGTTTGGATGCGAGTGAAATTACTTACCAGCGTAGCGCCGATACGCGCTACGTCGGGCAAGGCCATGAAGTGTCGGTGGCGTTGCCTGGCGGCGTTCTTAGTGCCAACGATCTAGCGGCCATCGCGGCGGAGTTCGAGCGAACTTATCAGGCGCTCTATGGCCGCAAAGGACCGGACGTGGCGCTCGAAGTGATCAACTGGCGCGTGGTGGCGAGCGGACCGCGACCGGATATGAATTTGAAACTGTCCCATGATAGTTCTATGCGCGGCGACGCGCGCAAAGGTTCGCGCCTGGCGTACTTTCCCGAGCTTAGCGGATTTGTCGAGACGGCGATCTATGACCGCTATGGGCTTCAACCGGGCATGAAGTTTAACGGGCCGGCGATTGTCGAGGAGCGCGAGTCGACGTTGATCATCGGTGTCGTCGGCCGGGCGCGCGTCGATGAGCGACTCAACGTGGTTGTCGAACTAGCGGGCTCCTGAAAAACTCTGTCGGAGTCCTTCGACGGTGCTCAGGACGAACGGAGGGATTCTGATATCACTGAGGATTTTTCCGTTCATGCTGAGGCACTCGAAGCATTCCGAACCTTTTTTCAGCAGCCTGCTGAGCGAGTTGAACGATGAAAAACAAAGCCATTGATCCGGTGACACTGGAAGTGATCTGGAACCGTTTTCTCTCGGTAGCCAACGAGCAGCAGGACACGCTGATTCGCACCGCCTTCAGCACGATTGTGCGCGAGAGCCAGGACCTCGCCTGCGGCATGTTCGACACCAAGGGGCGGATGATTTCGCAGTCGATCAGCGGCACGCCGGGGCATATCAACGCCATGGCGACGTCGATGAAACATTTTCTCGCCGCGTTCCCGGCGGACAAACTGGCGCCCGGCGACGTGCTCATCACCAACGATCCCTGGCAAACCGCCGGACAGATCAACGACATCACGATTACCACGCCGATTTTCAAGAACGGCAAAATGGTCGCGTTGTTCGCCAACACCTGCCACAGCGCTGATATCGGCGGGCGGATTCTCTCTGCGGAAGCGCGGGAAGTTTTTGAAGAGGGACTGCGCATCCCGATCATGAAGCTGTTCGACCGCGGTGAGCCCAATCACATTCTCATGCAGATCGTCCGCACCAACGTGCGCCAACCGGATGAGGTGATCGGCGATTTCTACGCGCAGACGGCGTGCAACGAAACCGGCGGACGGGCGCTGCTCGAAATGATGGATGAGTTCGGCTTGGATTCGATAGATGACGTCGCCGAAGAAATCATCCGGCGCTCCGAAGCCGCGGTGCGCGCGGAGATTCGCAAATTGCCCAGCGGCGAGTGGAGCAATGAGACCTGGAGCGACGGTTTCGAGGAGCCGATCGTGGTGCGCTGCAAAGTGAAAGTCGCCGGCGATGAAATATTTATCGATTTCACCGGCTCATCGCCGCAAAGCACGCGCGGCATCAACGTCGTGCTGAATTACACTCATGCGTATGCGAGCTTCGCGATCAAAGCGGCGATCTGTCCCGACGTGCCGCACAACGAAGGGAGCTTTCGTCCGGTGCACGTGAGCGCGCCACCGGGGAGCATTCTCAACGCGCTGGATCCCGCGCCGGTGGCGAGCCGCCAGGTGATCGGCCATTTTATCCCGAGCGCGATCTTCGCGGCGATGTCCGGCGCAATGCCAGGCCGATTGATGGCGCCCGGCGCCGATCCAATTTGGCTGAGTGTCTGGCGCGGTCAGAATCCGCCGTTCACTTTGACTGTCTTTCAAGTCGGTGGCACCGGCGCGCGGCCAACGAAAGATGGTTTGAATGCCGTCGGCTTTCCCAGCGGCGTTGCCGGTGTGCCGGCGGAAGTCATCGAAAGTCTATCACCAGTGGTGCTGAAGCGGCGCGAATTGCGCGCGAACTCGGGTGGACCGGGAACCTGGCGCGGCGGTCTCGGCCAGCTGACCGAATTCGCCAGGCGCGGCGAAGGTAAGTGGAGCGTCAGCTCCATCGCCGACCGCACGGAATTTCCCGCCCCCGGTTTGTTGGGCGGTAAAGCAGGCGCGCGCGGCGAAGTATCCATGGACGACGGCAAAAAGCTTCACGCCAAGGCGCTCAGGGATTTGCAAGCTAGCGATGTTGTTCATGTGGATCTTCCCGGCGGCGGCGGCTATGGAGATCCGTTTCAGCGCGATCCGCAAAAGATTCTCTGGGACGTGATCGAAGGTTACGTTACGGCGGAAGCGGCCGAGAAAAATTACGGCGTGGCCGTCGCTTACCGCGGAGCTGTCGATGCGTTGGTCAAGCTGCCTGGTGACTGGCATGTTGATGCCGCGCGGACGGCGGTGCTGCGTGGCAAACGGTAAGCGAATTACAAATTACAAATTCCAGATTCCAGATTTTCGCTCCGGGTCATTTGGAATATGGAATTTGGAATCTGGAATTGAGAGCGAAGCGAACAAATGCAGCTGAGCGGTAGAGTGGCGCTCGTAACCGGCGGCGCGGGCGGAATCGGCGGCGCGGTGGTGCGCAAATTAGCGCAAGCCGGTATCAGCGGCGTGGCGATTAACTATCGCAAATCGAACAAAGCGGCTGAGGAGCTCGCCGTTGAGATTGAGCGCGGCGGCGTTAAGGCAATCGCTATTCAAGCGGATGTGCAGAGCGATGAGCAGGTGCGCGCGCTGATCGGCAAGATTCAAGAGCAGTTCGGCCGCTTGGATATTTTGATCAACAACGCCGGCGTGACCCATTGGGTTAAGCTTACCGATCTCGAGGGTCTCACGGATGCGATCTGGGATGAGATTCTCGATGTGAATGTAAAAGGCGCGTTTCGTTGCGCCCGCGCCGCGCAAAAATTGCTCGAAGCGAATCAAGGCATGATCGTCAACGTGTCGTCGATCTCAGGCGTGTTGGCGCCGTCGACGATGTCTTCGCTAGCCTACGGCACGGCAAAGGCGGCGTTGATTTACATGACGCGCGGCTTGGCGGTGGCGATGGCGCCGAATGTCCGGGTAAACTGCGTCGCGCCGGCATTCACGGACACGCCGTGGATGAGCCAGCACTTTGGTGCGGATTATCAGCAGGTGATTGCTAATGCCTCGTCTGGATTCCCGCTCCAGCGGATCGCGACGCCGGACGATATTGCCGGGGCAATTCTCGGGCTGATCACCGGCGGAGATTTCGTCACGGGCCAGACGCTGATTGTCGACGGCGGGTTGAGTCTGAGTTAATCGAATTATCTGAATACAGGGGAGAGAGAGAATCTCCCGCAAAGGCGCAAAGGCGCAAAGAATTTCCGCGTAGGGGCGATTCATGAATCGCCCCTACCGAAGATTACACAGATGGACCGAATCCAATTAATATCTGAATTGTACGCTAGCCGCCTGGTGGCCGTCGTGCGCTCGAAATCGCCAGACGATGCCTTGGCGCTCGCGAAAGCTGCCGCCGATGGCGGGATCAAATTCGTCGAAATCACGTTCAGCGTGCCGGGGGCGCTGGATGTGATTCAAGAATTATCGCGCCGCCGTGGCATTCACGTCGGCGCTGGTACGGTGCTTGCGTTGCAGCAGGCGGAGCGGGCGATCGGCGTCGGCGCGGAATTTATCGTTTCGCCGTCGCTGGAGTTGAATCTGGTCAGCCTGTGTCATACGGCCAATATCGCCTGCTTTCCCGGCGCGGCGACGCCGACGGAGATTATCGCGGCGCAGCGGGCACGCGCGGATTTGGTAAAAATATTTCCCGCCGACTTGGTCGGCGGGCCGTATTTTATCCGGCAGATGCAGGGGCCGTTTCCCGACGTGCGTTTCATGGTCTCGGGCGGCGTCACTTTGAAAAACGTTCAAGATTACGTTCGCGCCGGCGTGATCGGCATCTGTCTGGGCAGCGCGTACTTGGGAAATTTGCTGGCCTCGAAAAAGAAAGAACTTTTCGTGAAGGAAATGCAGAAATACGTGAAGCTGGTAAAACTGGCACATGCTTCGACAGGCTCAGCATGATCGGTTTCGGATTCTGCCGTTCGCCCTGAGCTTGTCGAAGGGCCTTTCTTCGTGCCCCGTCTCTGAGGATCAGCTAAATGAAAAATCTACGTCTGACTCTTGCTTGCGAGGACTACGACCGGATGCGGCCGCTCAAGGAAGGCATCGTCAAGCCGGAGGGTATCGAGCTCAATTATCTCGTCATGTCGGTGGAAGAGATTTTCTGGCGCATGATGAAGTACGAAGAATTTGACGCGTCGGAACTGTCGATGGGCGCGTTTCTTACAGCGGCGTCGCGCGGGCGGCGGCCGTTCGTCGCTATTCCCGTGTTTCCATCTCGAACCTTTCGCCATCGCTGCATTTTTGTGAATACGGATTCGGGCATTAAAACAATTCAAGATTTGCGCGGCCGGCGCATGGGCGTGCCGGAGTATTCGATGACCGCGGCGGTGTGGCTGCGCGGCATGTTCGAGCATGAGTACGGCGTGCCGCCGAGCGCGATTCACTGGGTGCAAGCCGGTGAGGAACATCCCGGACGAAAAGATCGCGTCGATTTCGAGATGCCGGCGGGCGTGACCATGGGGTCCCGGCCGGACACGACGCTCAACACGATGATCGAGAGTGGTGAGATCGACGCCATGATGTCGCCGCGCATGCCGACTTGTTTTCTCCAGAGCTCGCCCAAAGTGAAGCGACTGTTCCCGAACTACCGGCAAGTGGAGATGGCGTATTTTAAAACCACTGGGCTGTTTCCGATCATGCACGTCGTGGTGATCAAAAGGTCGATCTATGAAAAAGAACCTTGGATCGCACAGACGCTGTATAAAGCGTTCTGCGAGGCGAAAGAGCTTTGCATGCGCGATCTTTATGACACCAACATTTTGCGCGTGAGCTTGCCGTGGACTTCAGCCGAGTTTGAAGACACAACCGCCCTGATGACCACGGACTATTGGCCTTACGGGCTGGAACCCAATCGCAAAAATCTCGAAACCTTAAATGGATACCTGTTCGAGCAGGGCTTGACCAAGCAGAAGCTTTTCTTGGACGAACTCTTCGCCCGCGAGACGGTGGACGCGTTTAAAATTTAGCCAGGCTCCGCATCGC